>DASRUB010000164.1:0-3931 GCA_035655635.1 Rhodanobacter sp. | reverse complement strand
GCTCTGCTCGCGCGGCGCGAACACGATCTGTGCGCCGTGATTGGTGATGAAGTTCTGTGCATCGTTGTCGCCGTAGGCCGAACGCAACTGCGCGCGGCTCTGCACGATGCACAGGTCGCGCACGCCATAGCTGGCCGAGATCGATATGCGTTTGGCCCAGACGTTCATCCGCCCCATGGCCGTGAACTCGTCCATCAGCAACAGCATCTGGTATTTCAGATCAGGTTGCTCGCCCAGCTGCCGGGTGAGGTTGTTGCCGATCACGGTGCTGAAGAAGATATTCAGCAGTTTGCTGCTCTCGTCCAGCTTGTTGGTCGGGATGATGACGTACAGGGTGGTCGGCCGCTTGCGCAGGCTGGCGATATCGATATCCGTGGCATTGGTGGCGGCAGCCAGAGTCGGGTTCAGGAACTGCTGCAGCGGTGCCTGCGTGGTGGCGATCACCGACGAAAAAGTCTGCTCGGCCAGCCCGACGAGGTTGCCGAAGACAGTGCGCGTTTGCGGACTCACGAACGCGTACCTCGGGTCCTTGAGCACGGCCTGCAGCGTCTCCCTGGTGCTTTGGCCATCCATGCCGCTGGAGAAACGCAGGATCCGTTCCAGGCTGGGAAAGTGCGGGGAGACATTGACTGCGGACATCAGGTCCGCCTGCGCCTTGCGGGCGGTGAGCCCGTCGACCTGGTGATCCCACGCCTCGAACAGGTAGGACGCGAAGGCAGTGAAGGCAGCGCGACTCTGGGATGTCCAGAAAGGATCCATCGCGTGCTCATCCGGGTACAGGATGGCGGCGATGGTCTGTATTTCGCCGATGCGCTTGCCCGGGTCCATCCCGACCAGGCAGGTCATCGGATTGAACCGGTGGGTGTTGCCCGCTTCGTCGTAAGGCGCCCACACGCGGATCCGCTGGCCCTCGGATTCGCGCCAACCGCTGGTAGCCTTGAACAGCTCCCCCTTGACGTCGAGCACGACCATGGATTGGAGGTAAGACAGCAGCACCGGTATGGCTACGCTGGTCGTTTTGCCCGAACGCGTCGGACTGATGGTGATGACGTGCTGGGCCCCGCCCAGCCACAGGTAGCGACCCTTGTATTTGCCGAGGAGCAGGCTTTGTGGGGTCTGCTTGAGCAGCCCCGCCTTTCTCAGGTCGGCCAGCCCCGCGAAGCGCGCATCGCCATGCAGGGATTCGCGTTTTGCCTTCAACAGCGGGATCAGCAATCCGATCCAGACCAGCAACGGCAGACCGAAGCCGACCGCACCACTGAGCTTGATTTTGCTGACGAACGGTGCGAACTGCGACAGGTCCGTCGCCTGGAAATACTGCCACCACGTGTTCCAGTCCAACGGCGCGTCGTGCAGACCGAGAAAGAGCAAAGTCAGGTAGTTGGAGAAGAACCAGCCACCGACCAAGGCCGCCAGCAGCAACACCAGTGCAAATCCAAGCTTGCCGATGCTCATTCCTTTTCTCCCTGGCCTAGCAGCCTGTCGGACTTTGGTTGGCCGGTCTGCGAATCCGCCTGTGCAGTCCACTACCCGCCGATTCTTGGTCCATAGCACCACTATGGACCGGCAAATCGCCAGAAACCTGTCCTCGCACAGCCGAATCCTCGACTCGGCCACCAAAGTCCGACAGACTCCTAGCACGTCCGATGCTGGTGCAAGCTTTGTCGCTGTGTCAATTCTGCGCCTGCCGGATCAACCGGCTGTCAGCCTGATCCGACGGCACGCCGCGGCGTTGCGCTTCAAGACGTCGTGGCGCGACCCGGCACCTGCCACGCACGACATGCGCCAGTCACGCGTCGGAGAATGGAAACGCCAGCACGTCGGCGATCGCGTCGCTGTCGGCCAGGCACATCAGCAGGCGCTCGACACCCAGCGCCACGCCGGCGCAATCGGGCAGCGCATCGAGTACGGCCAGCAGGCGCTCGTCGATGACCACCTGCGACAGGCCGCGCTCGCGACGCACGGCGTTGTCGCGCTCGAAGCGCGTCCGCTGCTCGCCCGCCTCGTTGAGTTCGTGATAGCCATTGGCCAGTTCGTATGGCCCCAGGTAAAGCTCAAAACGTTCCGCCAGCGGCGGTTCGCCCGGGCGGATCCTCGCCAGCGCGCACTGACTCGCCGGATAGTCGTGGATGACGGTGATGCGCTCGCGCGGAAACGCCGGCTGCAACCGGTGCGTGATCAGCAGGTCGAGCCAGTCGTCGCGGCGCAGACCCGACGGATCGATACCGAACTCGGCCAGCGGCGCCTGCAGCTTTTCGATCGGGTCATGCAACGGGTCAAGCCCCAAGCCGTCGAGGAACCACTGCCGGTAGCTCTGGATCACCACCTCGGCCCGACGATCCACCATCGCCAACGCCGCAGTGACCACCTCGACGGCCTCCTGCATCAGTTGTCGGTGATCCCAACCAAGCCGGTACCACTCGAGCATGCTGAATTCAGGATTGTGGCGACCGCCGGCTTCCCCGTTGCGGAACACCCGGCCCAGTTCGTAGCAGTCGCCAATACCGGCTGCCAACAGGCGCTTGAGCGGATACTCCGGCGACGTGCGCAACCAGCGCTCGCGCGCACCGGCGTCGACGTGGCCGCTGAAGCGTGTGGTGAAACTCTCGATGTTCGGCTCGGTGTTGCCAGCGGCGGAAAGGATCGGGGTCTCCACTTCCAGCACCTGGCGTTCGGCGAAGAATGCGCGGATCAGCGCATTCAGATGCGCGCGCAACTGCAGCGCCGCGGCCAGCGGCATCTCACTCAACCTGGTTTCCCGTGCTGTTGCAGCAAAGCCAGCAAGCGCGTCTCATCCCATACCTCGACACCCAGCTCGGTGGCCTTGTCCAGCTTGGATCCCGCCTCGGCACCAGCCACCACGAAGCTGGTCTTCTTCGATACCGAACCGGAAACCTTGGCGCCCAGCGCCTCAAGCTGCTGCTTTGCCGCGTCACGCCCAAGCGACTGCAAGCTGCCGGTTAGCACGATGGTCTGGCCTTCGAGCGGCAGCGCGCCGACTGTGGCTGCCGCGGGAATCGCGTCGAGCAGGCGACGCATGGCTGCCTCGGCACGATCGAGCTTCGCGGCAGCAACGCTGTCATCCAGGAAGCTCGCCAGGTTCGCCGCCGCGGCCTGCGGCAGACCGGCGACGATCCAGTGCGGTGCACCGGCATCGCGCAACCGTTGCAAGGTGGGGAAGTGGTCGGCCAGCAGGCGGGTGCGTTTCGGTCCCAGTTGTCCGATCGATGCCAGGTCAAGCAGGTTCGCCAGATCGAGCCTTTCGCGCAGCTTCGGGGAAGGACCAGTCTCATCACTGAAAACGATGTTCTCGACCAGCAGGTCATCCACCACTTGCTGGTTGCCCGGCTGTGCGAAAAAACCTTCGATCGAGTCGGCCACTTCGCTACCAATATCCGGCAACAGGCGCAACACCGGTGCCGGCATGCTGCGCACGACGTCGAGTCGGCCCAGCCAGCTCGCCAGCGTCCTGGCGGTACTTTCGCCGATGTGCATGATGCCCAGCGCAAACAGGAAGCGCGCCAGCGTGGTGTGCTTGCTGGTGGCGATGGCGTCGACCAGATTCTCCGCCCATTTCGTGGCGACCTTGCCGGCTTTCACCGTCTCCGGGGTGGTTCCGTCACGATCGTCGGCGCGCTGCTTCATGTCGACGAAATCATCCACGGTCAGGCGATACAGGTCGGCAGGCGTCTTCACCATGTCGAACTCGACCAGGGCTTCCGCAAAACGCTCGCCCAGACCCTCGATGTCCATCGCGCGACGCGAGGCGAAGTGGATCAATGCCTCCTTTCGCTGTGCGGCGCAGATCAGTCCACCCGAACAGCGCCATGCAGCGGCGCCTTCCTCGCGCAGCAGCGCCGACCCGCACACCGGGCAGTGCGCAGGCATCGTCCACGGCACCGTGCCTTCGGGGCGCTGATCCTCCACCACC
>DASRUB010000163.1:0-3853 GCA_035655635.1 Rhodanobacter sp. | reverse complement strand
AACCGATGCCTGGCTGGCCACGCTGTATCCGAACATCTACGCTTGCGGCGATGTCGCCGGCCCATACCAGTTCACGCACACCGCGGCGCACCAGGCGTGGTACGCCACGGTGAACGCGTTGTTCGGCCAGTTCAAGCGATTTCGTGCCGACTACACGGTGATTCCCGCGGTGACGTTCGTCGATCCGGAGGTGGCGCGGGTCGGCCTGAACGAGCGCGAGGCGAAGCAGCAGGGGGTGGCGTACGAGATCACCCGCTACGCGCTGGATGAGCTCGATCGCGCGATTACCGAGGACAGGCCGCAAGGCTTCATCATCGTGCTGACGCCGCCGGGCAAGGATCGCATCCTGGGCGCCACCATCGTGGCTGCGCACGCCGGCGAGATGCTGGCCGAGTTCGCGCTGGCAATGCGCCACGGGCTGGGTCTGGAAAAGATCCTTGGCACCATTCATGCGTATCCGACGTGGGCCGAGGCCAACAAGTACGCGGCCGGCAACTGGAAAAAAGCGCACGCACCGGAACGCGCCTTGCGCTGGCTGGCGCGCTATCACGCATGGCGACGCGGATGAGTGGATTGATGAAAGTCATGGCCCTGTTGCTTCTGTTGGCGCCAGTCGGATCGGCTGGAGCCGCGGCGGCGCCTGTCACATTGCGTTTTTCAGAGTCGGCCCCGGGCAGCGCGTTGCCGTCGGGTTGGAAATTCTATGCGATGTCGCGGCATCCCGCGGTGGCGCGCATGGCGATCGTTCGCGACGGCAACGATCAGGTGTTCAACATCGATGCCAGGCATGCCTCCGGTGCCATTGCCCACGTGCTGGACCTCCCCGCGGCCACGACCCTGAGCTGGCGCTGGAAGGTGGACCACAGCGTGGCGAAGGCCAACCTGTCGAAGAAATCCGGCGACGACTTCGCGGCGCGCGTCTATGTCTTCTTCGATGTGCCGCGCTCGCGGCTATCCTGGCTGCAACGCATGAAACTGAGGGTGGCCAGCAGAAGTCTGGGCCATCCGATACCCACCGCCGCCTTGTGCTACGTATGGGACAACCGCCACCCGGTAGGCACCATCGCACCCAACGCCTTTACCCATCTGGTGCGCACCATCGTCTTGCAGAGCGGCGATGCACACGCGGGCACCTGGCAGCTTCAGCAGCGCGATCTGGCCGCGGACTTTCGCACCGCATTCGGTCGCGCCGCGCCACGCGTGACCGGCATCGCGCTGGCATCGGACACCGACAATACCGGTGGCCACGTCACGGCATGGTTCGGTGACCTGACGCTGACGCCTGCAGCGGCCCCGTCGGCCACGCCCGAGGCTGGCCAATGAACACGGTGTCGTGCCAAGGCACCGTCACCATTTCGAACAGGAGCGATTCCCCGTGAACGCCGTTCTTTCCACCAGTCCGCCCACGTTTGCCCGCACCCTGCGCGAACATGGCCTGAGCCTGCCGCGCAAGCCGCTGGAAATCCTGCAGGTGAATGTCGGCAAGTTGTGCGACCTGGCTTGCCAGCACTGCCATGTCGAGGCCGGGCCCAAACGCACCGAGATCATGCAGGCGGCCACGGTCGATCGCCTGCTCGAATTGCTGGCGGATGCACCGGCCATCCACACCGTGGATCTGACCGGTGGTGCGCCAGAGCTGAATCCGCATTTTCGCACCCTCGTGCGCGAGTCGCGCGCCTTGGGCAAGACCGTGATCGATCGCTGCAACCTTACCGTGCTGTTCCAGCCCGGACAGGAGCACACCGCCGAGTTTCTCGCCACGCAGGGGGTGAAGGTGGTCGCTTCGCTGCCGTGCTACAGCAAGGCCAACGTGGAGCAGCAGCGTGGCCAGCACGTGTTCGATCCCAGCCTGCGCGCGCTGCACCGGCTCAATGCCCTGGGCTATGGCCAGCCGGGCAGCGCGCTGGAGCTGGACCTGGTCTACAACCCGCTCGGCGCCAGCCTGCCGCCGTCGCAGGCATCACTGGAGGCGACTTATCGGCATGAACTGGGCGAGCATTTCGGCATCGTGTTCAACCACCTGTTCACCATCACCAACATGCCGATCAAACGCTTCCTGCATCTGCTTGAACGCGAAGGCCGTGTCGACAGCTACATGCACACCCTGATCGATGCATTCAATCCGCAGGCGGCGCTGGGCGTGATGTGCCGCAACCTGCTGTCGGTGGATTGGCGCGGGCAGCTGTACGACTGCGACTTCAACCAGGCGCTGGAGTTGCCGCAGGGTGGCCGCAGGCGCAGCATCTGGGAAATCGAATCACTCACTGACGTCGAGCGCGATCCGATCGCGTTTGGCGACCATTGCCATGGCTGCACCGCAGGTGCGGGCAGCTCCTGCGGAGGCGCACTGGCATGAGCATGGAACACGACAACGACAACAGCGCCGACGCCGAGCGGCAACAGTCCGCCGTGCGCAGCTACTACGGCGAGACCCTGCAATCGAGCAGCGACCTGCGCACCACCGCCTGCTGCAGTATCGGCGCCATGCCGCAGCCATTGCGCACGATCCTGTCGCAGTTGCATCCCGAAGTGCGTGAGCGCTTCTACGGCTGCGGCTCGCCGCTGCCGCCCGCGCTGGATGGCATGACGGTACTCGATCTCGGTTGTGGCAGCGGGCGCGACGCCTACCTGCTGTCGAGCCTGGTCGGTGAGCATGGCCGCGTGATCGGCGTCGACATGACCGCGCAGCAACTGGACGTGGCCGAGCGCCATCGTGCGTTCCATGCCCGCGCGTTCGGACACGCGCGCTCCAATGTGGAATTTCACCTGGGTGACCTGGCCGACCTGGCCGGGCTGGGCATCGCCGACAACTCGGTCGACGTGGTGGTCTCCAACTGCGTGCTGAACCTGGTGCCGGACAAGCGCCGCGCCTTCGCCGAAACCTTCCGTGTGCTCAAGCCGGGCGGCGAACTGCATTTCTCCGATGTGTTCAGCGACCGCCGCTTGCCGCGCCAGCTGCTGGCCGATCCGGTGCTGTTGGGCGAGTGCCTGGCCGGCGCGCTATACGTCGAGGATTTCCGCCGTCTGCTGGCCGAACTTGGCGTCGCCGATGCCCGCGTGTGTGCGCGCAGCCCGATCGCGTTGACCGACGCGGCGATCGAACAACGCATCGGCTTTGCGCAGTTCGAGTCGATCACCTGGCGCGCGTTCAAGCTGCCGCTGGAGGATCGCTGCGAGGACTACGGCCAGGTCGCCACGTACCAAGGCAGTCTGGGTGGTCACCCGCATGCGTTCGATCTGGATGATCACCACCGCTTCGAAAACGGTCGGCCGGCGCGGGTCTGCGGCAATACGGCGGACATGCTCTCGGCCAGCCGCTATGCGGCGCATTTCCGCATCGATGGCGACAAGCGCCAGCATCACGGGTTGTTCGACTGCGCGCCTGCCAGCACGGCCAGCAACGCCACACCCGGCTGCTGCTGAGCCGGCCGATGTCCACGGTGACCGCTCCCGCGCGCGTGTCGCTGTCAGTGATCGTGCCGCTGGCACCGGGCGAGCGCGAATGGCAACCGTTGCTTGAGCAACTCGGCGCGTTGCCGCCAGGCAGCGAGGTGATCGTGGTGGCTGCCGATGACGTGGTGCGTCTGCCGCCCCCCGCATGGCCGGCGCCATTGCATTATCGCGTGTGCCGCAGCGAGCCCGGCCGCGCGCGCCAACAGAACCTGGGTGCGCGCATGGCCAGCGGCGACTGGCTGTGGTTCGTGCATGCCGACTCGCGTCTGCGCGCAGATACCCTGCAGGCGTTGCAGGGCTTCCTGGCTCAGGGCAACGCGGCCCTGGGCTGGTTCACACTGGCGTTCCGTCGCGACGGGCCACGCTGCACCGTCTTGAACGCAGCCGGCGCGAACTGGCG
>DASRUB010000162.1:0-21839 GCA_035655635.1 Rhodanobacter sp. | reverse complement strand
TTGCGGGCCGCGTCGCGTTTCTCGCGCGCATCTTTTAGACGTGTATCTGGATAGGTGCCCAATGACAGCCGCTTCTCCTTGCCCCCATACCTGTACTTCAAGCGCCACCACTTGCCCCCACTCGGAGCAACTTCCAGGTACATGCCCCCGCCATCGAATAGGCGTTGTGTTTTGGCGGATGGCTTGGCGGTGCGGATGGCAGTGTCGGTCAGTGGCATGAGCAACTCCGTTGGGGGCAACAGCTTGGCCGTCATGGCCACCTGCCCCCGATCTTGCCCCCTGTTGCCCCCGGATTGCAATGCATGCCATCAGCCCGCATCAGACACAAAAAAGGCCGGAACCGTTGCTGTTGCTAGGGTTACCGGCCTTCGTTGGACTGCGTTGGAGCTTGAAATGGTGGAGGTGGCGGGAGTCGAACCCGCGTCCGAGAGTGTTCAATGCCCGGATCTACATGCTTAGCTCACCGTTCGATCTCGTTCCGCGACAAGTACGGTGGGCAAAACGCACCGCGGAACCAGCCTGATTGATTTGACCTAGAACCGCCAGGCGGCAGCGTTCGGCGATCTCATGATAATGACCCTACACCGACAAGCATGAGCACAAGTGGGTTCGGGGCTTACGCCTTAAGCGGCGAGAGCGTAGTTGTCGTCGTTGGCAACTAGAAGTTTGCTGCTGGATTTACGAGGAAAGCTGCCCCCTCGGCATGCACCAAGTCATCTCACTACCCCCGTCGAAGCCAGGACACCCCCGGGGAAAACGATTTGACCTCACCAGTATATGGGGACGACGTGCGCGACGGCAATCCTGATGCCGGGTAGACGGAAGCTGTCGTTCATGTGCGCTTTGCGGCTCGCGAAGGCGCTGATGTCACCGCGGCGCGCTGTTCAAACCTTGACCACCACGCGGTCGAGTGTTGTTCAGCCGTGAACGCAACGTCTATACTTGCCCGGTTGCATTACCTAAGTCGCAGCGTATTCGCGTGGGAATGATCTCGATGACTCGATTGCACATGCTTGGCCTGGTCGTGGCCACCGCTCTTTTCGCCACTGCCAGCGCGCACGCCGAGGGTGACAAGGCTGCCGGCAAGAAGTTGGTTTATACCTGCGCCGGCTGCCATGGCGTACCCGGGTACACCAATGCGTACCCGCAATACCCGGTGCCGAAGATCGCCGGCCAGAACGAGCAGTACATCGTGGCTGCGCTGCACGGCTACCAGAGCGGTGATCGCAAGCATCCAACCATGGATGCGCAGGCGGAAAGCCTGTCCGATGCGGACATCCAGAACATCGCCGCCTATCTCTCCAGCCTCGCCAAGTAGTTGCAAAGGAACTTCCGCATGAATCGTGCGTTTACCCTGATTTCGTTCGGCGCCGTGCTGGCGTTCGCCTCCGCGCCGCTGCTGGCCAACGGCGACGCCGCCGCCGGCAAGACCAAGGCCGCCACCTGCTTCGCCTGCCATGGCGCGGACGGCAACTCGACCGACCCGCAATATCCCCGCCTGGCGGGCCAGTACAACCTGTACATGCAGCATGTGTTGCATGAGTACAAGGACGGCCAGCGCGACAACCCGATCATGAAAGGCATGGTGGCCACCCTGTCCGACCAGGATATCGAAGACGTGGCAGCGTATTTCTCCAGCCTGCCGACCAAGCTGGATACGCTCAAGGGCCACATCGGCGGCGACAAGTAAGTTTCGCCCCGGGATGTGCACGACGAGGCCCGCGAAAGCGGGCCTTTCTGCATGCAGGCGCTGGCGACGTCTCAGGCGATGGCGGACTTGCCTTCGGCCTTGCTGTAATAGGGCTTCTCGCCGCCGGCATGATCGGTGGCGTCACGTACAGCGGTGATTTCAGGCACGCGTTCGCGCAAGGTCTTTTCCACGCCCTGCTTCAGGGTCACATCGACCATGCCGCAACCATGACAGCCGCCGCCGAACTGCAATACCACCGCCCCCTCGGCGTCGACCTCCAGCAGACTCACCCGACCGCCGTGCGATGCCAGTTTTGGGTTGATCTCGGCCTCCAGCACATAGCGCACGCGCTCGATCAACCCCGCGTCCGCACCAGGCACGTGGCCCTTGATCTTCGGCGCGCGGATGTTGAGCTGGCCGCCAGTGGCATTCGGCTCGAAGTCGATGCTGGCCTGGTCCAGCCAGCTGGCGCTGTCGCCATCGACATGGAACTCGAAACCCGCGCACTCGATCGTCCATTCGCCGCCCGCCAGGTCGAGAGGCTCGCAGAATTCCAGCTCGCAACTGGCCGCTGGCGTGCCGGGCGAGGTCACCCGCAGGCGGATGCCCAGACCTTCGATACCTTGCTGCTCAAGCAGGCGCAGGAAGTGTTGCTGCGCGCGTTCGGAAATGTCGATCATGCCTGCTCCGCTGTCACCCATGGGGAGCCGGTGGGTCGCACCGGCGAATCAGCACCATTTTAGTCCTGTTTCGCCAGGAATGCTCGGTGGCACCCGTGCTTTGACTTTTCCCGGCGCAACTTCGACCCTTCACTTCCCGACTTTCATCCGCGCGGAGTACCCCATGAACGTCCACGATCTCTCGACCATGCATTGCCAGCCACGCAAGGGCGAGGAACATGCGCTCGGCGCGGACGAAGTGGCCGAGTTGTTGAAACGCCTGCCGGGCTGGCAGCTGCGCGACGACAGCAAGGCCATCGCCAGGGATTTCAAGTTCAAGGATTTCCACCACACGCTGGGCTTCATCAACGCGGTGGGTTTCATGGCCAACCAGGAGGATCACCACCCGGATCTGGAAGCCGGCTACGGCCATTGCCAGGTGCTGTGGTCGACCCATGACGTGGGCGGACTTTCATTGAACGACTTCATTTGCGCGGCGCGGGTCGAGGCCTTGCTGGCGCGCTGAGAGGTTATGACTATTCAACCTCGAAGCTTGGCCATGGATGGCCGGCCGTGAATCAAGAACGCAAGTGCTTGATTCACGTGAGCACGTCCGGGCATGTACCGGGCGTGCGATAGAAGAAAACCACAGGAAGTGGTTTTCTTCACAAGCGTTGATCAAAAATCGGTGCGCGACTTCTCGCGCGTATAGACCAGCCGCTTGCCCTTGACGGCGAGCGTATCGAGGAAATCCTTGAGGTCCTGCGGCAGCGGCGTGGAGAAGCTGTAGGCGCGCCCGTCCAGGTCGAAACTCATGTGCGCGGCGTGCAGGAACATCCGATGCAGGCCCATCTCGCGGTAACGCTTGTTCATTTCGCGATCGCCGTATTTCGGATCACCAGCCAGCGGATGGCCGATATGCGCCGCGTGCACGCGGATCTGGTGGGTGCGGCCGGTGCCCAGCGTCGCCTGCATCAGGCGTGCGCTGGGGTATTGCTCCATCTCGCGGAAGAAGGTCAGCGAGGGTTTGCCGTTGTCGGCCACCCGCACCATCCGTTCGCCACCTTGCATCACCGACTTCAGCAGTGGTGCGTTGACGTCGAACTTGGCCTTGGACGGGTGGCCCAGCATCAGACACAGGTATTGCTTGGTCACCCTGCCCTCGCGGATCTCGGCCTGCAGCCCGGTGAGGCCGGCGCGGGTCCGCGCAAACACCAGAACGCCGCTGGTATCGCGGTCGAGGCGATGCACCAACTCCAGATGTTCCTGCGGTCGCGCCGCACGGAGCAATTCAATCGCGCCGTGGCTGATGCCGCTGCCGCCGTGGCTGGCCACGCCGGAGGGCTTGTCGATCACCAGAAAGTGCTTGTCCTCGAAGATGACCGCCTCGGACACTTCGGCCACCTGGCCTTCGGCCGGCCCGCGGCCCTCGGGCCGTTCCGCCACCCGGACTGGTGGAATACGCAGCGTATCACCGTCGACGAGACGCGTGTCCGGCTTGGCCCGCTTGCCGTTCACGCGCACCTGACCGGTGCGCAACAGCCGATAAATCATGCTCTTGGGCACGCCCTTGAGCAGGGTCACCAGCGCGTTGTCGATGCGCTGCCCGTCGCGCTCCGGACCTATCGCGACTTGACGTACGCCGTGAGGTGCGTCGGGGGAAGTTGCCGTCTGCATTGAAAAAAACCTGCTTAGATAGGATACTCGCCAAGCGCTGGTTTCCACCCGTCTGTTGTCTGGATCGGGTGGAGTGCCCGCCCGTGACGTCGGCGAGGATTGCGCCGGTTGCCTCTGGTAGCCGGTCGCGGCTCCCTTTCATCGTAACGGTTTGGGCTGGTGTTTGTCCGATGCCATCCGGTATCGCGGCAGCAGGCGCAGCTGACCGAATCATCCCCGACACCGGCAACGGTGCCGTTTTTTTGCCGCTTTACCGCAGCGGCGCGATTCCCCGGCAGGCCGCCATCGAGGCGCCACGGTGGCTCGCGACGCGCGGCCAAGCCGAGGATTACCACCATGAAGCGTATGTTGATCAACGCGACTCAGCGTGAAGAGTTGCGTGTGGCTATTGTCGATGGTCAGAACCTGTATGACCTGGACATCGAAATCCCTTCGCGGGAACAGAAAAAGTCCAATATCTACAAGGGCCGAATCACGCGAGTTGAAGCATCACTCGAAGCGTGTTTCGTCGAGTATGGCGCCGAGCGCCACGGCTTCCTGCCGCTGAAGGAAATCTCCCGCGAGTACTTCACGCCGGGTCTGGACCACCACAAGTCGGGCATCCGCGAACTGGTCAAGGAAGGCCAGGAAGTGGTCGTGCAGGTGGAAAAGGAAGAGCGCGGCAACAAGGGCGCCGCCCTGACCACCTTCATCAGCCTGGCTGGCCGTTACATGGTGCTGATGCCCAACAACCCGAAGGCCGGCGGCGTCTCGCGCCGGATCGAGGGCGAGGATCGGCAGGCGCTGAAGGAAGCGCTCGACCACGTCACCGTGCCGGATGACGTCGGCCTGATCGTGCGCACCGCCGGCCTCGGCCGCGACGCCGAAGAGCTGCAGTGGGACCTGGATTACCTGCTGACCCTGTGGAAGTCGATCTCCGAGGCCGCCGGCAAGCAGAAGGCGCCGTTCCTGATCTACCAGGAATCGAAGCTGTTCATCCGCGCCCTGCGCGACTACCTGCGCAGCGACATCGGCGAGATCCTGATCGACGACGAGCCGCTGTACAACGATGCACGAGAGTTCATGCAGCAGGTGATGCCGAACGCGCTGCGCAAGCTGAAGCTGTACCACGACGACACTCCGCTGTTCACCCGTTACCAGATCGAGACGCAGATCGAGAGCGCGTTCGACCGCCAGGTGCGCCTGCCCTCGGGCGGTTCGATCGTGATCGACCAGACCGAGGCGCTGACCGCCATCGACGTCAACTCGTCGAAGGCCACCAAGGGCAGTGACATCGAGGACACCGCGTTCAACACCAACTGCGAAGCGGCGGTGGAAGTCGCGCGCCAGGCGCGTATCCGCGATGCCGGCGGCCTGATCGTGATCGACTTCATCGACATGGACAGCCCGCGTCATCAGCGCGAAGTGGAAGATCGCCTGAAGGACGCGCTGAAGCTCGACCGTGCCCGCGTGCAGATCGGCCGCATCTCGCGCTTCGGCTTGCTTGAAATGTCGCGCCAGCGACTGCGCCCCAGCCTGGGCGAGGCGACCCAGATCACCTGCCCGCGTTGCGAAGGCCACGGCCATATCCGCGGCGTGGAATCGCTGTCGCTGTCGACCCTGCGTCTGATCGAAGAACACGCGATGAAGGACAACACCGGCCAGGTGCTGGTGCAGGCACCAACCAGCGTGGTCAACTTCCTGCTCAACGAGAAGCGTGCCAGCGTGGTGGAGATCGAACTGCGCCACAAGGTGCATGTGATGATCGTGGCCGACGACAAGCTGCAAACTCCACACATCGAGATCCAGCGCATCCGCGAAGCGGACATGGGCGAGCACAGCAAGCCCAGCTACGAAATGCTGACCGCGGTGGAAACCTCCGAGCTGCCGAAGATGGGCCAGGCCCTGGGCAGCGGCGAGCAGCCAGCGGTAAGCGGCATCGTGCCGGGCAGCCCGGCGCCGGTGCGCGAAGAAGTCATTGCACCCGTTGCGGCGACCGCGCCACCGGCGCGCCGCCAGACTCCTGCCCCGCGCACTGCGGCACCGGCTCCTGGCGGGCTGCTTGCGCGTCTGTTCGGTTGGTTCCGCGCCGCCGAAGCCGCCGCGCCCGAGCCGGCCCACAGTTCGGCCGCGCGCAAGGACAGCAGCACCCGTACCCGCCGTGATGAACGTGGTGCCCGCGCG
This sequence comes from Rhodanobacter sp., assembly GCA_035655635.1. Taxonomy (GTDB): domain Bacteria; phylum Pseudomonadota; class Gammaproteobacteria; order Xanthomonadales; family Rhodanobacteraceae; genus Rhodanobacter. The sequence goes on along the minus strand of DASRUB010000162.1, from coordinate 15,650 downwards.
CCGGGCAGCGGCGCGAGTGGCACCTCCGCGCGTCAGCCACGGCGTGACTCCGCATCGCAGCAGGCACAAAAGACGAGTTCGCAGCAGCAGGCGCGAAGCAATCGCCAGCGCACCAACGAGAACTCGTCGCGGCAGGCCGCGCAGTCCGAGACGCAAACCGTGCGCGCCGAGCGCCAGCCCAGGTCGGCATCAACCGACGACAACGCCACGCCGAAGCCCGAGCGCAAGCCGCAGGCGCCAAGGGCCGAGCGCCCGCCGCGCAGTGAGCGTGCCGACCGTGCGCCCGCCGAGCCGCTGGACGAAGTACAGAAGGAAGCCGCCCAGCTCGACACGGCGGTGACGGAACAGGCAACTGCACCGAATCCCGCGGATGACACGAGCGATGCCGATGGTGGCCAGTCGCGACGTCGTCGCGGCCGTCGCGGTGGCCGCCGACGCCGCCGTCACGAGGATGATGCATCGACCGCCGACACCGCGGGCGCCCAGGCGCTGGACGATGAAGATCGCGACAACGGTGCCAACACGCCGACGAGCGCCAAGCCATCAAGCAGCTCTCCGGTTGACGCGGTAGAACCCACGGCATCGTCGTCTCAGCATGCCGAGGCCGAGTCGGCTGCGCCAAAGCGTGCGGCAGAAAGCCGCGCGCCGATGTCGGCACCGGAAAGGGAGCCTGCGGCCGCGCCACGGCCCGCCGAAAAGTCCGCTGCGGCCGAGGTGCAGACCCACACGGGCGGCAACCCAGGCAGATCGATCGAAGCAGGCACGTCGATCGCGGCGCCAGCCAACGCCGCGTTCAACCTGCCGACCCTGCCCCCGATCCCCGCCCAGGCCAACTCGGACCAAACCAGGTCGGACCAGGCCAAGTCACAGGACGTGACGACCCGTGTTGAGCCGAAGGACACGTCGGCGCCAGACAACGCGCCGGCACCCGCGACCGTCAAACCGGAGCAATCGCCGACGGCAAACCCGGTCACCCGGCCGGAACCGGTGCGCACAACCACGCCGGCCCCAGCCAACGCGGCGATGGCCGCTCCCGGGGTGGCACCGAAAATCGTGGATGCTCCGCAGCCAGGCCAGCATCAGGAGCGCGCGCCAATTGATCCGGTGCACGGCTCCAGTCCGGTGTCCGCAACGCTTGCGCCAGCACCTGGCCGGCCGGGGCTGACTCCCTCCGACATCGCGCCGAGGCCTGTCAGCGTCCGGCAGCCGACATTCGGGCAGGCAGCTGATGCCTCCATCACGAAGGCCACGCCTGCCACGGCGACCACTCCAGCCAGCAGCCCGGCTGCGATCGCTGCTGCAGCCGTTGCCGCGCCACTGCCGAAACAGGGTGATCTGCTGGCTCAGCCGACGCCTGCCACGACGCAGTCGCCGATCAGCGAGCCAGCAGAGAAGCGTGCAGCCGATGTGCCAATGGACGGCGACAAACCCGATCGTGAGTTGCACGACTGAGTTGCGGGCCATGAAGAAAAAAACCGGACGCTCGTCCGGTTTTTTTTGCCCACGGGACCGAAGTGCCGTCTTCAGCCTCCGACGTGATGACTCGGCGCGTCGATCAGTCCGTGCACGGTCATCAGATGAGCCAGGCTCAGCACATGGTCTACCTGCAATTTCTCCATCAGCCGCTGCTTGTAGGTGGACACGGTCTTCGGGCTCAGGTTGAGTTGCTCGCCAATCATCGTCAGCGGCTTGCCGCGCACCAGCATCATCGCCACCTCCAGTTCGCGGCTGGAGAGCATGTCGAACGGCGATACGCTGCCATCGAGCGTGGCAAGCGCGAGCTGTTGTGCCACCGCAGGGGCCAGGTAGCGCCGACCGCAGGAGACCTGGCGTACCGCCGAGACGAGTTCATCGGCATTGCAGCCTTTGGTCAGGTAACCGAGCGCGCCGGCATCGAGCAGGCGTTTGGGAAAGCGCGCGTCATCGACCACGGTGACGATGACGATGCGTGTGGACAGCTTGGAACGGCATACGCGCTCGGTGAGCTCGATCCCGCTCATGCCAGGCATGTGCACATCGACCAGGGCGATCTGCGGCGAGAGCGTGCGGATCAGGCGCAAGCCTTCTTCGGCACTGCCGGCTTCACCACAGATGCTGATGTCCGACTGCTGCTGCAGGATCATCCGGAAGCCGGTGCGAACCAGCTCATGGTCGTCCACCAGGACAACATTGATCATGTGACTCCCCTTGACTGGACTGCTTGAAATTAGGCCGCGCAGCGCACCATTGCAAGTGGTTCGATACGTGTCTTCAGATCAATCACCTGCCATCGCCCCCGGTGCTGTGCAGGTTGTCAAAGCCTCGTTGGCACCACTGCCTTCCCATTGCGTGTAGCGAGCCAGCACGATCCGACCGTGGTTGCCGGGCATGTCCACGCAAGGGGCCCATGCCGCCGCTGATGCTGGTCGCACGCCACTGCCCTGGCCAGCCTGATCGCCTGGGCCAACGGCAACTCCCCGAACAGTGCCAATCCCCGTGGGCACACGATCCAGCGACCTGGCAGCGATGGGCTGAGCGAGACGGTCAGCATTGGATTCACCCCTTTGCGGTGGCATCGTGGATGACCCCCTCCGTCGTCAACCACTGCCCGCACGCAGGATGTCACGCAGTCGGCCGTCGATCTGTCAGCCAAACCCCACAGCGGCTGTGCGGAATCCACCTGATCCACGCACCCCCGCGGATCGCCGTGGACACTCTCGATTTACTGTGCCGAGCATAGAAAAGCCGCCAGCTGGCGGCTTCTCCTTCTCCGATTCCGACATTACCTGCCGAAACCATGTGTTTGGTGCCCAAGAGGGGACTCGAACCCCTACGACTTGCGTCGCTACCACCTCAAGGTAGTGCGTCTACCAGTTCCGCCACCTGGGCAGGTGTGTTGCTTCAGTGCTTCTTCGTCGCCGGCGGCGTGGCCGCTGGCACGTCACCCTGGCTCGGGGCCGGGGTGCTGTGGTTGGCCGCCGGCACCGCTGCCGGAACAGTCTTGGCGCCGCTGGCTGGCGTGGCCGAGGGTACTTCCGAACCGGTCGCGGCAGCGGGTGCCGCCTTCGCGGGGGCCGGCTGTTCGGTCGCACCGGCCATCACGCCCAGCCCACCGCCGGCGGCCTGCGGAGCGCCATGGCCGTGCAGGTAGATGCCCATGCCCAGACTGAGCAGGAAGAACAGCCCGGCCAGCACGCCGGTGGCGCGGGTCAGGAAGGTCGACGAGCCGCGCGCACCGAACACCGTGGCCGAAGCGCCGCCGCCGAAGCCGGAGCCGGCATCGGCGCCCGCCCCGTTCTGCAGCAGGATCAGCACGATCATCGCCGCAGCGATCAAAATGTAAAACACGCTGAAAATGACGAACATAGATTTCTTGTGGAGCCTGTGTGCTAGCTGGCTTGGGGCGCCTGGTGTGCAGCGGTGCAGATGGCAAGGAAGTCGGCTGCCGTCAACGAAGCGCCACCGATCAATCCACCGTCCACGTCCGCCTGCGCGAACAACTCGGCGGCATTTGCCGCCTTGACGCTACCGCCGTAAAGCAGTCGGGTCAGACGGCAAAGTGTAGCATCTTCGGTTTCCAATTGGCTACGAATGAAACCATGTACCTGCTGCACCTGCTCCGGCGTGGCGGTGCGGCCGGTGCCGATCGCCCAGATCGGTTCGTAGGCGATCACCGCCGTATCGAAACTGGCAATACCCGAAGCACGCAATACGGCGTGCAACTGCCGCGCAATGACTGTTTCGGTCTCCTCGTTCTCGCGCTGCTGCAAGGTCTCTCCCACGCACAGGATCGGAGTGAGCCCGGCGGCACGCGCCGCCGCGAACTTGCGCGCCACCAGTTCGTCGTCCTCGTGGTGGTACTGGCGGCGCTCCGAATGGCCGACCAGCACCCAGCGTGCGCCGACATCGGCCAGCATCGCCCCGGAGACTTCACCGGTATACGCGCCCTGCCCCTGATGCTCGCTGAGATCCTGCGCACCGATGCCCAGACCACGGTCGCGATGCTGTGCCGCCAGCTCGGCGACATAAGGGAACGGAGGAAACACGGCGACATCGATCGACGCCGGCTTGGCCGCGGCGACCTCTTCCACCAGGGCTGCGGCCATCGTACGACTGCCGTACATTTTCCAGTTGCCGGCGACCAGTTTCTTGCGCATGAGGTGCTTCCGCAGCGATCAAACCGCAAGCTTAGCGAGCGTGCGCCACTCCGGCAAACTCAACCGCCTGCTGGCGCGGAAGGGCCACCCGGTCAAGAATGGGTTTTCAGCCGAAGGGAACCTCCCGATGACACCTGCACGCCCTGTCAGCCTGATTACCGGCGCCTCCTCCGGCATTGGCGCGGAGTTCGCCCGGCAGCTCGCCGCGCTGGGTCACGACCTGGTGATCACCGCGCGCCGGGTCGAGCGCATGGAGGGTCTGGCCACCGAACTGCGCAAACGGCACGCTATCCAGGTCACCGTGCTGCCCTGCGACCTCGCCGATCCAGCAGCGGTTTCATGGTTATGCGATGCCCTCGAGCAACGCGGCTTGCGGGTGGACTGGCTGATCAACAATGCCGGCTATGGCGTGCCCGGCACGTTCGACGCCAGCGACTGGGCTACCCACGCCGACTTCCTGCGGGTGTTGCTGACCGCGCCGACCGAATTGGCGTGGCGCCTGCTACCGGGCATGCGCCAGCGCGGGCGTGGCCGCATCATCAATGTCGCCTCGCTGGCCGGGCATGTGCCGGCCCCGGCCGGACATACCTTGTATGCGGCCAGCAAGGCGTACCTGATCAAGTTTTCGCAGGCGCTGGCTTTGGAGAACCGGTCGCGCGGAGTCCACGTCTGCGCGCTATGCCCGGGTTTCACCTGGTCGGAGTTCCACGACGTTACCCGCACCCGCGAGAAGATGGACAAATTGCCCGGCTATCTGTGGCTGAGCGCCGCGGAAGTGGTGAGCGAGGGGATTGCGGCGGTCGAGCGTGGCGACGCGGTCTATATCCCGGGCCGGGTCAACCGTCTGATCAAGACGATGATGCAACTGATGCCGGATCGACTGGCATCGCACCTGTCCGCACGGCAGGGAACGCGCTACCGGAACTCGGGGGTCTAGGGAGCCGTACACCGCCCCTATTCCCTATTCCCTATTCCCGAATCCCGTCAAATCAGCTTGATCTCGCGCAACCGCTGCAGCAGGTATTCGTGAGAGCTGATCGAGGTGTCGTAACGGCGTGGGTTGTCCGGCGTGATGCATGAATCGAGCGGATCGAGCATCACATCCGGATTCGGGTGCAGGAAGAACGGCACCGAATAACGCGGCTTGCGCGCGTTCTCGTTCGGCGGGTTGACCACGCGGTGCGAAGTGGACGGGTAGACGTGGTTGCTCAGGCGCTGCAGCATGTCGCCGATATTCACCACGATGGCATCGCCCTCGGTGGTGATTGGCAGCCATTCGCCGTCGCTGAGCACTTCCAGCCCCTCGGCGCTGGCGCCGACCAGCAGGGTGATGAAGTTGATGTCCTCATGCGCGCCGGCGCGCACGTTGGGCACGTTTTCGTCAGTGATCGGCGGGTAATGGATCGGCCGCAGAATCGAGTTGCCGACGTCGGTCTTGTCTTCGAAGAAGTTCTCGGGCTGCCTGATATGCAGCGCCAGCGCACGCAGCACCCGCGTACCGAGCTGGTCCAGCGCCTGGTACAGGCCGTAGCCGTAGCGCTTGAAATCCGGCACTTCGGCTGGCCAGATGTTGGGCGGCATCACGTCGGCGAACTTCGAGTCGCGCGGAATCTCGCGGCCGATGTGCCAGAACTCCTTGAGGTCGGCGTACTGACTGTCCTTGGCGGTTTCCACCTTGAACGGCGTGTAGCCCCGCGCGCCACCGTTGCCGGGCACGTGGTACTGCATCTTGGTGTGCGGAGGCAGCGCGAAGAAGCGGCGGAACACATCGTAGGAGCCGTCGATCAACTCGCGCGGAATGCCGTGGCCGCTGATGCAGCAGAAACCGAATTCACGGTAGGCTGCGCCGATTTCGGCGACGAACGCGTCGCGCTCGGTCTCGTAACGGCGGATATCGAGGGTGGGGACATGCTTCATGGTTGTGGGTCCTGTGTGCGTGCGGTCCATTTATCCGCCACCGCAAGGGCGGGCACGTCGGGCCAATCCATGGCGACCATGATGCAGCTGCAGGTTCACGAGCGTTCGGCCACGGATTTTACAATCCCGGCGAGCTTTTCCGCCAACTGGCGTACTTCCGCCGCCTCGGCGCCCTCAACCGTGACACGTACCAGCGGCTCGGTGCCGGAGGCGCGCAAGACCACCCGGCCGCGGCCATGAAGGGTCTGCTCGACCTCACCCAGGGCATGGCGCACCTCGTCGCTGTCCAGCGCCGCGCGCGCGCCGCTGGCGCGCACGTTGAGCATCACCTGGGGGAACTTCTTCAAGCCCCGGCGTGCAGCGACCAGGTCCTCGTTGCCGTGAGCAAGCGCCTCCAGCACGGCGAGTGCGGCGACGATGCCGTCGCCGGTGCTGGCACGATCCAGGCACAGAATGTGGCCGGAAGTCTCGCCGCCCAGGATGCCCTCGTGCTGGCGCAGCTGCTGCATCACGTAGCGGTCGCCCACGTTGGCCCGGATCAGGGATACGTCGAGTTTGGCCAGCGCCTGCTGCAGTCCGAAGTTGCTCATCAAGGTGCCGACCACCGGGCCGGTCAGCAGATCACGCTGGCGCAGGTGTCGGGCCAGGATGTAGAGGATGTCGTCGCCGTCGGCCAGATCGCCATGCCGATCGACCAGGATCACCCGGTCACCGTCGCCGTCGAAGGCGATGCCGAGGTCGGCTGCATTGTCCAGCACCGCCTGCTGCAGTGCTTCGGGATGGGTCGAACCGACGCCCTGGTTGATGTTGAAACCGTCGGGTTTGTCACCGATCGCGATCACCTCGGCGCCGAGTTCGGCGAATACCTTGGGGGCTACCTGATAGGTGGCGCCATGCGCGCAATCAAGCACCAGCTTGCACCCGCGCAGGCTGAAATCCTCGGCCACGGTGGCTTTGCAGAATTCCGCGTAGCGGGCGACCGCATCGTCCACGCGCACCGCCTTGCCAAGCTGCTCGGAGGGCACGGTGGTAAACGCGGCATCGAGCTCCCGCTCGATCGCCAGCTCCACCTCGTCGGACAATTTCTCGCCAACGGCGGAAAAGAACTTGATGCCGTTGTCATGATGCGGGTTGTGCGACGCGCTGATGACAATGCCAGCCTGGGCGCGCATCGAGCGAGTCAGGAAGGCCACCGCAGGCGTCGGCATCGGGCCGAGCAAGCCGACATCGGCGCCGGCGGCAACCAGCCCTGCCTCCAGCGCGGACTCGAACATGTAACCGGAAATGCGGGTGTCCTTGCCGATCAGCACTCTGGGGCGCTCGTCGCATTCGCGGGCAAGCACCGCGCCCACGGCACGCCCCAGCCGCAGCATGAAGTCCGCGCTGATCGGCCATTCACCGACCAGGCCGCGAATGCCATCCGTGCCGAAGTATTTGCGATCTGTCATCTTGTCTTCCTGGAAAGCATTAGGGCCCCTGCGCGGCGACTCAAGCCGTGTTTCAATCGTCGTCTGGCCAGCGCGGCATGGCGGGCCGATCATCCCGGCGTGGCACCACATCGGCCGCGTGCACCGCTTGCCACACGGCAAGCGCGTCCAGCGTGGATCGCACGTCGTGCACGCGCACCATCCGGGCGCCACGCTGCACCGCGATCAGCGCCGCCGCCGCGGAACCCGCCGCCCGATCAGCCGGCGTGGCACGGCCGGTCAGCGTGCCGATCATGCGTTTGCGCGACAGGCCGGCATAGACGCCGGCGCCAAGGTTGGCAAAGCGCTCCAATGCGCACAGCAAGGCGAGGTTATGTTCCAGCGTCTTGCCGAAACCAAACCCGGGGTCGACCAGCACCTTGCGCCGATCGATCCCGGCCAGCTCGCAGGCGAACAGCCGATCGGTGAGGAAACGATGGACCTCGCCGATCACATCGTCGTACTGGGGGTTGTCCTGCATGCTGCGCGGCTCGCCCAGCATGTGCATCAGGCAAACCGGTACGCCAAGTTCGGCGACCGCTTCCATCGCGCCGTCGCGTCGCAGCGCATGGACATCGTTGATCATGCCGGCGCCAGCGGCTACTGCCGCGCGCATCACTTCCGGACGGGATGTGTCGATCGAGATCGGCACCGCGCCTTGCGCAGACAGCTGTTCGATCACCGGCAACACGCGACGGAGCTCTTCCTCCACCGGCACCTCTTCCGCGCCCGGGCGGGTGGACTGGCCGCCGACATCGAGCATGTCGGCGCCCTCCTCGATCATGCGCAATCCATGCGCCACCGCCTCGTCCACATCGCCATGGATACCGTCGTCGGAGAATGAATCGGGCGTAAGGTTGAGGATGCCGACCACGCGCGGGCGATCCAACCGCAGCAGCCGTCCGGCGCAATCGAGCACGGGTGCAAACAGATCGTTCGGCGCGCTCATGTGCGGTTCCGGCGGAGCATCAGGCATCCACCTTGCCGCCCAGCTCGCCCATGTAGCGCCGGTAATGGCGCAGCTCGGCGATGGAGTCGCGAATGTCGGACAGCGCGGTGTGCGCCGATTCCTTGCCGACGGCCTTGGCAATCTCCGGCGCCCAGCGTCGTGCCAGTTCCTTGAGCGTGGACACATCGAGATTGCGGTAGTGGAAATAATGTTCCAGCCGCGGCATCTGGCGGTGCATGAAGCGGCGATCCTGGCAGATCGAGTTGCCGCACATCGGCGACTTGCCCGGTGGCACCCAGGCACGCAGGAATTCCACCGTGGCCTGCTCGGCCATCGCGTGATCGGTTTCCGAGATCAGCACCTGACGCCACAAGCCGGACTTGTGGTGCTGGTTGGTGTTCCAGCTGTCCATGGATTCCAGCTGGTCGATCTCGTGGCGCATGGCGAACACCGGACCGTCCGCCAGCACGTTGAGATCCTTGTCGGTGACGACCGTGGCGATCTCCAGAATCGAGTCGCTGTCGGTGTCGAGGCCGGTCATTTCCAGATCGATCCAGATCAGGTTGTCGTCGTGGGCTTGGCTCATGGAATCTCCTTGTACCGGCGAGTTTATCAGTCTTGCCCGTGTGCGACGCCCATGTGTGATGCCTGCATGCGATGATCGGCGCATGCAGACATTCTTCTGGCACGACTACGAAACCTCGGGCGCCGATCCGCGACGCGATCGCCCGCTGCAGTTCGGCGGTATCCGCACCAGCATGGAACTGGAAGTCATCGGCGAACCGGTGATGTTTTACGGCCAGCCCTCGCAGGAAATGCCGCCCCATCCGGATGCCTGCATGATCACCGGCATCACGCCGCAGCAGGCCGGGCGTGAAGGCGTCAACGAAGCCGAATTCGCCGCCCGCGTCCACGAACAGCTGGCGACGCCAGGCACCTGCGGAGTCGGCTACAACTCGCTGCGGTTCGATGACGAGTTCACCCGGCAGATGCTGTACCGCAACTTCTACGAGCCCTACGGGCGCGAGTGGGAGAACGGCAACTCGCGCTGGGACCTGATCGACCTGGTGCGCATGTGCCAGGCACTGCGCCCCGAAGGGATCGTGTGGCCGACCCGCGAGGACGGTTCACCCAGCTTCAAGCTGGAACACCTGGCCAGCGCCAATGGACTCAACCAGGAACGCGCCCATGACGCATTGTCCGACGTTTACGCGCTGATCGACCTGGCCCGGCTGATCCGCGTGCGCCAACCACGGCTGTGGGATTGGTACTACGCCCTGCGGCGCAAGCAGAAGGTGTTCGAGCTGCTTGACGTGGTGAACATGACGCCGCTGGTGCATGTGTCTTCGCGCTACCCCGCCAGCCGCCACTGCCTGGCGCTGATTGCCCCCCTCGCGGCGCACCCCAGCCGCAGCGGCGAAGTCATCGTGTATGACCTGGCTGTTGATCCGACCGAGTGGCTGGCGCTGGACGAAGACGACATCGCCGACCGCATCTTCACGGCGCGCGCCGACCTGCCCGAAGGCATCGAGCGCATCCCGCTGCGCACCGTGCGTGCGAACCATGCCCCTGCGCTGGCGCCGTTGTCGGTATTGCAGGGCGTGGACCTGGAGCGCCTGCAACTGGATCCGGAACGCTGCCAGGCGCACCGCGACATCCTGTACGCCGTCGACGGCATCGCCGAAAAACTGCGCCGTGTATTCCAGCGTGCCGCCGAGTTTCCGCCGCCGGAAGACCCCGAGCTGGCGCTTTACGGTGGCGGCTTCCTGCCCGACAGCGACAAGCGCCTGCTCGGCCAGGTGCGCGCGACGCCGCCGCAGGAACTGGGGACACGGGCGTTCCCGTTTCGCGACCCGCGCTATCCCGAGCTGCTGTTCCGCTATCGGGCGCGCAACTGGCCCGAGACGCTGACCACGGAAGAGCATGCGCGCTGGGACGCCTTCCGCCGGGCACGATTGACCCGCCATGGCGCGTTGACCGCGCTCACTCTCGACGACTACTTCGCGCGACTGGGTGAGCTGCGCCACGACTCCGCCGCACAGGACAAGCTGGCCTTGCTCGACCAGTTGCAGGCCTGGGGCGAACACCTCGCTGGCGGCATTGACGATAATCCCGCCACGTAGGGCGGGCACTGCCCGCCACTGCACCATGCCGAAAATCCGGCGGGCATTGCCCGCCCTACCGAGCCTTCAACGCCCCCATGCCCAAGAGCTACTTCACTCCCGCCACCTTCCGATTCCTGCGCGCGCTGGACCGCAACAACAACCGCGAATGGTTTCACGCACACAAGGACGACTACGAGCGCCACGTGCGCGAACCATTCCTGCAACTGATCACCGACATGCAGGAGCCCCTGGCGAAGATCAGCCCGCACTACCGCGCCGACCCGCGCAAGAATGGCGGCTCGCTTTACCGTATCTATCGGGACACCCGCTATTCGAACAACAAGCTTCCGTACAAGCCATGGCAGGGTTCGCGCTTCACCCATGAGCGTCGCCACGAAATCCAGGCACCGGGCTTCTACCTGCACATCGAACCCGGCGACTGTTTCGCCGGCGGCGGCCTGTGGCATCCGGAGCCCGACGCGCTGAAGCACATCCGCGAATTCCTGGCCAACAACCCGGCCGCATGGAAGCGCGCCACCCAAAGCAAGGCATTCAGCCAGCATCTGCAACTCGGCGGCGAGTCGCTGGTGCGCCCGCCGCGTGGTTACGACCCCACGCACGAGTTGATCGACGACCTCAAGCGCAAGGATTTCGTCGCCACCACTCGCTTCGACGAAGCGCTGGCCTGCTCCAGCGAACTGCTGCCATGGACGGTAGCCACGTTCAAGCGCGTCGCGCCACTGGTCGACTATCTGTGCGCGGCGCAGGAACTGGAGTTCTAGGCGGCGCCCAATGTCAGTTGGCGGCGCTGCGCCGCCATGACGGAAATGGCGACGCCGATGCCAACGCACGCAGTCAGCGCCACGTAATGCGCGGGCGCCAGCACGCCCAGGCGCTGCACCAGCAGGCCGATCAGCGGCGGCGTCAGGCCGCCGAACAGTGCGTATGCCACGTTGTAGGAGAATGACAGGCCCGAAAATCGTACCGCGGGCGGAAACGCCGCGACCATCAGCGCCGGCACCACCCCGGTGACGCCGGTACTGAAGCCCGCCACCGCATAAAGTACGATGAAATGCGAACCGCCGGCCTGCAGATCGAGATAAAGGGCATAGCTGGCCAGCAGTAGTCCGATCGCGCCCACCAACAGCGCCTGGGCGTAACCTAGCCGGTCTGCCAGCCAGCCGTAGAAGAGACAACCCACGGCCAGCGCGAACGCAGCCACGCTGTTGCCGAGAAAGGCGCGCGTTGGCGCAATGTGGAAGGCCGACTGCGCCAGCGAAGGGGTCATCAGGACCACCACCACGATCGCCGCCGTCAGCATCCAGGTCACAAGCATCGACAGCAGCACGCTGGGCAGATGGCGTGCGAACACCTCCTGCAGCGGCAGACCGCGAGCCAGCTCCTTGCGTGCATGCATCGCCTCGAACACCGGCGTTTCGCGCAGCCAGCGGCGCAACCACACCGCGAAGAAACCGAATACGCCACCCATCAGGAACGGCAGTCTCCAACCGTGATCGAGAACCTGCGCTGGCGACATGCCACGGTTGATCGCCGCAGCCACCAGGGAACCGATCAGGATGCCGATGGTAAGCCCGGACGTCAGGCTGGCGCAGGCGAAGCCGATCTGCCGTGGTGGCACGTGCTCGGCCACGAACACCCATGCGCCTGGCACCTCACCGCCCACCGCGATGCCCTGCATCACGCGCAGCAGCAGCAACAGCAGCGGCGCCAGCATGCCGGCCTGCGCATACACCGGCAGCAGGCCGATGCACAGCGTCGGCAGCGCCATCAGGAACACGCTGAGCAGGAACATCTTCTTGCGCCCGAGCGTGTCGCCGTAGTGCCCCATCACAATGCCGCCCAGCGGCCGTGCCAGGTAGCCGGCGGCGAAGATGCCGTACACCTGCAACTGCGCCAGCCATGGCGCCGTCGCCGGTGGGAAAAACAGATGGCCCAGCGGGATCGCGAAGAACACGAACACCACGAAGTCGTAGAACTCCAGCGCGCCGCCCAGCGCCGACAAAAGCAAGGTTCTCGCGTCGCGCCAACCCAGGCGTTCGGCTCCATGCTTGGCAGTAACTGGCAGTGCGCTCATCGGCTTGGCGTATCCGGTTTTCGCAGGTGCGCCACGGTAACAGCGACGGCACGGCAATGGCTATCTCACGCCGTCTCAGCGCCCGCCCGGGGTCAGCCCCTGCTGGTTGAATTGCGCGTTCTGGGCTTGGATCTGGCCCATCATCTGCACCTGCTGCCGGTCGTGCTGCTGGATTTGCTGGATCGCCCGCCGAGGTTGCGGCGGCGGCGTGTTCAAGTCGACGGTGGCCGGAGTGGCCATCGGGCTTGACCCGGAAAAGTGCAGCTTCATGCCCGGCTCGTCAAGATGAATCGTGGGGAGGTTGCCGGCCGTGATCCGGTTCGCGTGGCAGGCGGCGGTGAACTGCAGCAGACGGTTTTCGGAGGCATCGGGAATGCGTTGATGCAGTTCGATGTACAGCGCGTGATTGGGATTGTCCGGATGGCGCGGGTCGTTGAGCGCGTGAGCTGCCTCGGTGGGTGGGATAGCCTGGTCGTCGGCATGCACCGGCGTGGACGCTGGGCCTGTCTGCGCTGGCGCGGCGTGATCAAACCACTTCCCCGGATGCCGCAATCGGTCATACGCCTGACCGGCCGCACGCTCGGCTTCGTCGATACCGTGCGACACGGCTTGATGGGTGACGTCGTAGGCATGCGTGGCGCGTTGGTACGTATTGATGGTGAGATCGGCGGCCACCACCAACGCCGATTCCTGGGTGTGCACCACTTCCTTGGCCGCCTGCGCGGCGAGCTGCGCGCCCAGTTCAACGGTGTGCCGAGCCGTCTCGAACTGACTGGCGACGAACTGGCTGCCGACGTGGGCAGCCGCGCCGGCGAGGTGACTGGCTCGCGCGTAGCCTTCGGCCTCGGCATCGGCGACATGGCCCGCGGCGGCCGCACCCAGGGCAACGCCACCGGCAGCCAGCGGAGCGATCGGCATAAATGCGGTCGCGCCGCGCGATACATCTCCGGCGCGCCGCTGCATCGTCTGCCCCGCGACACGGAAGCGTTGCGCTATCTCGTCGGCGGCCTGCTGCGTACGCTGGCCGCTGGCATGGACGACAGCACCGGATTGGTCGAGCGCCAGCTTGACGTCCTCGACCACACGGGCCTGCGCCACTGCTGACTGGATCGGCGCATCCACCATGGTCACGTGCCATTCGGCGAGTTGTTGCTGCATCTGCGGTGGCAGATTGGCCCAGGTGGTTCTCAGATTGCGGCTGCCGGCGCTGTTCAGGGCCAAGGCCAGTCCGGCGCGCCCGGAATAGAGGTCGCCGCGGAAGTGGTCGATCGATCCCCGGTGCTTTTCGTAGCGCGCCTCGGCTTGCGCCAGGTTCGCGGCACCCAGCGGGTCGCCTTTGCCTGGCGCGGGCAGGAAGTTGGCGATGCTGTGGTCGCCCGGGCGCATCGCCAGCAGCGGATTGGGCGCTGGCGCGCCCGACGTCATATCCAGGTAACGCCCGGCGCGCAGGCTGGCGAGATCGTCCTCGGATGCCAGCGGAATCGTCTGGCCATAGTGACGGCTGGCGGCGCTGATCAGGTCGCACGCCATCACGTAATTGGTGACCTGCGATCCGCCCTCGGGCACGCCGTAACCCAGGTCCACCGCGCCGTAGGCGTTGAGAGTCATGCCGCGCAACCCGAATTCCGATGCCTCGATTTCCGCCAGGGTACCGCCCAGCGAATGGCCGACCAGGGTGATGTGGTCCCCCGAAATGCCCAGCGCTTGCGCCTTGTCGAGCACTTCCTGGGTAAAGGCGCGCGCATCCGCCTCCTGCAGGTTGACCTTGTTTTTCACCATCACGAAATCGACAAAAACATCCTGAGCCGTGGTGATGGTGTGGTGCTTGAAGTCCGGGTCGGTGCCGCGGTAGGCGATGATGATGTCGTGCGGGGGCGCGACCTCTTTATATGCCGTGGCGTGGAAGCCAGTGGCCGGATCGTCCTTATAGCCAAACACGGTGTACCTCTGACCACCAAAAAATACCGGCTTCGGCTTATCGATATCGCTTAGCTCACGATCTCTATACGCATCGCTGGCAGCAGCGGCGGAGACTCCCGGCGTAGGCGTGGGGTTCATGGCATGGCTTCCTTGACGGTAACAGTGATCGCAAAGAAGGCGCTGGGATGCAGAGCGATTTCTGGATCAGTGGGCGTAGTTCCATATCCAACGTCGGTGAGTGAATGATTCAGGAAATCGCTTTTCTTAAAAAATTCGACATATGGTTTGACGTTTTCTATTCCCGAGCCAGGAACGAAATTGCTACCATGTGAAGTAAAGACCGGTGACGCTTGGGTTACATCCCAATGGCAAAGACCCAGGCCGTAATAATCTTCGTCTTGTACGAAATCCCGGTAGAAATAGCCTTTCCAAGTTCTCTCGTCCGCGCGGGTCATCTCGATATCGTGCCCCACGTCCTGAGGCAACGCGTGCACTCCAAGAAATTTATCTTCCGGCGTGCACTCAGGGTTGACGACGTCATAACTTATATGGCCTTTCACCGAATCCCAGGACCCGGGCGCATCCGCCGTGGCAATAACTTCGTAGCGCTGGACAGGGTGCGGATTCTTCTTGGGATTTTTGGGATCACCGTGAGACATGGACGAACATCCTGTGGTCGTGGCGAGGACGAAAATGGAGGCGGCGGCGAGCTGTCGGAGTGTCATGTGGTTTCTCCATGCCGTTCGAGCCAGCAGCAAGTGCTGCATCGGTGGTGGCGGCTGTCAACGTCGGTTGTGTGTTCATTGCCGCAGCGCGGCGAGGACCTTCTCGCTGTGTGGCTGCGCGGCGCTCTCGGCACCTGCCGCCTGCTCGGTCAGCCGCACGATTTTTGCCGGCGCGACGTTCGCCCGCTTCTTGAACGTGGCGTCCTTGAAGAACCAGTTCTTCTTCGCGCGAATCGGCTTGCAGCCTTCGTAGAAGATCAATTCGTCGTCGCCGGGCAGTTCCTTGATTTCCTGCGGCAGGAACAAGGCCCGTTTTTCCTCGGTGGTGTTGACCGAG
>DASRUB010000161.1:0-4328 GCA_035655635.1 Rhodanobacter sp. | reverse complement strand
ACAGCAACACGGTGACTGTCACCACCGTGCTGCCGCAGCGCCAGACCTTCCACGACACGATCGAGACCGTCGGCACGGCGATGGGAGACCCGCATCGCGCGCGCACGTTGAGCCTGGCCTATGGCGGCCAGATCGTGAGTGTGACCACCAGCGCGGGACAGAGCGTGCAGCGCGGCCAGCCGCTGCTGACGGTCAGTGCCGACCCGGCCACTCGTCAGGCGTATCAGCAGGCGCAGGCGGCGCTGGGGCTGGCGCGTGGTGACCTGCAGCGCACCGAAAAACTCGCGGCGCAACGTCTGGCCACGCAGTCCCAGGTAGCCGCCGCACGCAAGGGTCTGGCTGACGCGCAAGCGGCGCTGAACGCACAGGAAGCGATCGGCGGCGGTAGCGGCAGCCACGCAGTAACGGCGCCGACCGATGGCGTGGTGACCGCGTTGCGGGTGGGCCTGGGCGAGCGCGTGGCGGCGAACGCGCCGCTGCTGGACTTCACTCCGGCGCACGCGCTGGTGGCGCAACTCGGGGTGCAGCCGGAGAGCGGCGGGAAGCTGCACGCGGGCATGCCGGTGCAACTGAAGAGTGTGTACGGGCCAGCGGAAGCTTTCACTGGCACGCTGCGCATGGTCGGCCAGTCGATCGATCCACAGAGCCATCTGTTGCCGGCGCAGGTCGAACTGCCGCCCAGCGCAGGCACCAGGCTGGTGGCCGGAGCCGCCGTGACGGCGCAGATCGACGCCGGCAATTTCCGCGCGTGGGCGGTGCCGCGTGATGCGGTGCTGCATGACAACCAGGGCGATTATCTGTTTCAGGTCCACGACGGCCACGCCAGGCGCGTCGATGTGACGCTGCGCAGCCCCGATGGCGCCACCGTCGGCGTGCAGGGATCCATCGACCCGCAGGCGCCGATCGTGGTGCTGGGTGTCTACGAACTGGGCGACGGTGACGCGGTAGCAGTCGGCACGCAGAAGGTCGACGCCAATCAGCCACTCGCGGCGACTTCGCCGGCCACCGCTACGCAGGCTCCGGCCAGCACGGGTTCGTCGAAGTGAACTTCAGCGTGTGGATGCAGCGGCACCGCCGCTCGCTGCTGTTTCTGGCCTTCATGCTGGCCATGGGCGGCATCGCCAGCGCGTTCTTCATGCCGGTGGCGCTGTTTCCCAACGTGGCTTTCCCGCGGATTCAGATGACCATCGACGCCGGCGACCGACCGGCCGACCAGATGGCGATCCAGGTGACCACGCCCGTTGAGGTGGCAGTGCGCCGGGTGCGCGGCGTGCGCGACGTGAAGTCCACCACCAGCCGTGGCAGTGCGCAGATCGAGGTGACCTTCGACTGGGGCTTCGACATGAATGCGGCGCTGCAGGAGATCAACGGCGCCGCCGGTCAGGTGCTGGCGCAGCTGCCCGCCGGCACGCAGCTGACCACCCGGCGCATGGACCCCACCACCTTTCCCGAACTGGGCTACAGCCTGCGCTCGCACACGCTGTCGCCGAGCGACCTGCACGACCTGGCCCAGTACCAGCTGCGGCCGCTGCTCAGCAGCATCACCGGCGTCGCGCATGTCGACGTGCAGGGCGGCGCGGTGGCCGAATTCCATGCCGACGTGGATCCGCACAAGTTGCGCGCGCTGGGCCTGAGCCTGGCCGACGTGACCAAGGCGGTGAGCAACGCGGCCACGATCCAGGCGATGGGCCGCGTGTCGGATCATTACAAGCTGTACCTGCTGCTGGCCGACAATCAGCCGACCACCCTTGCAGCCTTGGGCGACATCGTGGTGCGGGCGGTACCGGGCGGCGTCATCCGCCTGAAGGATGTGGCGCGCGTCAGCCTCAGCCATGTGCCGCAGTGGATCCGCGTCAACGCCGACGGCCAGAACGCGGTGCTGCTGCAGATCTACCAGCAGCCCGGTGGCAACAGCGTGCAGATCGCCAGGGACGTGAAGCAGAAACTGGCCGACTATGCGCCGCAGCTGCCCGCGGGCGTGCACATCGCCAACTGGTACGACCAGACCCAGCTGGTGACGGCGGCCGCCAGCAGCGTGCGCGACGCGATCCTCATCGGGATCGTGCTGGCCGGGCTGATCCTGTTCGTGTTCCTGCGCAACACGCGGGTGATCCTGATCGCGCTGATCGTGGTGCCGGCGGTGCTGGCGATCACCATGCTGCTGCTGTCCGTGCTTGGCATGAGCTTCAACATGATGACCCTGGGCGGCATGGCGGCTGCGGTCGGCCTGATCATCGACGACATTATCGTGATGCTGGAACACATCATGCGCCGGGTCGGCGGCGGCGCTGGCGAGATCCATGAGCGCGTGGCTGGGGCGGCGTGGGAATTTACCCGGCCGCTGACCGGCTCCAGTGCCGCCACCGTCATCATCTTCCTGCCGCTGGCGTTCCTGTCCGGGGTCACCGGCGCGTTCTTCAAGGCGCTGTCGTTGACCATGGCCAGCGCGCTGATCATTTCCTACCTGCTGACCTGGGTCGCGGTACCGCTCCTGGCCGAGCGTTTCCTGGACCGGAAACATCTTGCCGAACCCGAGCAGGGCCGCTTTACCCGCCGCATGATGGCCGGCTACCAGCACACGCTGGCGCGCGGATTGAAGCGGCCGTGGCTGGTGCTGGTGATCATCCTCCCGCTGCTCGCGCTGGGCGGCCTGGCTTATACCCAGGTCGGCTCCGGCTTCATGCCGAAAATGGACGAGGGCGGTTTCATTCTTGACTACCTGTCGCCACCGGGCACCTCGCTGGAAGAAACCGACCGCCTGCTGCGTCAGGTCGAAACCATCGTCCGAGCCAATCCCTACGTCGACACCTACTCACGGCGCACCGGCCTGCAGCTGGGCGGCGGCCTGACCGAAGCCAACACCGGCGATTTCTTCGTGCGCCTGAAAAGCGGCTCGCGACCCTCGACCGAACAAGTGATGGAACAGGTACGCCGCCAGGTGGAAAAGCAGGTGCCGGGCCTGGATGTCGACGTGGCGCAATTGATGGAAGACCTGATCGGCGACCTAGTCGCCGTGCCGCAGCCGATCGACGTGCAGCTCTCCGGCGCCGACGCAGCCACGCTGAACGCCACCGCGAAAAAGGTCGCCGCGGAAATCGGCAAGATCAACGGCGTGGTCAGCGTGCTTGACGGCATCAACCCGGCCGGCGATGCGCTGACCATCAAGGTGGATGAAACGCGGGCCGCACTCGAGGGCCTCGACCCGGTCAGCGTCACCGACCAGGTGGCCGCGGCGATCGACGGCACCGTCGCCGCCAGCATGCCCGAAGGTGACAAGCTGGTGGGTGTGCGCGTGCGGCTGCCGGAAAGCGCGCACCAGCGCATCGAGCGGATCGACAAGTTGCTGATCCGCGCTCCCGATGGCCACGTTTTACCGCTGTCGCGTGTGGCCACCATCACCCAGGTGCAGGGCCAGCCGGAGATCACGCGGATCAACCTGAAGCGCACGGTCTCGGTGACCGGCCGCCTCAGCGGTCGCAGCCTGGGTTCGGCCGTCGCCGACGTGAAAAAGGTGATGAACAGCAAGGGGCTGCTGCCCAAGGGCGTGGTCTATCAGCTGGGCGGCACCTACCAGCAGCAGCAGCAGGCGTTTCGCGGTCTCATGATCGTGATGGTAGCGGCGATCGCTCTGGTGTTCACCTTGCTGCTGTTCCTGTACGAGAGTTTCCGCGTGGCCATCACCATCCTGGCCATGCCGCTGCTGGCTATTCCCGCCGTGTTCGTGGGACTGTGGATCACCGGCATCGAGCTGAACATCTCGGCGATGATGGGCATGACGATGATCGTGGGCATCGTCACCGAGCTGGCGATTTTCTATTTCTCCGAACTGCAAGAGGCCGAAAAAGAACGCGAGCTGCACGATGCCCTGCACGCAGCCGGCGAGCACCGCACCCGGCCGATCCTGATGTCCACCCTCGCCGCGATCCTGACCCTGCTGCCGCTGGCGCTGGCGATCGGCCAGGGCTCGCAGATGCAGCAGCCGCTGGCGATCGCGATCATCTCCGGCATGCTGGTGCAATTGCCGCTGGTGCTGCTGGTGATGCCGGTGCTGTATTCGTTGTTGCGTCGTCGCGACAAACCAGCGGCGAGTCAAAGCTCAACCGGACCTGCACTCGCAGGCTGAACCTCCCCGCCATCCCTCCAAGGTGACTGCCATGCAAAAACTGCTGCTCCACTCCCTCTTGCCTGCTGCGTTGCTGCTGGTGCTGCCCATGACCAGTCAGGCAGCGTCGCCGTCGCCTGCGCCACGGCTGTTGTCGACAATGTCTCTGGGCGGCCCGGGCGGCTGGGATTACCTCAGCTTCGACGCACCGCACCGGCACCTGTTC
>DASRUB010000160.1:0-2519 GCA_035655635.1 Rhodanobacter sp. | reverse complement strand
AAGTGGGCCATCATCTTTGCCATCGTCTCGTTTGTCACCGGTCTGCTCGGTTTCCGCGGTGTGTCGGGCGCCACCGCCACCATCGCCAAAGTGCTGTTCGTGATCTTCCTGATCCTGTTCGTGCTCGCCGTGCTGGCCGTGGTCGGGGTGTTCCACATCCTCTGACGACAGCTCAGGTCGTGCCTGCCACTGCATGCCTCAGTGGTCGGGCACCGGCCACGTTCATTCGCCAGTGGTGGCGACGTTCGCCGACGACCACGAAACCCAGCCTGCAGTCGTTGCGCCTCGGGGTTGGTGCAGCCGTGGCCAGCATCATGGTTCCGGCGGCATCCCCCAGTCTGGGCCGCGCCATGCCGGACTCACGCCCAGGCGCGCAAAGTGATGCAAGGTGCCCGCAGGCGGCAGGATCACCCATTCCATCCTGAGCCCACGCGCGATCACGCAACCCGGCCAACGGTTTAGGCGTCAACCGACTAAACTAGCCGATCTATGCGCGGCCTGATTCCCGACAGCTTTATCGATGAACTGCTTGCCCGCGTCGACATCGTCGACGTGATCGAGCGGCGGGTGCCGCTGAAGAAGGCCGGGCGCGAGTGGACGGCATGCTGCCCATTCCACAACGAGCGTTCGCCGTCGTTCACGGTCAGCCCGACCAAGCAGTTCTTCCATTGCTTCGGCTGTGGCGTGCACGGCAGTGCGATCAAGTTCCTGATGGATTACGACCGGCTGGAGTTTCCCGACGCGGTCGAGGAACTGGCGCAGACGGTGGGCCTCACGGTGCCGCGCGAAGGCGGTCGCGAGGCCGCGCCGCGCGAGGACAAGACCGATTTGTACGCCGTGCTCGATGCCGCCGCGCTCTGGTACGAGGGCGAACTGCCGGGCAGCGCCGACGCCCAGGCCTACTGCAGGAAGCGCGGGCTGGACGCCGAGACGATCAAGCGTTTCCGCCTTGGCTGGGCCCCCGCCGGCTACGACGGCGTGATCAAGTCGCTGGGCAACAGCGATCGACGCAAGGCATTGCTCGAAGAAGCGGGCATGATCGCTACCGGCGATCGTGGCAAGTACGACCGCTTCCGTGAGCGGCTGATGTTCCCGATCCTGGACCGTCGAGGGCGGGTCATTGCGTTCGGCGGGAGAATTATTGAAAAGTCCGGCGATGGATCGCCGGTTCCTGATACGCGCGCGCAGGACGCGCGCAAGAGTGATGGCCCGAAATACCTCAACTCGCCGGAAACGCCGCTGTTCCACAAGGGCCGCGAGCTGTTCGCGCTGTGGCAGGTGAAGCAGGCCAACCAGAGCCTCACGCGGATCGTGGTGGTCGAGGGCTACATGGATGTGATCGCGCTGCATCAGGCCGGGCTGCCGATCGCGGTAGCCACGCTGGGCACCGCGACCACGCCCGAGCACACCGAGCTGCTGTTTCGCGCCGCGCCGGACGTGGTGTTCTGCTTTGATGGCGATCGCGCCGGTCGTGCGGCGGCCTGGAAGGCACTGGAATCGGCGCTGCCACGCTTGCGCGATGGCCGCCAGGCTTATTTCCTGTTCCTGCCCGACGGCGAAGATCCCGACTCACTGGTGCGCAAGGAAGGCCGCGACGGTTTCGAGAAACGCATCAAGGAAGCGATGCCGCTGTCGGATTATTTCTTCAACGAACTGTCGCACGACGTCGACATGGCCAGCCTCGACGGCCGTGCGCGGCTGGCCGAGCGCGCCCGCCCGCTCCTCGCCAAGCTGCCCGATGGTGCGTTCCGCGACCTGATGGCGCAGGAGCTGGAAAAGCGCAGCGGCGCCCGCGCGATGCTGCAGGCCGACCCCGCCGCACACCGCGCGGTACAGCGCCCGATGGCGGTACAGCGCAGCCTGGTGCGCAGCGCGATCTCGCTGCTGCTGACCCAGCCCGGCCTGGCCGACCAGGTCGAAATGCCCTACCGCTTCCTGCTGCTGGACAAGCCTGGCGTGGAATTGCTGGCTGAACTGCTGGACCTGGCGCGGGCACGGCCCGGCATCAATCCGGCGATGCTGGTCGAACACTTCGCCGAACGGCCGGAATATCCCTCGCTGCAAAAGTTGATGGCTGCCACCGTGGTGGGCGAATCCGCAGCGCAGGCCGCCGAGTTCTTCGATGCCTTGCTGCGCATGGAGGAGCAGGCAGTCACCCAACGGCGCGACACCCTGACCGCCAGGAGCCGCGAACGCCCGCTGGACAGCGCCGAAAAGGCCGAATTGCGCGAACTGCTGGCAGCCCGCGTATCGCCGCCCACCGCTCCGGCACGGGTACCGTGATCTCGCGCGAGTCCCGCGCCGCCCTGCGGCACGGCGTCCCACTCGCCGGCGATGAATGCCGGGCTGTGGGATCATCCTTGGCCGCAAGCGGAGATCTGCCGCACGGGGCGCAAGAACGCTGATGGATCTATTGCAGCATTTGGTCACGATTTTTGCCGAGAACGGCTATCTGGCGGTATTCATCGCCCTGATGATTTGCGGTGCCGGTCTGCCGCTGCCGGAAGACATCACCCTGG
>DASRUB010000159.1:0-4187 GCA_035655635.1 Rhodanobacter sp. | reverse complement strand
GCTTGCTCACGAAGCCAGGTGGATTCACATTTGAAGTGCAACAGGTTGCTCAAGAATAGCTCATTCGGCGTTTTGAATCCCAGGCACTTTCGTGGTGTGTTGTCGCAGGCGAGGGGATGGCCTGGAACTGCCGCTCGGAGCATTTTCTGGTATCGGTTTTGCGGGGCAGCCAGCGTCGCAGCCGGCCATTGGCGTTCTCGATGCCGCCCTTTTGCCATGGACTGTGAGGGTTACAGAAGTAAGTGCTGATCCCGAGATCATCGCGCAGTTTGTAATGGCTGGCGAACTCGGTTCCGTTATCCTGTGTTAATGATCGGCGTAGCTGGGCCGGCAATGGTGCCAACCAGCGGTGCAACTGGGCGGCGGTTGGTTCAGCCTTGCGGCTGGGTGGGACGGCGACGAAGATGAATCGGGAACTGCGTTCCTGCACGACCAGCACCGATTGGCCGTAACGGCTGAACAGGATGTAGTCGGTTTCCCAGTGACCCGGCTGTTTGCGCGTATTGATAGCGTCCGGCCGCTGTTCGATGGAGACACGGTCTTTTATGTGTTGCACGGGGCTACCGCCGCTTTGGCCACGGTATCCGCGTTTGAATTTGGCGCGCGGCAAATAGTACCGCCAATCGCCATTCTGAGTACGGCGCATCT
Organism: Rhodanobacter sp.; assembly: GCA_035655635.1. GTDB lineage: Bacteria > Pseudomonadota > Gammaproteobacteria > Xanthomonadales > Rhodanobacteraceae > Rhodanobacter. Next base: position 3,539 of record DASRUB010000159.1, on the reverse strand, counting down.
GCGCGTAGATGAAGCGGTAGATGGTTTCATGACTGACGGTGACGGTTGCGTTTTGTTGCTTCAGCCGGCCGGCGACCTGCTCCGCGGACCAACCGGCTTGGCTCTTATAGCGTTAGTTGTTGAAAAGTGCTATAGCTTGTTATATCAGCCCCAGGGGAATCGCACTTGGAATTCCCTTGCCATTTGTCTGAATAGCTTGCCCGACGCGGAGCTGATCGATTCTACCGAAGCGTATGAGTACTGCGCTGGTGGAGACTGCGATGGATCAGTTTGCTGGATGTTGGGAGGGCCTGGAAGACCCGCGCACGGGCAATGCCGGGCTGCATGACTTCCATGAACTGCTGATGATCGCGTTATGCACCGTGCTGTGCGGTGGACAGAGCGCGGTCGACATGGGGCTTTTCGCCCGCGCGAAGGAGCCGTTCCTGCGTGGCTTTCTCACCCTGGCGAACGGCTTGCCCAGCCACGATACATTCAGCCGTCTGTTCCGGTTGCTCGACCCGGCCCAGTTCCAGGCGGCGTTTCAGCGGTTCATGGCAAAATTTTCCGCGCAGTGTCAGGGCGTCGTGGCGATTGACGGCAAGGTTCTGCGCCGCTCATTCGATCAGGCCAGCGGCAAGTCAGCCTTGCATATGGTCAGCGCCTGGGGCTGCGAGCAGAGGATGGTGCTGGCGCAGATTGCCACCGACGCCAAATCCAACGAGATCACCGCGGTGCCGGAATTGCTGAAGTTGCTATCGCTGAAGGGCACCATCGTGACCACCGATGCGCTGAATTGCCAGCGCGCCATCGCCCAGCAGATCATCGATCAGGGCGGCGACTACGTGCTGGCGTTAAAGGCCAACCAGGGCACCTTGCATGACGACGTGCGCACCTATCTGGAAGACCCCGCCGCCAGCATGACCACAGCCAAGCCCAGCGTTGACGCCGACCATGGCCGCATCGAAACCCGCACCGCGACGGTCTGCTCCGACGTCGGCTGGCTGGATGCCCATCGCTGGCCCGGCCTGGCCGCCATCGGCAAGGTGACGCGCATACGCGAGACGGCGGCGAAAACCACGTCTGAAACAGCCTACTACCTGCTTAGTTCGGCTCTATCGCCAGAGCGGTTCAATGAGGTCGTTCGCTCCCATTGGGGCGTGGAGAACCAATTGCACTGGCGCCTCGATGTGGTGATGAATGAAGACCAGGACCGAAGCCGCCTGGGCCATGCCCCGGAGAACCTCGCCGTGCTCAGGCACATGGCACTCAACATCATGCAGAAGGATCCGACAAAGGGATCACTCCGCGGCAAGCTCAAGCGCGCCGGATGGGAGGATGCTTATTTGGCCAAACTTATCGCACTATTCTGAAATGCAATTCCCCTGCACCTTGCTGGATGCCATCCTACTACTTGTTGGGCTGTTGGGGTGGACGGCCCCACGGCATCGCGTGCCAGAATTGGGGCTGTTAGCAACCAAGACCGGAGCCGCCCATGACCCAATATAAGCGCATCGCCATCGACACGTCCAAATCCGTCTTCACCATCCATTGTATCGACGCTCAGGATCGGCCGGTCTTGCGGACCAATCTTCGCCGCGGGCAATTGCTCCCGTTCTTCAGGAAGCTCGCCGCCACCGAGATCGCCATTGAATCCTGTAGCGGTTCGCACCATTGGGCGCGCGAACTGACCGGGCTCGGCCACACGCCACGTCTCGTCCCGCCGCAGTACGTCAAACCCTACGTCAAACGCGGCAAAAACGACCGCAACGACGCCGCGGCGATTTGCGAGGCCGCCGGGCGTCCCGGCATGCATTTCGTGCCGGTGAAATCCGCCACGCAACAAGCTCAGGGCATGGTTTTGAAGGTGCGCGAAACCCTGATCGCTCAACGCACCGCCTTGGGCAATACAGTGCGTGGTCATGCCGCTGAATTCGGCATCGTTGCCGGCAAAGGCATTGGGACGATCGCTCCGTTGCTATCTGCCATTGATCAAGAGGCCGCCGTTCCGCCGGAGGCCAAAGAGATGTTTGCCCTGCTGGGTCAGCAGATCGGAGAGATCGGCGCCCGGATCAAGGAAATCGATGTCAAACTGAATGCCGCGCACAAGGCCAGCGCGGTCAGCACACGCTTGGCGACCATACCTGGAGTCGGTCCGGTCATAGCACTGACGCTGGCGACCGAGATCGACCCGGCAGCGTTCGAATCCGGCCGCCATCTCGCCGCCTGGGTTGGTTTGACACCGAAGGAACATTCCACCGGCGGAAAGCAGCGCATGGGCAAGATCAGCCGCGCTGGCAATGAACGCCTGCGCGCGCTATTCGTTTCTGGCGCCACCTCGGTCATCAACGCCGCGATGAAGCCGGGCAGCCGGCAGATGACGGAATGGTTGCGGGCTTTGCTGCTCCGCAAGCCGCGCAAACTTGCCGCCGTCGCACTCGCCAACAAAATCGCCCGCACGGCCTGGGCGATGATGACGAGCGGCGAGGTTTACCGTCGCACGTCCGCCGCGGCCGAGGCGGCATGACCGGCTTGATCCGCTTCGCGGCTAAAGCGTCACGTAACGATTGGGAGTGGAACCATGCCCCGTCCATCAGTCAATGAAGAGCCCATGACCGGCGCCGAACGCCAGGCACGCTATCGCGCCGCGCGCACGGCTGGCGCACTGGTTGTTCGCACACGCCGCCCCGCCGACCGGCGCTCCCGGATCCAGCGGTGGAACAACGCCATCGCCGCTGCCGTGGCGTTGCAGGCCGAGTATGCCGGCTGGCTGGACGCGCTGCCGGACAACCAACACGACAGTGCCCTCGCCGACGCGTTGCGGGCGATTGTCGATCTCGATCTCTCCGAACTCCAGGCGGTCGAGCCGCCACGGGGCTTCGGCCGTGATTGAGCAACGGGATGGCCCAGACGGCGTGGGCCACGATGACGCGCGTGGTGCTTCCCCGGCCTCGGCCGGTGAACGCCGTGAACGTGCGTTGGTGCCGGGATGAAAGAGCTGAATGAGATGACGATCGGTCGAACCGACGATCCAGGGAACCCGTTTAGAGTCTCGGCCTTCGAGGCCGCCGGACTGTTTGGGGCTGGATCGCGGACCCCATCTGGGCCAGCGGTCGTGATGCCGCGTCAACAGGCCGGACACATGATCGCAATCGATCCGCCCGTCAGAATTCTCATTTTCGCTCTTGAATCCAAGGGGCCGTCCACACATGACTTTAAGGAGGACCTTAAGGTGGACTTTAAGGTCTACAGACTCACCACACCTCGCCAGGACACAGCAAGGCGGTGATCACCGGACGGTTACCCTGGATCAGGGGAAGCAGGATAAGCACATTGTCGGAACCAATAACTACAATTCGTCTCGGGAAAGGAGCATTTTGACGGACCCGGATCCCAAGGGACTTCTCAAACAGGGCGCTGGAAAGGGAGAGCAAATGAACCAAGTGCCAGTGGGCAAACCCGGATAGAAGGCCGATGTGGTGGGGTGACCCGGCGACGGGCGGGGAAGCCCAAAGCCAGACAGACACCACGGCGGTAAATCCGGCGGCCTTCGAGGGAAG
>DASRUB010000158.1:0-42677 GCA_035655635.1 Rhodanobacter sp. | reverse complement strand
ACGTGTCGCGGCTGATCACTGGCATGTCTCCGCTCACTCAGCAAGCGTAGGCACCGACAAGTGGTCACTGCCAATGAAAAGATCGGCACTTTGCATAACTACAGGTTGTATGTGCCCGCGCATCGGGTGGGTAGTGCGCCTAGCCGGGCCTGCACCGGTATTCGTTGCACAAGCCGGCACCTCTCAAGGAACAAAAACTGCAAGTCTTTGTTTTTTCTAGAACGTCTGGCCCGCCGTATTGCGGGATTGGGAAGCTGATTAGCGCCGAAGTTCAGCCGCCCCCTGCCGTTCGCCCAGAGCGTAGACGCGAAGCGCCGGAGTCGAAGGGGCTCGACAACACGGTGCTTCGACTTCGCTTGCTGGCGCAAGCTACGCTCAGCACGAACGGCTTTTATGCGCTGAACTTCAGCGCTGATCAGGAGCCGGCATGCCAGATCGGGAAGGCGGTAGCACGCGGGCAGATCACGGCAAGTACCCGCGAACGGCGTGCTGCTCGTACGAGGGGAAGGCGTCCACAACCTGCAGTTATGCAAAACGTCAATCTTTTCATTGGTGATTGCCGTCTGCACCTGACTATGCTCAACGTCGTATCGCAGGCGAGTGAACATTCCGGCCGGAATGGGTAGCGCATCAAATTGCTGAGGTCCTCGTTTCAACCGGTCGCCACGATACGGACGCCATGACCGCGTGAATCCCGGCGGCACAAGCGACACGATTAAATTGGCGTCCAGCGAATGCGCTGCCGTTTTCGCTGGTCGGCACGAGCGCGCACCAGAAATTACCTACGCGAACGCCTGGCTGAAGTCTGTCAGCGCGCAACCCAGGAGTTGCGACATGGCTCATCAAGAGGAGTTTTCCCTGCGTCAAAGAACAGGAACCACGTGGCCTTGCGAGGAAATTTCCCTGCGATGAGTGCCGCCACGCCAAAGTCCACGGGGGGATTCAAGAAGGAGCTGGGCTGGTTCTCGCTACTCGCCATGAGCCTGGGTACCGTCATCGGCTCAGGCTGGCTGCTGCTGCCCAGCGTGGTTGCGTCGAACGCCGGGCCTGCAAGCCTGATCTCGTGGGTCATCGCCGGCGTGATCATGCTGATCGTGTGCATGGTGTATGCGGAGCTTGGTGCGGCGTGGCCTGCTGCCGGCGCGGTGGCACTGTACCCGCGACTCTCCCACGGCAGCTTCACCGGCCACATCGCCGGCTGGGCGGCGTTCGTCTCCTACGTCATCATTCCGTCCGCCGAAGCGGTGGCCGTCACCCGTTACGCCGCCGCTTACGTGCCCGAGTTCACCAACGCCTCGCAACACCTGACTGGCTTGGGCATGCTCGTCGCCATTGCCATACTCGCCGCGCTCGGGCTGCTCAACTACGTAGGCGTGAAGTACCTGGCCATTTTCCAGAACTGGATGACGAGCCTGAAATACGCGCCCATCCTGCTCTTCGTCATCGGCGGCGCCTTTTTACTCTTCAAGCCTGAGAATTTCTCTGCCTTCGGTGGCTTCGCCCCTTACGGCGTCTCGGGGGTGTTCCTGGGCACATCCAGCACGGTGTTCGCCTACGTCGGCTTCCGCCAGGCGCTGGATTTCGGCGCGGAAGCCAAGAACCCGGGTCGGGACATTCCGATCGCGCTGTTCGGCACCATCATCCTGGCGATGATCACCTACTTCCTGATCGCGCTGATCTTCGTCGGCGGCATCGACTGGAGTCACCTGTCGCAATTCGGCGTGACCGAGGGCGACTGGCATTCATTGTCCAAGCTGCCAGCTCCGCTCTACAACATCCTGATCGCGGGCGGGCTGGGCGTCATCGGCTTCCTGATCTTCCTCGACGGCATCGTCTCGCCCAACGGTCCCAACGCCACGAACATCGGTTCCGTGCCGCGCGTGCTCTACACGATGGCCGAGAACAACAGCATGCCGTCGATTTTCCTGCAGATGAACGAACGCCTGGGTACGCCCGGATGGGGCTTGTTCATCTGTTTCCTCATCGAGGTCGGCTTCCTGCTGCTCTCGGGGGGCGGTTACGGCGCGCTGATCTCGTCGATCAACGTAGCCTTCATGGTGGCTTATGCCATGGGCCCGGTTGCCAACGGCGGCCTGCGAATCATCGCGCCCGATACCAAACGCCCTTACCGCGTGCCGCTGAACTCTGTGGTCAGCCCATTGGCTTTCGTCCTCGCTTCCCTGCTGCTGTTCTGGAGCAAGTGGCCGCTCACTGGCGAGACGCTGGGCGTCTTGTTTGTCGGCGTGCTGATCTACATCGGTTACGGCGTGGCGGGCCGGGTCGATCTCAAGACCATCCGCTACGGGCTCTGGTTGATCACCTACCTGCTGGTGATGGCCCTGCTCTCCTTCCTGGGCGACAGCCACTTCGGCGGCATCGGCGTCCTGCCGTTCGGCTGGGATTTCCTGGTGGTGGTTGTGGTCTGCCTGATTCTCTACTACTGGGGTGTCCGGCAATCCGTGGACTTTGACCGCGACATGGGGTCGCGTGCAGAGAGCGACGCCAGGGTCCGCCAGGACGTCGTACGACGCGCTCGCGACGAGCGTCACCGGTGAGCAATGACTCCCGCTCGCAAAACTGCGCTGTTCGCAAGGGAACCGGTGAAGCGTGGACGTACCGCCAGCCTGATGTCGTGTGCTCTGGCAACGCGACTTCGGGAGCACCATGGCCTCGGCGGCATGGCCGCGAAGAGTGGAAGCGCGGATATCCGAAACTCGACAACCAAATTGAACGGCACGGTGGATTTCCATCCAGTATTTGGTCGGTCTTCCCGCAAGGAGTTAGAAACATGGTTCTGAAGGCTCATACCGGTCGGCTGAAAGCGCTTGCTGCGGTGTTCGCCGCCGTCTTGCTGCTCGTCATCGCCGGTTGTGCTTCAGTGCCCGCCAAGGCGACCGCGCGTATCGATTCGCACTCGTGGGGACACCCAGGCTGCCCGTGCACCTCGGCCCTGCGCTCGGGGTCGCCGGCTGCGGCCGGGTTGCTTCCGCAGGCACTCGATGACATCGACGGCACCGTCAGCCGGATCCTGGTCCGCCGCGTGACACCGGGCGCGGTGGTACTGGTTGCCCGACGCGGCACGATCGCCAAATGGAAGGCGTACGGTTACGCCTCGATCTACAAAACCGCCAAGTACGATTTCGTCGCGAACCCGCTTGCGATGCAGAAAAACGAAATATTTGACCTTGCGTCTGTGTCCAAGTTGTTCACGGCCACGGCGATCATGCAGTTGTGGGACCAGGGCAAGTTCAAGCTCGACGATCCGGTCGCCAAGTATCTGCCCGGTTTCGGTGTTCACGGCAAGGAAAGCGTGACGATCAAGGAATTGCTGACCCACACGTCGGGCTTCCAGCCTGACCCGACGACTCCCCTGTACATGATTCCGGGTACACGCAAGGATCGCCTGGACTATGTGCTCGGGCTGCCGCTGAAGTACGCACCCGGCTCGCGTTACGTCTACAGCGACATCAACTTCATCGTGCTGGGCGCACTGATTGAACACCTGAGCGGCACGCGCGAGGATGCCTTCATCCACCGGCACCTGAGCCAGCCGCTGGACCTGGCCGACACGATGTACAACCCGCCGGCCAGCCTGCAACTGCGTATTGCCGCCAGCGAGTACCAGCCATGGACACATCGCGGCCTGTTGTGGGGGCAGGTCGACGATGAAAATGCGTGGGCGCTGGGTGGCGTCGCCGGACATGCCGGGGTATTCAGCAGCGCGCGCGACCTGGCGGTCTTCGGCCAGATGATGTTGAACGGCGGAACCTACAACGGCGTCCATGTATTGTCGCAACGCGCGGTCAAGCTGCTGCTGACCAACTGGGACAAGAAATTTCCCGGGAACGCGACCGGCCTAGGATGGTCGATCAACCGCGATTACTTCATGGGAGCGCTGTCCGGGCCCGATACGGCCGGCCATGAAGGCTTCACCGGTACCACGATCGTCATCGACACGAAGAACGATCTTGTCGGCGTCCTGTTGATGAACCGTGTCCATCCGACCCGCAACGGTGCCTCCGACGTGGTCGCCCGCCGACAGGTTTATACCGATATCGCCAATGCGATTCCGGTGGCCATGCCCGGCGCGGGTGCGGCCTGGTTTTCAGGCTACGGCAACAACCTGAACCGGACACTGACGGCCAAGGTCGTCACACCCGGCAAGATGCTCTCGTTCAAGACGTGGTATCACACCGAACCCGGCAAGGATTTCGGCACGGTCGAAGCCTCGCCGGACGGCACGCACTGGTCGGTGCTTGGTCGGTTGACCGGTTCCAGCGACGGTTGGCAAACGAAGGAATTCGCTCTGCCGGCAGCCGCCAACTACATCCGGTTCGACTACCAGACGGACGCGCGCATCAACGGTCGCGGCTGGTATCTGCATGATGTCCAGGTTGACGGGCACGAGGTCGGCAGCTTTGAGAAATCCAACTGGGTGCGGCGGAGCAATTGATGCATTCCATCAAAAACAGAACGATACGCACCGCGGTGATCCTGACCGCCGCCGTGCTCGCCGGGATGGCATCTGCCAGCGCGACGGCGGCGTCACAGTTTGAGTTGGGCATCCACGTACTTTTGCATCAACGTGTTGACCTCATCGAGGGCAAGAACGTCGGGCTGATCACCAACCCTACCGGCGTCAACCGCCAACTGGTCAGCGATATCGATTTGATCGCGCACGCGCCTGGCGTGCATCTGGTCGCGCTGTTTGGTCCCGAGCATGGCATTCGCGGCGCCCATCAGGCGGGGGCGAACGTAGGCCGTTATAACGATACTCAGACCGGCGCGCCGGTTTACAGCCTGTACGGCAAGGATCGGCAGCCGACGCCGCAAATGCTTAAAGGCGTGGACGTGCTGGTGTTTGACATCCAGCCGGTCGGCGCGCGCTTTTACACCTACCTCTACACGATGGCTGATGCGATGAAGGCGGCAGCCAAAGCACACATCCCGTTTGTCGTATTGGACCGGCCGAATCCGCTGGGTGGCATCAAGATGCAGGGCCCGGTGCTGGAGCCGGAATACGCCTCCTTCGTCGGCCAGTACCCGATCGCCCTTCGCTACGGCATGACCGTGGGTGAACTGGCGACGTTGTTCAACGCGGAGTTTCACATCGGCGCGGATCTCACCGTCGTCAAGATGCGCGGCTGGAACCGCTCAATGTACTACGACGACACGCCGCTGCAATTCGTGATGCCCTCCCCCAACATGCCCACGCCCACGACTGCCCTTGTCTACCCGGGTTTCGGTCTGATCGAAGGCACCAACGTCTCGGAAGGACGGGGCACGACGCGCCCGTTCGAGCTGATCGGGGCGCCGTGGATCGACGCGGCGAAACTTGCCGTCGCACTCAACGAAAAGCATCTGCCCGGCGCACGGTTTCGGCCCGTGCATTTCACGCCGACCTTCTCGAAATACGAGGGCACGTTGTGCAACGGCGTGCAGGTTCACGTCCTGGATCGGCAATCGTTCAATCCGGTGGTGGCCGGGCTGACGGCGATCGAGACCATCCGGAAGTTGTACCCGAAGGAATTCGAGTTCAAAAAGGCCGATTTCGACCGTTTGATCGGCAACGACTGGGTACGCCAGGACATCGAAAGGGACGTGTCGGTTTCGGAAATGCGCGCACGCTGGCAAAACGGGCTTTCGAAGTTCGAACTGGTCAGAAGGAAGTACCTGCTTTATCACTGAGGTAGTGGGCGCGCCGGCAAAGGTGGTGGCTCATGTCGAGAGCGATGGCCGGGTCTGGCTGCGGCTCTTGCCGTTGGCTATAGCCGGATCGCACCCAGGCAGCTGCAGGGCGCCTGAACTGGAAGGATGATTTGATGAAAAAAATTCCGACTCTCCGTGATGAATGTGGCGCTTGCAGGGTCCTGACAAGCCGCGAATCTCAGCTGCCTGAAGCCCCTCTCCCGTCGGCGACCTTGGGAGTCCCCTTGCGGGTGAGAGGGGTTGGTCGAGGGTTCGGGCGAAGCGCCCAGACCCATGATTCGAAATTGCGACGGCGCGCTTTGCCCGTACCCTCATCCGGCGCTTCGCGCCACCTTCTCACCCGCAAGGGGACTCCCAAGGTCGCCGGAGGAGAAGGACCAAACCAGCTGAGCTTCGACGCTGATCAGGCGCAGGGTCGTGCGCCACGTGGTGCTGACGCACGGAAGAAAATACTGACCCTGTTGCCTGGCGCCATCGTGGCTTCGCCTGCCGCACGATCGGCTGGTGCACAAACGCTTCCCGCGCAAACGGCCAGTGTGCAGATCATCAAATCGGAGAACCTGTTTTACCTGGTCGATACGCTGAACTCACGACAAAAGTCAGTGTGCGCCTCCCATCCCGACAAGCCGGATGCTTGCTGATGCGTTGGCTTGATCTGCTGGTCATTGCCATTTATCTGGTCGTGATCGCGACGATCGGGCTGCGCCTCAGCGGGCGACAGCGTTCCGCGTCCGATTACTTCGTGGGCGAACACGACCTGCCGTGGTGGACGGTGTGTTTTTCGATCGTCGCCACCGAAACCTCCACGCTTACCGTGATCAGCGTGCCCGGCGTCGCCTACCTGGGCGCTTACGGTTTCGTCGAGTTGGCCTGCGGTTACCTGATCGGGCGCATTGTCGTCGCCATGGTCATGCTGCCGCTGTACATGCGTGGGGATCTGGTCAGCGCGTACCAGTACCTGGGCTTGCGCTTCGGTCGCAAGATGCAGGGCCTGGCTTCGGTGACGTTTCTGGTCACCAGGCTGCTGGCCGAAGGCGTGCGACTGTTCGCGGCCGCCATTCCGATCGCGCTGCTGCTGGTGGCGATGGGACTCCACGCGAATTACCTTGAAATCATTGTGGTGCTTACCGCCATAACGGTGGGCTATACCTACATCGGGGGCATCCGTGCGGTGGTCTGGACCGACGCTATCCAGATGATGCTCTACGTTGGCGGCGCCATCCTGAGTGCGGCCATCCTGCTGCACCATACGTCGTGGGCTGAGCTGGGCAGCGCATGGCACGCCGGCAAGTTCCAGGTGTTCGACTTCCATGCACCGATTCTCACCAGTCCCTTTGCCTTCGTGACGGCGATTTTCGGCGGCGCGGTGTTCACGATGGCGTCGCACGGCGCCGATCAGTTGATGGTCCAGCGCATCCTCGGCTGCAAGAGTCTGGCGGACGGCCGCAAGGCGATGATCGGCAGCGCGGTTTTCGTGATGCTGCAGTTTGCGCTGTTTTCCTTCGTCGGCACGCTGTTGTGGCTCAACTTCCACGGCCAGACACCGCAGCAGCTGGGGCTTTCCGACTCCGACCAATTGTTCCCCCAGTTCATCATCCAGCAACTGCCACCCGGGGTATCCGGCCTGCTGATCGCGGGGATCCTCGGCGCCACCATGGGTTCGTTGTCGTCGGCGATGAACTCGATGTCCAACTCGACCGTGACCGACCTGCTTCGTCTGTTCAGTCGCCGCCAATACAGCGACAACACGATGCTGCGCATTTCGCGCATGACGACCCTGCTGTGGGCGGGGGCGCTGGTAGGCTTCGCGTCCATGTTCACCGACACGCATAGCCCCGTCATCGTGCTGGGCCTGAGCATTACCGGTTACACCTACGGCGCGCTGCTGGGTGCCTTTTTGCTGGGCTTGTTGGTCAGACACGCCAACCAGCGTGACGGGGTCGTCGCCTTCGTCGCCACCCTCGTCATCATGGCCGTGGTGGTCCTGGGCGTGAAGTTCCACGGCAGTGCGCTGGCGTTCCCGTGGTACGTGCCGATCGGCGTGGCGATCACCCTCATGGTCGGCGGGTTGTTTTCGCTGAGCCACCGCGCGGGTGCGCTGGAAGGGTCCGCGTGAAGGCTGGTTGGCATTGTTGGGTGCGAGCGGGAATTGCAGCGCTCGGCACGTCTGCGTACGCGATCATGAAGCACCATCAAAGAATCCAGATGCATGCACAACCGCAGCGCATGCATCGGCAGTTTCAGTGTGCACTACGCACATGCCGCCCTCGATCCTCTCGGGCGTAACATGCGGGCTCACCGGTTTTCGGAGCGAATCATGAAACGACTGTCATTGCTGCTGGGTGCGGTTGCCCTCGCCGCGTCGATGTCCTGCCTGGCGCAGACGGATGCAAAGATCCCGGCGGGTACTGTTGCGTTGACCGTGCGACTGCCGGTTCCGACACAAAAATTGTTGTACGTAACCGAGGTGATGCCGGTCAAACCGGGCCCACTGACGCTCTATTACCCGAAGTGGATCCCCGGCGATCATTCACCCGATGGCCCGATCAACGAGTTCATGGGACTGGAAATCACCGCCAGCGGAAAGCGGATCGCGTGGCAGCGTGATCCATTGGACCGCTTCACGTTTCACCTGACCGTGCCACCTGCGGTGGACAAGATCGACATCAGCTTCCAGTTTCCGTCCAAGGATCGGGTGACTCCAAACCTCCTTGACCTCACGTGGGATCATGTTGCGCTGTACCAGGCCGGCTATCCGACCAAGCTGCAAATGTTTCAGCCCACGCTGGTCATACCTGCCGACTGGCACTATGGCAGCGCGCTGGACACCATGAATCGCAGCGGCCAGAGCATCACGTTCAAGCCCGTGCCGTTCAACACGCTGGTCGATTCGCCGGTGATTGCCGGAAAATATTTCCGGAAGGTCGACCTGACGCCTGCCGGCTCATCGGTACACCGTTATCTCGACATGGTCGGCGACAGTGCGGCGGCCGTTGATATTTCCGAGGCACAAATCGCCGATTATCGCGGCCTGGTCGAGCAGGCACAGGCCCTATTCCATTCCCATCACTACGACGCCTATCACCTTCTGCTGACACTGAGCGACTACACGTCGGTGGGGGGCCTGGAGCATCACCAGTCCAGTGATGACCGGGCGCGTGGTGGCTCGAAGATGCTTGCCGACACCGATCATTTCATGCTGGACGCCTCGTTGTTGCCCCATGAATACACGCACTCATGGAACGGCAAATTCATGCGTCCCGCCGGGCTGTGGCAGCCCGATTTCGAGCACCCGGAACGTACCAGCATGCTGTGGTCGTACGAAGGGCTCACGGTGTACCTGGGTGACATGTTGACGGCGCGCAGCGGCTTGTGGTCGCCGCAAACATGGCGTGAAGCGATCGCCTACCGTGCAGCGGAGATGGCACACCGCACCGGCCGCGCATGGCGACCGCTGATTGATACCACAACCGCCGTGGACTACAGCGCACCTGGCGCATGGGCGAACTGGCGTCGGCAAAATGATTTCTATCCCGAGGGCGAATTGCTGTGGCTCGCGGTTGACACGAAAATTCGTCAACTCAGCCACGACAAACATTCGATCGACGATTTCGTGCGGGCGTTTTACAGCATCGACAACGGCAGTTTCGTCACCCACACCTACACCATCGACGATGTCGTCAACGCACTCAACCGGGTCCAACCGTATGACTGGGCGAACGTTCTGCACACCTGGCTGGACGGCGTGAACCCCCAGGTGCCGTTGCTGTCGGGGATCGAGTCGAGCGGCTGGAAGCTGGTGTACACAGACGAGCCTTCGCGCTATCAGAAGGCACTCGAAAATGTCGGTCCGGGTGAGCTCGAAGGGTCGAGTATCAATGCCATGTTCTCGGTGGGCCTGAAGCTCAACCATCGTGGCGGGGTATCAGACGTGCTGTGGAACGGCCCCGCCTTCAAGGCCGGGTTGGCGCCGGGCATGAAACTGATCTCCATCAACGGCCAGGCGTACAGCACGCAAGTGTTGCGCACCGAGATTGCCCAGGCGCAGCAAACCCGCAAGCCATTGCAGATCCGTGCGCAAGGCGATGGCGTTACCAATCTCTACACGGTCGACTACGATGGTGGCCTGAAGTACCCGCATCTGGTGCGCGAGCAAGGTACGACCGACTATCTGAAACAGATCCTCGCGCCCAAACCCGTGGGGAAGGGATCGTGATACTCGCTTGGGGCGCGTGCTGAGCGGACATGATCAGCGTTCCGGTTGAACGTGATCGTCGCACTGGGAATAGAAACAAGATCAACAGCTTTCGAGCGCCTTCGGCGCTCGAGTTACTTTCTCTTTGCGCGGTGCGTGGCCAAAGAGAAAGATAACCAAAGAGAAAGGCCACCCCGCTTGGCGCTTGCCGGGCTCCCGCCCGGCAAGTTCGTGAGCCGGGGCCGGGCTTTTCGACAGCACATCCCTGTGCTGGCGAAAAGGAATCGGCATCGGGCAACCGCTCCTGCGTTGCCTCAACTCGAGCATCCATGCCCTCGCCATGCCGATTCCCGCTGCGCGGCCTGTCGACCCCGACTCACCGCCGCACAGGGGCCCCGGGTAGAGCAGCGGGCCATCCTGGCCCGCACTCTTCAGAAACGCCGGAGCACAGTCAAAAACCTCAGTACAAGGTGGGCTTCGCGGACTGGCAATTCGCTCTTGTCCGAACAAGAAGGTGCGGCCGGAATCGGCCTTCGATGGCCGCTATCGACCCATTTCTGCCTTTCGCGAACGGCTGCTTTCGGGATGGTAATTGTGCGTCTGAACCGGGAGTCCTTGGAGCGCCAAAGCGCACGAGCTATTGATGTGGCACTGAACAACAACGCGCCTCACGCTCTTCAACTCCTCGCCGTCGGCATACACTCCGCATGAACGTCGGTTACTCCAGAAGGTGCAGAGTAAACTGGACCAAGGCGCATGATCTGGCTGGCTCAGATCGTCTTTGGTAAAAATCAGTAGCACGCGCCACTGCCTCTCTCGCCCCGCCATACACGAGATTTGAGCTTAATTCTCTTCTGCTGGATAGAGAATTTCCACCAACTTCAGGACACCACCTTGTGAGCGGTTACAGCTCTGCCACGAAATGGCTGCACTGGTTGATCCTGTTGCTGGTTCTGGCACAGTTCGGGATCGCTATATTGATGCCTGACATCGGCCCGAAAACGTTAGCGGGGACACTGATCAACCTGCATTTTTCGTTAGGCATCCTGATCTTGATCGTGATGATCATCCGCCTTTGCAACCGGTTACTCCATCCGGTGTCACTGGACATGCCCGGCTCCCCGGCATGGGAACGTTGGATCGCCGTTGCCACCCACCGCTTGTTTTACCTCGTTCTGATAGTTGGGCCGTTTCTGGGTTGGGCATCGGCATCGGCGCACCGGCTCCGCGTCAATGTGTTCGGCATCATCTCGCTGCCTGGCATTGCCGCGCCACGAGCGCACTGGGCACTCACCGCTGGCGACGTCCACATCTACATGATGTGGACACTCGCGGTGCTGATCGGATTGCATGCAGCCGCCGCGCTTTACCACCACTTCCTGCGGAACGATGGCGTACTTCAGCGGATGTTGCCTACCCGCGCGCGGTAACATCGGTGCCTCGTGTAAGGGGATGCAGGTCATTAAAGCCGATGAAATGTTCAAGCTATAGGTAGTCGCACGACCATTTGTCCTTCGCTGGCCGCCATTGCCGCGCTGTACAGGCGTTCGCCCATGCGCCGATTTTTTCCCCGTGACGGCGCGGGCTACTCCCGGCTGAGGCACGGGCTATCCGGGACACCGACAGGGTCCGGCTGGCTTTGGTGAAGAAATGCGGGCGATGCCCAGATGCCCATCCACACGCCGCGGAATGCATGGAAATAGAGCGCGCACTGTCGATCCCCCGGTGCGGGATGGCTGGCGTAGATGACGAGCATCCCCGAGGGATGCGCTGCAGCCCAGATCCGGCCCTCCCGTGGGCCCGCCAGCGAGGTGATGGGTGCCGTCAACCGGCCCAGGAAGTGGAACTGACCGTCGTACTTTTCCACGTTGGCGACCGGCCGCCCCTGTGTCTGGGCGCGGGCGAGCAAGTCGGCGGCAGGCTGGAGATCAAATGCTGGCCAGAAGGTGATCGTGAACATCGCATTGGCGGCAGCGACACCCAGCAAGGCCGCCACCGCTGTGGTGCTGATACGGCTTCGTGCGATCAGCAACCAGGCACCCAGAGTCAGGTAGACAAGGCCCAGCGCCAAGTGGAAAGGCAACAGCGCCGTCAATTCCTGCCAATGCGCCGCCAGCCCCAAGCCCCCTTGCCCTGACATCCAGGGAAGCATCAACAGCGAAACGCCGATCACACTGTAGAACAGAGCCAGCGGCCACGGCCCCAGCCAGCGGTTCTGCATTTGCGTTGGGTGCGTTTCCCCCAGGCGCACTATCGCGGTAGCCAGCAACAGCGCAAAACCCGCAAATTCTGGCAGCAGGTAGTACGCCTGCTTGCCGCTGATCAGCGAAAACACCAGCAGCACCGGGGCCAGCCAGGAGACCAGAAATCGCATTCCCGGATCGAATGGCCGGCGCAACCTGGCCAGTGCAAGCCACAAGCCAGGCCAGAGGGAGAACGGAAAGATCAGCACCCACAGGACGGGCAGATACCACCAGAACGGTTTGGCGTGGGCGAATGCGTCAACGACCCGGCCGGCAGTCTGATGAAAGAGCAGTTGCTCTCGATAAGCGGCGCCTCCAAGCATGGATGCCGGTAGCGCCCAAGCAAGCAGGACAGCGGCCCCAGCCAGCAACACGAGCAAACCTCCACCGTACCAGCGCCGTCGGTGTCGGCGTGCCCAACCATTCCAGCAAGGCCCGAGCAACCATGGAAACACCACGTGCAGCAGCATCACCGGGCCCTTGGTCAGCAGCCCCGCCGCCAGCGCCAGGGCGAAGAGGAACGGTCGGGGCGACTCGCGACGCACGCTCGGCAACAGCGCCAGCAGAGCAACCAGCACGCAGTTCGCCAGCAGGACCTCGTACATGGTCTGCAAACCAAACAGAAAGGCGTAGCTGAAGGCCATCAGCAGCCAGGACGTCGCCCTAGCGACCGCATCACTGCTAGGAAAAAGTCGACGGCCGAGCAGCATCGCCAGCGACAGCTCCATTGCACCCAGTCCGACCTCCAGCACGCGCGGCCACGTGTCGCTCACTCCCGTCACGCTCCAGCCGAGCTGGATTAACCAGAACAGCAATGGTGGCTTGTCGCTGTATGGCGCCCCATTGAGGTAGGGCACCATGAAGCTGTGCCGGTGCCACATCTCCCATGCCACAGAAAGTGTTCGTGTGGAGTACATCGGCATCGGCCCGTGCTGAAAGATGGTCAGCAGGGCAACCACCACCCAGATGGGAATGGCCGGCCACCACGAATGGCGTGCTGCAAAGCCGACTGGCCGCTCGAACAATCTCATTGCACTGCCGGAACAGGCGCGACCGAAATAGGACGTGTACGCCGAATCACCACCAGATTTCCCACCGGAGGATCGAGCTCCTCGTAGGGCAGTCCGTCATGACGCAACTGATCCAGCAGGCCCAGCTTGACCACCGCCAGCGCATCGTGACTGGCCCTCCAGCGCATTTCGAACGTGGACAGGTCGGCGATATAGCCTGCCGGCCGGGATGCAAGTCCAGGCGCCAGGTCATCGCGATGTTCCGCGACTACGGTCACCAGCCTGCCCACGTAGAACGGAAGCCCTCCCTGGTACGCTTGGACGACAAAAATCTCGGTGTCCGGGCCCATCGCGGCCTTGACGATCGTAGCGACGGGAGCGGCTGACTTCAGGTCGACATAAGGCTGTGACGAGATGAGTACCAGCTGCCAGGCGAGCAGGGAGCTCAGCGCCAGCAGGTGGATGGCCATAGGACGTCGTCCCCGCTGTGCCGCCCAACTTCCCACCATCGCGGCCAGCGCGACGATCGCCAGCCCCTCGGCCCCACCACGCAGCGCGCCCTGGATCGCCTCCTCGTTGATGTTGCGTACTGTCAGCATGCCAATGACTGCGATCGCCGCAGCGCAACCGGCGAGGGTAGCCAGCCACCACAAGCGCTGCACCATGGTTTTGACGGACATGCGCGCGACCAGCCACGCCAGCAGCATGGCGGCGGCGGGAAACAGGGGCAGCACGTAGAAAGTGAGCTTCGAGTGCGAGGCGGAAAAGAACAGGAAAGTCACACCCACCCAGACGAGCAGGAAGCGCCGGGCGGGTTCGCGAACATCCAGCACCTTCCAGTCCGATCGTCGCCACGGCAACATCAGCGTCCAGGGAAACAGTCCCAGCACAACGACAGGAATGAAGAATCCCAGGGGCTTGGTACGCCCGTCGTCTGCAGTCAGGAAACGTGTGAAATGTTCACGGACGAAAAAATAGTCGAAGAACTTCGGATGCAGCCGGCAGATCATGACGAACCAAGGGGCTGCGATCAGTGCGATGACGAGCAGTCCGATCCCGGGCGAAGTGCGCCAAGCTATCCGGATGTCACGCTGCCAGAGCATGAACGCGACCAGCGCCAGTCCAGGCAGCACAACGCCGACCAGTCCCTTGGACAAGATCGCCAGGGCGAGTGAGGCCCACATACCGACATTCAGCCACGCGCGCTGATGTGCTGTGGAGGGATCGAACTGAGCCACCAGGAAAAAGGCCATGCCCATGCCAAGAAAAGCGGTAACAGCGACGTCCAGGGTGTCGATATGGGCGGCCATGGCGAACAGTAGCGAGCTGCCAAGTATTGCCATCGCGTAACCACCGACCTCGCGGCCGAACAGACGCCTGCCGGCCCACCCCACGGCGAGCATGGCCAGCAGGCCAGTCAGTGCGCACCACAAGCGTGCGCTCCAGGGATGAACGCCAAACGCCAGGTAAGCGGTGGCACTGGCCCAGTAGTGCAACGGGGGTTTGTCGAAGAACAGGAATCCGTCCAGACGCGGCGTGACCCAGTCATGGCTGACCAGCATTTCCCTTGCTATCTCGGCATAGCGCCCCTCATCCGGCTCGCCGAGCGAGCGGCGCAGGCCCATGCCCCAGGCAAGCAGCCACAGGATGCCCAGCAGCACGGATCCGATCGGGGCCGGCAGCCAGGCGGATCTGGCAGAAAGTGGTTCAACGTTCAAAGGCGTGCTTTTCATGCTTTACCCTGAAAGCGCGTGGAAGGGTGGATGAGCTGCGATACGGGCGCCATCCCTCACCACGAGCCGATTGCCCTCAAGCCACGGCCGGAACCACTTGCTACGCTGACTCAAGTGTCTTTCAGAGATAAAGACCAACGAATGAGGTAGCTCGGCATCAGACCTTGCTTCGATGGATGCACTTCTCCGGACCTGGATCACCACGCGCTAGCTCGGATGCACGGAAAGCACTACCGGTGCACAAAGGGTTTGCTTCTGCACGGAAATGGCAGCTCGGGATCGAGCCGGGTCTTGGTCAGCTGCGTCGATTGGGTCCAAAACTGATGACCGGGCCAGCACCTCGGCGTAGGCGTCGACAATCCTTTCGGCACAATCTCGCGCCGAAAGGCCGCCCGTCTGGAGAGCCCGGCTGTCATGGCCGTACGGCTCGTACACGGCAGAATCGGTGACCGAGAACAGGCCCACCGTGGGTACGCCGGAGGCAACTGCCAGGTGCATCACGCCACAATCGGCGCTGACCATCAGATCCGCCGCCGCCATCACAGATCCCATGCGCCGGATGTCGGACGAGTAGTAAGCCGGCCATACGGAATCCAGCATGGAATGGCCATGCATGGGCACGAACTCGACGATGCTGGCGTACGGAAGCCTTTGCACCAGGGCGGCGATGAACTCACGCCACCAGTCCTGCGGATACCGCTTGGCACCGGTCGCATTCGCAAAAATGCCCACCAGCGGACGAGTGACTGGCCGAGCGGCGTCCGACAGGATCCCGGCCAGCAGCCGCCTCCCTTGTTCGCGCTCGTTCGCGGTCAGGCGGATGTCCAGCGAAGGGAACCGAGCGCCATCGCCGTCGGTGCACTGGTTGATCCAGCGCACGAGGTTGATCGCCCGTTTGGCCATGTGTCGCATGGCCACCGAGCGGGGTACGGCATGAGTCAGTCCCGACCCACCGACACGGCCGTCAAAGCCGAGCTTGTAGCGGCCATGGAGAAACTTCGTCATCGCGCGGCTGAAATTCGAGCCGAGACAGGGGTCGATGATCAGGTCATAGCGAGTCTTGCGGACGCGAAGCAACGATGACAGGAAGGCCCATGGATGCTTGAAGCCACGTCGCGGCAGACAGTAGATGTTTTTCACACTGAAGAACGTGGAAAAGACTTCTGCGGCAATCTGTCCTTCGGACAAGATGTCGATTTCCGCGCCCTTGAAGCGGTGTTCCAGTTCGGCGATGAGCGGTGTCAGCAGCAGCGTATTGCCCAGCCGGTGATTCGGTCGGCAGACCAGGATTCGGTAGATACCTTTTAGTGGCATCGGTGGCTGCCACGGGCTGACATCAGCGGCGTTCAATGGGCGTTCCAGACAAGAGAATTCATGACCCCGTCGGAGATCAAGCGGGAACGGTTCGCGCGGCATCCGCGACTCACGGCAGGCCACCCGCATGCCGGCTGATCGCGGGGACCACCTTTTTCAGCGAGTGATCGACCAGGCGTGGCCACAGACCGTTGAGCCGGGCGAAGAAGCTCTCCGGAAACCCCAGGTAGGCCTCGTCCTTTTCTTTTTCGATGGCGTCGGCGATGTGCGTGGCTACCCACGCCGGCTCGTCCATGTGCATCATTCCCTCGGCAGCCATGGCATGCACCGCGCGTGGATTGAACGTCGTGCGCACGCCGCGTGGCGACACATAGGTGACCCCGATGCCGGAGCCCATCAGTTCGCGACGCAGCGCCTGCGAAAAGCCGCGAAGGGCGAACTTCGTCGCCGAATAAGTGGCGAAACCGGGGTAGCCGATGCTGCCAAACATCGAACCGATGTTGACGATGCGGCCACTGCCCTGGGCAAGCATCGCCGGGAGGACTTCACGGATCAGCTGCATCGGTGCCTGCAGGTTGATCTGCAGCATCTGCTGGATCATGGCGGGGTCGGATGCGCTGAACATCTGAAAGTCCATCAGGCCTGCCAGGTTGATCAGGACGTCGAGGCCGGCATACGTCAACTGCGTTCGCCGGATCGCAGACTCGCGGTCGCGTGCCTGGGTGATATCCGCCTGCACCACCACGGCATCCAGGCCCTTCTCTTCCACCAGATGCCGCAAGCTCGCGATGGAGGCATCGGTGCGACCGACCAGACAAAGTCTCGCGCCCCGGCACGCCAGCTCCTGGCACAGGTCCCGGCCGATGCCACCGGCGGCGCCGGTGAGGAGTATTCGTTTGCCTCGAAGGTCCATCAGCCAGGCCTTTGTCGTGGATCAATGAGTCGAGTCGATCGTCTGGATCAGCTTCAGGATCTGTCGGCGGCGCCCCGCGTCAGCGAGTGGCTGATCGGCTCGTGGCGGCGCGGCCAACGCCTTGTTCAGCGCCGCCAGCGCGCTCGGCCTGTCGCCGCCGCGGTAGAGGAAGTAGCCCTGGAAATAATTCGGGTCGATGCCGTCAGGATTGAGTTGCAACGCCTTCTGCAACATGGCGCGCGCCTTGTCCTTGCTGCCAAATCCAATCGGCCATCCGGGCACCCCGTCGTACAGGCTGCCGAGCGTCGTGTAGATCGAGCCGTGCATCACGTCGGGATTGATCTTCTCTGCCTCGAGCAGCAGGTCACGCGCCTTTCTGGCCATGCCCAGCGCACCCATCCCGCCGTGCTCACCGGCATGAGTGCTGAGGATGATGGCCTGCCAGACTTTCGGCTCGGCGCGCTGCGGATACTGTGCGACCACTGCGGAAGCTTTGGACTCCAGTGCCGTATAGGCATCATCCTGACCCGATACCGGGACCTCGTACGTCACGTGGGCCCAGCCGTGTTCGAGGGTGATCAGCGCCGCATCGAGCGTATCGGCCCGGGCAGCTGGCGCCAGCACAGCGAGGACCAGCGAGCAAGTCATGAGACACAGCAGGGAGACGATTTTCATCGCGCTACCTCCGGTTCGCCGCAAGCAGCGTCAATCGCCTGGAAGATCGCCCCATAGAGCCCGTAGAACCGGTTGGCTGCATGGATCACTGCGTGCTGGTCATCGGCTGAGTCCAGCCGGTTGACCACGCCTTCGTAGAAGCCGGTATGTTCCTGGTCCAGCGTTCCGTGCGAGGTCAGGTAACGCAGTGCCTCTGCCCGCAGATCCAGGGTGCGGCGGATCGCGTCGGCCGCGAGCGTGGCCAGGGCAGCGCTGGTGCCCTCCAGCACGAACACCATGCCGAGAAAGCCGACCGGGTTGCCGCGGCGGATGGTGTCGTGTGCATAGGCAACCATCATCTCCGTGGCAGGCAGGGGCAGATTCAGCCGTGCCGCGCCCGCGTCGCCGCCGCTGGCGTCGATGTCATCGAGAATCCACTCCTCGTGGCCGATCTCCTCCTCGATGTATTCCGTCACCACCGCATGCATCCAGCGCAAGCGCTCGGGGAGGTGATAGCCCATGCCCATCATCAGCGGTACGGTGTGCCGCACGTGGTGATATGCCTGATGAAGAAAGGCAAGGTATTCCGCGCGCACCACGTCACCGCGCAGGGCTCGCTGGATAATCGGGATGGCAAGAAACGCTTGACGACTGGTTTCGGTCTCGTGCACCAGGCGCTCATACATCGACATGGCTTGCTTCGCTTGCATAAAGTTGTTCCAGTGCGCCCGCAAAGTGGTGTGCGATCGCCTCGCGATCAGGCAGCCCGGTGCTTCGTGCCAGACGATTGGCCTGCGAAAACGACACGTCGGCGAGATGCCACGCGGCTATGCGGGCGTAGTCAGGCAATCGAGCATTGGCCGCGGCCACGGCGGCGGCGATCTGTTCGGGGCGTGCCGCCGGATGCGCTACGAGTACGGCCACGTTGCGGGCGCGCCCCTCGCCGAACACGGCAGCCTGCATGACGGCGGGTCCTGCGGTCAGTTCGCCTTCGACCCATTCCGGTGACACGTTTCTGCCGAAGGCCGTAGCGAACGCGGTCTTCTTGCGGCCGGTGACATACAGGTATCCCTCAGCATCAAGATGACCCAGGTCGCCCGTGGGCCATTCGACGGGAGGCGTGGTCGCGCTGCCCAGGTAACCGCCGAACAGGTGTCCGGCGACAACGATTTCGCCGTCCCCCGCGATGCGCACGAAGGCATGCGGCAGTGGCATGCCAACGCTGCCCGGGCGTTGTGCCTCCGCTCGATTCAGAGTGACGACGGAGCCTGCCTCGGACAAGCCGTAACCTTCGTACACCGGCAGACCGAACCCGCGCGCACGCTCGATCAGTGTCAACGCGCACGGTGCGCCACCAACCGCGACAAAGCGCAGTGAGTCGGGCAGGCCTGCTCCGGCGGCAAGACATTCCACCAGCAACTTCAGCAACTGCGGCACCAGAATGGTGGCGCTGGGCAGGTACTGATGGAGGGCGGCGACCAGCATCCCGGGCCGCACCACGCTCGATCCGGCAAAGCCGCAGCTGGCGAGCGATGGCAACGCCGCCGTACTGCCGGTCAGCAGCGGTACGTAGATGCCACCGATGTTTTCCAGCAGGGTCGACAGCGGCAGCAAGGCGAGGCTGCGGTCGTCCGCACCGGCATCCACGGCCTCTGCCAGCGACAGGGTCACGGCCTTGATGGTCTGTGCAGACAGGCAAACCCCTCGGGGTCGTCCGGTGGTGCCCGAGGTATAGGTGATCTTGCAAGTACCCGTTGGCAGCGGATGCTGCGCTGCCGCCGGACGGGAGAACAGGAACAGTTCGCGGCCGGCGACTTGCACCGACCCGGTGGGCAAGTGCCCGGCAAGCACGGCGATCCGCTGCGGCTGGTCGGTGATGATCAGGTCGGGTGCGGCATCGTCGATCAGGTGGTGGGCCTGCCCATCGGTGAAGAACTGCGGGATCGGAATGCTGACCGCCTCGTTGCGCGCCAGGGCCAGATCCACCACCGCCCATGCACTGCTGTTGTCGATCATGCTCGC
Organism: Rhodanobacter sp.; assembly: GCA_035655635.1. Lineage (GTDB taxonomy): Bacteria > Pseudomonadota > Gammaproteobacteria > Xanthomonadales > Rhodanobacteraceae > Rhodanobacter. The sequence goes on along the minus strand of DASRUB010000158.1, from coordinate 22,884 downwards.
GACGCGCTGAGCCGTGAAAATCGACGCGGCACGCGCGATGGTGGCCGGCAGTTCGCCGTAGGTGAGCGCACCACGCTCGTCAACGAGTGCCGCCTGGCTGGAGTGGTTGGCCGCATGAGCGGCAATCGATTCCCATACGAGGCGCATCATTCAGCCCCGCATACTGCAGATTCCGGGTACGCGAATAGCCCCGCCCGTTGCTCCATCTCCGCCAGCAGCGAGCGCAACATGGGCTGCCCGTGCCCTACGTGGCGGTGAAGTTTCTGATAGCCCGAAGCGATGTTGCCGGCGCAGACCACAGGCCCCGCCTGGTAGTAGTTCCCCCACTGCTCACCCTGGTCGTCGAGCAGCAGCGGGCGGGCGGAAACCAACGCAAGCGGCTGCAGTCCCAGTCGTTGAAAGCTGTTGATCAGCGTGCGCGTCGCGGTAAACAGGACCCAGCGATACCCCAGCACATGCAGGAAACAGGTGGACGCAGCAATCACCCAGCGTGCGTCGCCCGGGTTCTCCAGGGCGAGGCTGCCCACCTCAACCAGCGCTTCGCGCGAGACGGCTTCGCCGACGCGCTCGCCGATCAATTCCTGGGCCGCTTCCTCGAGGTATTGCTCGGCGAAAAGGCGGCCAGCCAGGGCATCCCGAAAGCCAACCAGCGCACGTGGATGTCCACGATCGCGAAAGCTGAGCAAGGTGGGATAGAACGACTGCACGTCGGCGTGATAGCGCTGGGCAAACACGCGGTGGACGAAGCCTTCCGCTTCCACGCGGTGATCATGACCCGCGTCCACCACATCGACGTGGATGGATGCGGCCAGCTCCGAAAGCAGCGGTTGCACGCTCTCGAGGACGCAGGGGTCGTTGCCGGATCGCTCGGCAGGAAAGTGCATGGATACTTCGCTCGAGGCTAGAGGGCTCGCGCCTCCAAAGCGATATCCATGCCATCAAATCATGTGATTGATTTCACTACATATTTAATGAAATTGTCGGGTCGGGCGAGGCACGCAAAATCTGCAGCGTGCAAGAAATGTCTGCACGGATTGTTGCTCGATACGGGAATTCAGGGCGACGCGTGCTCTGGGCACACAACTGCCGTGGTCCCACTGGGCAAGGTCAACTCGAACACCACCCTCACACTCGAATCCACGTAGCAGGATGTCACGTAGCCGATGGCGCCTGGCGTAGCGGCCACGAAGCGTACGACAGCCTGCTGCGAAGCAAGCACGTAAGGCGGGCTCACACCCTGGAAATACTGTCGATTCCAGTAGTCGTCCTGTTGCGTGTCTGGCAGGTGGGTAACTTCCTGGGCGAACGCTTGCCGCAGCGGAGAGCCGGCGGGCAAATTGACGGGAATGAGCCGTTGGCCGTCCTTATCGACAAAGATCTTCTTGAGAAATACATTCCGCAGCGTGTAGCGATCAAACGAAAGCCGGGGTGCCTGCGGCGCGGTGATTACCACGATGTTCAATGTTCCTGCCCGCGCGACGCCGAACTGTGCGGAAAGGAGCCCGCAGGCGACAAGAGCACAAAATTGGAGGTGGGCGCCAGAGCCTAGCATCACTCAGAACAGCACCGCGGCCGATGCCAGCCAGCCCGCAGGCGCAGGCTCCGCATCGCGATTGCCCTCGCTATGCTCGATCTTCAGCACGATTCCCCGCACGGGGCGATAGTTGAGGCCGATGGTGCGCAAGGTCGTGACCCTGCCCGACACGGAAGTCTGATAGCGCTCGTATCGCCCGACCAGGTAGAGCTGGCGCCACAGCGGTACCGCCGCCTGCAGGAAGCTGCCCTGCTGCGTCGGCGCGCCTGCATTGGGACTCGTGCGATGGATCGCTTCGCCGGTAAGGTTGACGTAGCGCGCCGTCCAACTGAAGTCCATGCCGACCAGTTGGAATCTCTGATGTGGCGACTGCAAGGTGTAGTCGAGGTAGGAGATGCCCAGGCTGAGGCGGTCATCCAGCATGTGGTAGAGCAATTGGCCACCAAAGGCCTGGCGAAAATTGTTGCGGATGGAGCCGTTCGCGCCGAACGAGCTGAAGGCCTTATCCTGCTCCGGGCCGATACCGAGGTTCTTGCTGTCATCGGCAAAGACCCAGTAGTCGAGGTCGTGACCGTGCAAGGGCAGCGTGCCAAATGCCATGACGCCGCTGGCATGGCGCGCAAAGGCTGCCGATGTCGAGAGCGGCCGGGAGACGGTCCAGGTCAGCGGATCGGCATGGATCAGGTTCCACTGCCCCATCGGCGTAAGGAATTTTCCGAACCGGACCGTGATGGCCTGGTCGGCGTGGTAGTCGAGGTACAAGCGTTCGATATCCAGCTCGGAGTCTTCCCCGCTGGAGTGGCCCGTCAGGCTGAGGCTGTTGCCGACATCCACTTCGGAGAAGAGCTGCCAACGGATGCCGACATCCTTGGTGATGAACAGGCTGGTATCGCGAAAGCGCAGCGTGGCGGGAAGCCCCCCCACATTGTAGTACTGGAGGGTGGCGTAACCGCCGATGCGCAACCTCTGTTGCGGGAAATAGAGTCCCTGCCCGAGCGTATACGGTGCTGGCTGCCAACTGCCGTCATCGGTGGCACGGGCCACGCTGCCGCACCCAAGCCCGCTGGCCAGAATGATCAGGGACGCCAGGAACCGGCATCGCATCGTCAGCTCGTTGTGCGTGCCCATGGGCGTTCTCGGTGCATCGGGTGGATGAAACGTGGATCACTTCGGAGCCAGCCGGAACAAAACCTGCCCGTCGGCGCGACCAGGATGAAATCCCTTCATTCGCTTGACGTGGGCAGGTTGTCGACACGGCGGATTCTGCGGCATTGCGTCGCCGGCAGCAAAGCGGCACCCCGCGTTGCTTGCCGTCGGCGCCTCACGTCGGCCACACTGATAACCATGGCCGGCCACCATGCACCATGGCCAGCAGTCTTTCGGCTCCTCTCGGTATCCCATGAGCAAGTGCTTGTCCATCACGGGTGAAGGGCGCGTGTCGTGACCACCCGATCCGCCCTGTTGCGCCTGCTGGTCTGGATGCTGCTCGGCACGGTGACCGTCGTCGGTGCGCTGTCGTTCTACGAATTTCGCCGTGCGCTGCAGGCCGAGATTGCCAGCAACCTCGAGTTTGGCGCCAGCACCGTGATGCAGCGCGTCGATATTTTCATGTTCTCGCACGTGGAGAACATGCTGGTCTGGCGCGATCTGGAGGTAATGCAGGACATTCGCATCAACGACGTCGACAAGCGTCTTTCGCATTTCCTGTCCAACCTCCGCGCAGGCAAGGGCACGGTATATCGCTCGCTGCTTTGCACCGATGACGGCGGGCGCATCGTTGCCGCCAGCGACCCTGCCCTGATCGGTCAGCAGGTGCCCGCTGCGTCCGCCTGGATGCCGATCCCCGGCGCACAACTGGGGGATGTTTCAATCGCGCCTGTTCTGGGAAGCCGGGCGCAGGTCGCCATGCTGCGTACGCCAATTGCCAATGCGTTCGGCAGGGGGACGATCGGCTACCTCTACGTGCTGGTGGACTGGGACACTATCCGTGCCCTGCTTGACAGTGCCGTCGACAAGGGCAACCGCAGCCTGTTGCTGCTTGATCACGATGGCCAGATCATCGCCACCTCGCGTTCCCTGCGCGACAGACCGGAGAAACGGCAGCTTCGCCTGCGGAACTGGTCGCTGCCGGCACAGGGCGCGGTTTCCTATATCCACCAGGACCGTGCGCTTGGTCTGGGTCAGCTCCTGGTCGGCGCGGCCACCTCCAGCGGATACCAGCAGTTCCGCGGGCTGGGTTGGCACATCCTGATGGTGGAACCCACCGCAGTCTCGTTCGCACCGATCTGGCGCCTGCTGTGGGCGATGCTCGCGGTGCTGCTGCTGACCCTGCTGAGCGGCATCTGGATTTCATCGCGGGTAGCCAGCCGGATATCGCGCCCTATCGTCGTGCTCACCGAATTCACCCGGCAATTCCGCCAGGGAGCAGCGCAACTGCCGGCCGTGCCGGAGACCACCATCTCGGAGGTGGAGGAGCTGCATCATGCCTACGTCGAGATGATCGGAGCGCTGGAGCGATCCCGCGAGCAGATCGTGCGCGCCGGCAAGCTGGCCGTCGTCGGTGAGATGGCCGCCATCATGGCGCACGAGGTGCGTACGCCGATGGGCATCGTGCGCAGCTCGGCGCAGCTGCTGGAGCGGCAACCTAACTTGGGCGAAAGGGAACGCGAGCTGATCGGCTTCATCATCAGCGAGACCGAGCGCTTGAGCCGGTTGGTGACGATGCTGCTGGAGTGTGCCCGCCCTCAGCCGCCCGACTTCAGGCCGCACGATCTGCATGCGATCATCGACGGCGTGCTGGGCCTGCTTGCCTCTCGCGCTGAAAATGCCGGGATTGCCCTGACCCGGGAAACCTCCGCGGTGGACATGGTGCTTGATTGCGACCGGGAGCAGATGATGCAGGTGTTCCTGAACCTGATCCTTAACGCGTTGTCTTTCGTCAGTGCGGGAGGCCGGGTCGCCGTGAGTACGTATCGTGATGCCGATGCCATGTGGATCAGCGTAGTGGACGATGGCCCAGGTGTGCCTGAGTCGATGAGGTCGCGGGTTTTCGATCCTTTCTTCAGCAGGCGGGAAGGAGGGATTGGTCTTGGCCTCACCATTGTGCAGCAGATCGTGCAGGTGCACGGTGGTGAGATCAACATCGGCGAGAGCGCTTGGGGGGGTGCCGCTTTCAACCTTCGATTCAAGACACCATAGGCAAGTAAAGATGAGCGTGAAGCGGATCCTCGTGGTCGACAACGAAGCCAAGATGCGGCGCATCCTCGAGCTGGCGCTGAGAAACATGGGCCATCACGTGGAGCAGGCCGCCGATGGCGTGGAGGCACTAGGCGCGATCGAGCGCGGTGTCTTCGACCTGGTGCTGACCGATTTGCGTATGCCGCGCATGGATGGCATCGGGTTGCTCAACGCCCTGCGCGATCGCAAGGTCGAGGTGCCCGTAATCGTGCTCACGGCCTATGGCACGATCGAGACCGCGGTGACGGCGATGAAGCTCGGGGCGGTCGACTACATCCTTCGACCGTTCGAGATGGAAACCGTCGAGCTGGCGGTGCGCAGGGTGCTGGCAATGCAAACCGCGCAGCGTGAGAACCAGTTCCTCAAGGACGAATTATCCAGGGGCTGGGATGAATTCATCGGCATCAGCCAGCCCATGCAGGCTCTGTATGAACTGATCCGGCAGATTGCACCCTCGCGCAGCAGTGTCTTCGTCGTCGGTGAAACCGGCACCGGCAAGGAGCTGGTGGCGCGCGCGCTCCATCGCGCATCTGGACGGAAGGGCCTGTTCGTACCGATCAACTGCGCCGCGATTCCGGCAGAATTGCTGGAGAGCGAACTGTTTGGTCACACCAAAGGCGCCTTCACAGGGGCGCTCAGCGAACGTATCGGCAAGTGCGAGTTGTCCAGCGGCGGCACGATCTTCCTCGACGAAGTTGCCGAGATGCCGCTGGCGCTGCAGGCCAAGCTGCTGCGTGTGCTGCAGGAAGGCATTGTCGAGCGGCTCGGTGCAAATGCATCCATTGCCGTCGATCTGCGGGTGATAGCGGCTACCAACCGTGACCCACAAGCAGCCATCGATGCCGGCCAATTGCGCCGCGATCTCTACTTCCGCCTCAACGTGGTGCGGGTCGAAGTGCCCTTGTTGCGCGATCGGCTGGGCGACATTCCGCTGCTTGCCGAGCATTTCCTTCACCAGCATGCGCTTGAGCTGGGGCGCCGCACACCGCGACTTGCTGCGTCGGCAATGAAACAGTTGGAACGCTATGCCTGGCCAGGCAACGTGCGCGAACTGGAGAACCTGATGGAGCGCGCCGTCGTCCTGTGTCGCGACGAGGAGATCCTGCCCGAACACCTGCCCGCCGAGATTGCAACTGTGGCTGACAGGGTCAAGCCGGCATCCCCGCCGGAACCGTTGTCCGATGTCGGCACCTCTCTATCGCTGAAGACCCATGTCGAGTCACTGGAACGCCAGCTGATCGAGGCCGCCTTGCAGCGCAGCGACAACAACAAGGCCGGTGCCGCGCGCCTGCTTGACGTCAGTGAACGGGCGCTCTGGTACAAGGTCAAGCGCTACGGCCTCTGAATGCGATTTCAACCTGGTCGTGGCACGACAACCCTGATGGCGGCGTAGCGGGCCACACATGCGGCTGGCGTCGCTACATTCAACTGCCAACCATCGATCCGAGAACTTTTTGGGTGGATTTGCCATTGTCTCGAGAACAATCCGGGAATGCCGAGGTACGACACAGCGCGCGCGACGTGTTTGGCATCCTGCTGCTCTTGTATTCGCTGATCCTCTACCCCCTGTTGCGTGCGGATCGTTACTACAACGACGACCTGAAACGGGCCCTGATCGGTCGTGCCGGCTGGGATTCCAACGGGCGGCCGCTGACCACCCTGCTCATGCGCATGCTGCAGTGCTACGACCATGCGATGGTCGACATTTCGCCGCTGCCCCAGATTGGCGCGGTCGCGATACTGGCCTGGGCGGGAGTTCTGCTGGCGCGCCGATACTCGATCGGCCCGTCGTGGATGGCGGCGCTCGCCGCATTTCCCCTGGGAGCACAGCCGTTTTATCTGGAGAACCTTTCCTTCAAGTTCGACGCCCTGAGCATGAGCCTGGCCATGCTCCTCGCGGTCCTTCCGATACTTCAGCTGCGCGATGGCCGTCGCGCATGGTGGCTGGGTGTGCTGGCCCTTTTCGGGAGTCTTTGTTTCTATCAACCGGCGCTCAATGCCTACCTCGTGTTCGTGCTGGTCGAATGGGTGACCATGCAGCTGCAGCGGGTGCCTCCATCCCTGCTGGCAAAGAGACTCATCGGGCGTTTCATGCAGGTCGGTACTGCCATGCTGCTTTACTACCTGCTCGTCGGCACACACATCAGTGGCTGGGTGAAACACTCTTCGGAGAGAATTCACGGGTGGCGTGAGTTGCCGCTGCCGTTGACCCATTTCGTCGATTTCTACGACTACGTCGGGAGCAGTTTCAACGGGCACTGGTGGATGTACTTCGGCCCGCTGCTGGTCGTACTCGCACTGTTCCCAGTCGTCATCGGCATATGCCATGCGCTCAGCTTCCGTCCCACGTCGGGGACGCCGGTGGCGCTACTGCTTTGCCTCGCGGCCGTGCTGACGCCATTGGCTGCGCTGATCGCCGCGCTCGGCCCGATGTTGCTGCTGCGCCAGCCCGAGATCGGGCCACGCGTACTGATGGGGCTTGGCGCCGTGCTGGCCGGAGCTCTGGTCGTGATGCAGGCGGCATTGCGTCAATGGCACGGTTCACCCAAATGGGCGGTCGCGGCCGCGTGCATGTTGGCCTTGGGGATGTGCATACTGGCCAGCGCCTACGGCAACGCTGCCCTGGCCCAGAAAAACTACGAAGACCGTATAGCCAGCAGCCTGGCCGACGACCTTGCCCAGCTGAGGGTGAGCCGCGGGGTTCATGCCTTTTTGCTGGACGGAACGGCGGGTTACTCCCCGGTCACCGCACACGTGATCGAGCAGCTACCACTGGTGCGCGCCCTGGTGCCCACATATCTCACCTCTGCCCATAGTGTTCAGACCCCTGACTTTCTTGCGTTCTACATCTCGGATGTAAACAATCTGCAGGCACACGACGATGTACCTGCGCAGTCACTGGTGTCGTCCTTGCGGGCGCGTGCCTGCCTGATGCCGGCTGATGTGATCACCGCCCACTACCAGCTCTACGTCGTCGGCGACACCGTGGTGGTTCGGTTGTCGGGCCCAGGCCAGTCGCCCAAATGTGCCGATGGGAATGGGGCTGAAAACAGGCCGGAAGGGCAGCCGTGAACACAGGCCATCGACGCGCGAAGTAGGTTTTCCTGGCGAGAGGTTGTCCAGCCCTTGGCAAGGTCTCGGGCGGTTCCGCATCCGACATTCCTTGCAGACAAACTTTGCATACTGCAAAGAATGGAGGCCACAAATGCCCTCGGCCAGGCGGGCAAAAGTCATCGATTCAATGACTTGAATGGTTGGCGCGAATCTCGCTTGGTGTTGCGGTCGAATCTTCTCTCTTGCCCGTGCCGCATGCTCGCCATCGGTCATTTCATCATCCGCGATTCTCGCCCGTGGCTTCTGAGCCGCCGTGGCGTGAGTTCGCCGCGCCCTTCATTTTTGATCGACGCGCGCGCCAGCGATACCGGTGAAGCGGCGATCCAGGCCTCTGCGCGTCCTGCCCAACTCGACGTCAGCGCCGGACAATCGGCGCGAACAGCACGCCACGCCGTCCGGGGGACCAGACTTTGACTGGCGCCGGGATCTCCGCAAGGCCATCGCTGATCTCCGTGGTGATGCCCGCGTATAACGAGGAGGACACCCTCGGCATCACGTTCAAGCGGCTGGAGCAGACTTTCGCCGGCACGCCCCACGAATGGGAACTGGTCTTGGTCAACGACGGCAGCGAGGACCATACCCTGCGGGAAGCCACCAGCTATCGGCCAACGGCGTTCCGCATCGTCGTCGTGGATTTGTCACGCCACTTCGGCAAGGAGGCCGCGCTCAGCGCCGGCTTGCGTGCTGCCTCGGGCGGTGCCGTGATTCCACTTGACGCTGACTTGCAAGACCCGCCGGAATTGCTGCTCGAGATGATCGCCCGCTGGGAAAGCGGGGCCGAAATGGTGGTGGCAAAGCGTTCGAACCGAAGTTCCGACTCGTGGGGAAAGCGGGTCTCGGCCATGCTGTTCTACCGCACATTCAACATGATCTCCGATGTTCATCTCCCGGAAAATGTCGGCGACTTTCGGCTGATGGACCGTGCGGTGGTGGACACCATCAACAACCTTCCCGAGAACCGGCGCTTCATGAAGGGTCTGTTCGCCTGGGCCGGGTTTCGTACCGAGGAAATGGAATACGCGCGCCCCGCTCGTGCGGCAGGACAGACCAAGTTCAACGGCTTCCAGCTGATGAGTCTTGCCATGGAGGGTGTCACCTCGTTCTCGACGGCACCGCTCCGCCTGGTGACCTATGTTGGCGGCAGCGTGGCAGTCGCGGCGATCCTCTATGGAGCATTCATCGTCACGCGAACCCTGGTCTACGGGATCGACCTGCCCGGTTTCGCTTCGGTGATATCCCTCATAACGTTTCTATCGGGCATCCAGTTGCTCGGCCTTGGCATCGTCGGGGAGTACGTCGGGCGAACCTATATCGAATCGAAGTCACGCCCTCCGTATGTCATTCGCAGGGTGTACCGATCCCATGCCAGCTGACGGTCGCCTGTCGCCGATGCATTCGTTGCGGGGTTTCATTGTCAGCCGGCTGAAGCGCCACGGGATCGGGAGGCAGCTCGCTTTCTACTTTGTCGTCGGGATCGCCCAACTCATCGTTGACTGGTTGTGCTTTGTCTTGCTGACGGCCTCGGGCATGCCGGTGGCTCCGGCCAACGTGATCGCGAGAATCTGCGCCGCCGTGCTCGGGTTCACGGCGAACGGCACGGTCACCTTCAAGTCACGACTCAGGGCGGCCCACCTCGCCCGTTTCGTGACAGTCTGGATTCCGCTCACCCTGACAAACACTTTAGCCGTGTGGGCACTTGAGGCGATCGGTGGGCTTCATCTTGCCTGGCTGATCAAACCGCTGGTGGATGCTTTGACCGCCGTCGCGGGGTTCCTGGTGGCACGACACTGGATTTTCCGTGCCCATACAAAGGAGCCAGAAGTCACGACGGAGTCAAGTTCACTCCAACAGATGTCTGAATCGCTCAACGAGCGACCTGAGAACAGGACCGCAGGCGACGAGTAGAGATCACCAAAGGAACGTTCGATCAATTGCTGCCTGTGCGGCTTCGCCACCGCTTGACTCAGTGGTGAAAGCACGCGAAAGGTCACTGACCGTGTCGAGCTTGCAACCTGCGTTGCCCGTTGGCGCGCCGCTGGGACACGCATCATGTTGACGAACGGATCTACTTGCTGGGCGCGGCCGAATTTTACGTATGCACGCTTAATATCGTACGTCTCGCTCCAACCCGACCGGCCCATTTCCATGCCCATGCGACGCGCCCACCATTCCCCCATTGTGCAGAGCGTGATCATTGCCGGCCTAGCGGCTTTCCTGGCTGCCTGCGCGGTTGCGCCACCGCGCACCGACGACCCACTGCAGAAGTTCAATCGCAAGATGTTCGCCTTCAACCAGGTGGCTGACAAGGTGGCGATTCGACCGGCGGCCGAGGCTTACGTCAAGATCACCGGCCCGAAGGAACGAGTGCTGATCAGCGATTTCTTCTCCAACCTGCGCGCGCCCGTCACGATCATCAACGATGTGCTGCAATACCGTCCCGGGCCCGCACTAGAAACCACCGATCGATTCGTGGTCAACACGACAGTCGGTTTTCTCGGCTTTTTCGACCCCGCCAGCGCCATGCGGTTTCCGGCGAACCCTACCGATTTCGGGGTGACGCTGGCCCACTGGGGCGTGCCGGAGGGACCGTATCTGGTGTTGCCGTTCATCGGCCCCACCACCGCACGCGACGTCTGGGCATTGCCGGTGGACAGCTACTTCGACCCGTTGGGCTGGTACGCACGCGACTATTCATTTGCATGGCACGCGCAATATCTGCCCTCGGCGGTGTATCTCATCACCCTGCGGGCCAATGTGCTCCCCTTCGACAAGTCACTCGCCTCGGCGTACGACCCGTACGCCTTCCTGCGCGACGCCTACCGCCAGCACCGCTTGTACGAAATCTATTATGGCAACCCACCGCTGTCGGCAATGGAGGAACTGCAAGGTACCAGCCCAGGCGCGCAGAACAGCGAGGACATCGACCAGTTGCTCGAACAGCAGCATGCGTACGAAAAAGCGCACGGTATCAATGACGGCGGTGCACCGGCGCCCGCCAGTTCCACGGCTCAGCCAGCGCACGCGGGACGCGAAGTGCAGCCAGCACCTGCAGCTGCGGGTTCCTGATCCGGTTACGTGGACTGCTGGCTGCGCGACTACCGGCGCGACAGAAGCGGCCGCCGAGGTTCTTCGATGCTCACGGTTTGAAGTGATGCACGAAACCGACCTCGAAGCCGTCCGGTAGCCAGCTCAGGATCAGCGGCGAGTGTTCATGAGACGCCCAGATGCCGGTGGCAGTCCCGATGGCCCAGCCAACCAGCACGTCGCTCTGCCAGTGGCCTCGAACCTTGCCGCGGGCGATGGCTTCGCCGGCAATTCTTCCAACGCATAAACCGCCGGATGATTAGGGCTGTACGAGATAGTTGAACCCAGATTCCAGCGGTGTCCCTGCATGTTCGTGGCCAAGCTTTTTCACTTGGATGCATTTCTTTTTGGCCAGTCGCGAACGGCAGCTTTACGGCGAGCGGCTGCAGCAGCCGACCGACAGCTAATGGCCGGATGCGGCCAGCCGACTCGCTGGTCAGCATACCTGTCTAGTCTCACTAGTTCTGCTGGAGATGGTAGTCAGTCGCTGTGCCGGCAGTGGACAGGTCGCTGGCATTTTGCAGCAAGTACAAATGGCCGATAGTTACAGCGAGGGGATACGGCCTGCCATGGTTGCGATTGGTCAGGATGACCACGGCGACGTGCTGTTTGGGCCAGCGCACGATGACGTTGCGAAAGCCCATGCTCTCGCCCGAATGCCACAGACTGTCGGCGCCGATGCGCCAGCCGTAGCCGTAGCTGAAGTCGGGATCGTCGGTGGGCTCGTGCGCGGTGAAGGCCAGCTGCCGCGATGCGTCGCTCAGCAACCGGTTGTCGTACAGGGCCGCATCCCATTTGGCCATGTCGTCGATGGACGTGTAGATGCCGCCGTCGCCGCGCGTGGCGCTGGTGGTGTCCTGGTCGGTCAGCTTCCAGGTGCCGCCGACACGACTGTAACCGTAGGCGCGATGGGTCACCTGCGGACCGCGGTGGTGCTCGTACATCAGCGTGTGGGTCATGCCCAATGGCTTGAAGATGCGCGTGCTCATGAAGTCGGCCAGGTCCATGCCCGAGGCACGCTCGACGATCAGGCCCAGCAACACGTAACCGCCGTTGTTGTAGCGGTGGGCGCTGCCGGGTGCGAAGTAGAGCCGGTGTTGGGAGGCGATCATGCGCAATACGTCGGCATCATTGATCTGGCCCTTGGTATCGGCCGGAATCAGGTTTTCGTAATCGAGCAGGCCGCTGCTGTGGTCGAGCAGGTTCTCGATGGTGATCGCGGCGCCGCTGGCTGGCAACTCCGGCAGCCACTTGCGGATCGGATCGGTCAGCCGCAGCTTGCCGTCCTGGTTCAGCAGCAGGATGGACGCGGCGGTGAATTGTTTGGTCACCGATGCCAGCCGGTAGTTGGTGGCCGGTGTGGTCTTGATGTGTTTTTCCAGGTTGGCGTAGCCATAGCCGCGCCGGATGACGGCTTTGCCGTCCTTGATGACCAGCAGCGACGCGCCCGGCGCATCACCCGTGTAGCGGCTCATCAGGGCGTTGACCACAACGTCGCGTTGCGCAACGGTCATCGGTTCGGCTGCCTGTGCGCTCGTAGCTGCCACGACCATGGCTAGTGCGCACCCCAGCAACGTGCGTGTCCGGGCAAAGCTTCGCGTGCGTTGGAGATTCATGGGCAATCGCCCTCGCGGGTGAAGCCGAGGTCTCTGAAATCGGAGCTCGCGTCGTCATTGGGATCAACCAGAGACATATGCAGGGTACCGCCGGCCTGGGCGGGAAAGAGCAACCAGGCATCGGGATCACCGTGCGCCCATTGCACCAGATACTGTTTGCCCACGCGCATGACCTTACCCATCAGCAAGGGGGACATCTGCGAAGCAAAGCGCACCGCGTCGCCTTGCGAGCAAATCGTCACCTTGCCGAACCACGGATCCTGCCACACGCCGAGCTGTGACTTCAGCTCCACCGGCGTCGCCGGCTGGCGCGAAGAAGTATTGGGCACAGGCAACTCGCCGCGTGCCTCGTCGCGGGCCAGCGCGTCGGCATAGCTGGCCACCGACCGGTCATCGCCCGGCGCGGTGAAGTGTTTCAGCAAAACCTCATCGAGCACCGTGAGCGCATCATCCGCACCGCCGTTGATCAAGACCACGAAACCGCTCTTCCGGTGGGGTAGCAGCATGATTGCTGCACGCATTCCCTCCAGCACGCCCGTGTGCCATACAACCGTCTCGCCATCGGCATCGGAGAGGAACCAACCGTGGCCGTTGGCGACGAATTGCGTGTCGTCCCACGCCCGCCGCCGTTTCGAGACGGGTACCGGGGTATATGGCAGCCACTCGTTCCGGCGTTGCGTGGGGCTCAACCAATCCAGTTGCTGCGGTGTCGGCGCCAGCCAGTTCTTCGCCCAGATCATCATGTCGTTCAAACTGCAGCTCGCACCGCCGGCGGCGTCCATGACAGTTGCGTCGCGGATGGCCCCGGACGCGGAGACCGCCACGTAATGGCCATGACGCAACACGTGTGGGCGCGCAACGTTGCCGACTTTGTCGCGGTCCCACGTACCAACCTGGCAGCGGCTCATGCCCAGCGGCTCGAAGACATTGCGGCGCAGGAGTTCTGCGTACGGCGCGCCTCCTGCCGCCGCGGCGACCTGCCCGGCCACGACGAACAAGACGTTGTCGTAGGAGTAGCCAGCCCGAAAACTGTAGACCGGCTTCAGGTAACGCACACCCTTGACCACGTCTTGCGGCGTGAAGTGGCTGGGATGGGGCCACAACATCAAGTCACCCGCGAACGAGTGGAAGCCGCTGTGGTGTGACACCAGGTCGCCCACCTGGATATTCCTGGTTACCCACGGATCGCTCATGCCGAACGACGGCAGATACTTCGTGACCGGGTCATTCCAGTGAAACTTGCCTTGTTCGGCCAGACGCGCGAGCAGCGTCACGGTCATGGCCTTGGTGGTGGAGCCCAGTTCGAACAGCGTGTCGGCATCGATCGGCTTGCCCGATGGCTGCTTGCCGTAGGTGCGCTTGTAGACCACCTTGCCGTGGTCGATTACGCCGACGGCGATACCAGGCAGGTCGTAATGCGCGATCGCAGCGTTGACCAGGCGATCGTAGTCGGCGTCCTGCGCTGGTTTCGGTGTCGCGGCCTGTACGGCGGTCGCGCAAACCGCCAGCGCCAATGCCAACAGGGTCAATTCAGCGATGCGTTTCATGTGCTCTCCCGGTTCTTCGCCGGCTGCTCGCCGGCAGTCATTTCCTCGAAGGTCTGGCGCCGTCGGATCTCGACGTAACGGCCGTGGTCGAGCAACACCTCGACGGCCAAGGGCCGCGAATTGCAGGTTGATTCCAGCGACGCGCCACAAAACTTCCGGGTCGCGGTGATGGCGGACTCGCGCGGGTCGAATGACATCGCCTTCATCCGCCCCAGAATCCCGGCGGTGGCGGCTGCAGCAGCCCGCCGTCCAAGCTCACGCCGCCTGGGTAGTCGTTCTCCAGCCAGAAGGGGCCGTCCAGATCGACGAAGGCCGCGTGACGCGCGACTTCCCACGCCGGGGCGATACCAAGTGACGAACACACCATGCAGCCCACCATGATCTCGAAACCATCCGCGCGCGCAGCGCGCAGCAGGCGCCATGCCTCGGTCAGACCGCCGGTCTTGTCCAGCTTGATGTTGACTGCCTGGTAGCGACCGCGCAGTCGCGGGAGATCCGACGTCACATGGCAGGACTCATCGGCGCAGATCGGAATGCTGCTGGCAAAGCCCAGCAACGCGTCGTCGGCGTCGGCAGGCAGTGGTTGTTCCAGCAGATCGACGCGTGACTGCCTCAGCACGGGCTGCATGTCACGCAACAGCTCAAGGTCCCAACTCTCATTGGGATCGACGATGAGGTGGGCCAGCGGCGCCACCCGACGCACGGCCTCAATCCGGGCAGCCGGGTCATCGGCATCGACTTTGATCTTGATGAGTTCAGCGCTCCGGATGCGCGACGTCGCCTCAGCCATGCGTGCCGGCGTATCCATGCTGATGGTCAGGGCGGTTACCAGCGGGGCCGGCTGCGGGCAGGCCAGTTGCGCCCACACGGGCACGCCACTCAGCTTCGATTCGAGATCCCACAATGCCGCGTCCAGCGCATTTCTCGCGGCACCGGGCGGCAGCTGGGCCTGCAACGCGTCGCGTCCCATGCCGGCGACGAGTTGGGGGCGCAGCACCTCCATTTCATTCATCACCGACGCCACGGACTCGCCGTAACGGCTGTAGGGAACCGATTCACCGCGTCCGCTCTTGCCGGACTGGTGCAACTCGACGGTGACTACTTCAGCGGCATATTTGACGCCGCGGGAAATACCAAAGGGGGCTCGAAGCGGAAAGCTGCGCTGCTCGATTTTCAGTTCGCGCAACATGCGAGCAAGTTGTCCACGATGGCATCGACCCCGGTGGTGACCGGATCCTGGCAAGGCAGCTCAAGCAGGTCGCTGATCTGCCGGCAAGCTGCGGCGGCATCCGGTTTCGACAAGCCCGAGGTATTGAGCGCGACGCCGACGGCCTTGACCGCTGGATTGGTCAGCCGTGCGGCCGCGAGATTCGCTTCCAGGCAGCGCTTCAGCTCGGGCAGCGGGTAATCAGGCAGGCCGCGCATATGCTGTCGGGTCGGTTCGTGGCACAAGACCAGTGCATCGGGTTGTGCGCCATGCAGCAAGCCGAGCGACACCCCGGCGTAGGATGGGTGGAACAGCGAACCCTGGCCCTCAATGAGATCCCACCCACCATCAAGGCGTGCGGGTGAAATTTGTTCGATCGCGCCGGAGATGAAATCGGCAACGACCGAATCGATGGGTACGCCGCCGCCAGCGATGAAAATGCCCGTCTGCCCCGTCGCGCGAAAATCCGCCGCCAGGCCGCGCTGACGCAAGGCGCGTTCGATCGCCAGCGCGGTGTACATCTTTCCGACCGAGCAGTCCGTTCCCACCGTGAGCAGCCGCCCGCCCGCCCGCGGGCGACCGTTGCCGACCGGAATGTCCGGCAGCGGGTCGCGGGCATCAAACAATACGCGGCCATTGCGTTGGGCAGCAGCAACGATGGCTGGATTCTCGCGCAGTTTCTGATGCAGCCCACCCACCACATTGAGGCCGGCATCAAGCGCCGCCATCGCATCAGCAACGATCTCCGGCGACATCGAACCGCCGGCGTTGGCGACGCCAATCACCATGGTGTCTGCGCCTTCACGTTTGGCATGGACCATGTCCATGTCGCGAAGGCCCAGCGTCAATCGGCACCCGTGGCGCCGATATTGACCCACGCACCAGTCGGGGCGCCAATAGGCCAACCCCCTCGCGGTTTTGACAGCCAGGTCGTCAGCTGCGCTACCCAGGTAAAGCAGATATGGCGGACCCCAGTGAGAAGATGGGAGCGCATCGGCACGGTCGGACATACTGTATTTACTCTCCCAGGTAGCCATCTACCGGCCAAAACACCCGCCAGAGCATAATCACCAGCAGGCTTGGGCCGCCAATGAAAAGGTGGGCACTTGGCATAACTGGGGGTTGTGAGCATCTTGGCTTCCAAGCGAGGCATGTCGGAAAAGTAAGCAACGACAGTCAAGACGGGTCGCCCGCCGGTTCCAGGAGACGGCATCCACAACCATCAGTTATGCCAAGCGCCAGTTTTTTCATTGGCGGCTCGCGTTTGCTTGTGACTATGCTCGGCAGCGTCAGAGGTGCGCCCGTGCTGAACCGGAACACGCCACTACCCGAGGGAAGGATCGTCTGCGAGACGACACTGGATCGCGGCGTCGTTCAGTGATGGTGGCTGGTTCTGGCGCCAGCGATGGCCATGCTCAACCTGTCGACCCTACCGAAGCTGGTCCCGAGAGGTGCGGCAGCTGAAGGGCCAGACGGCGAACGGCAAGCGACATGTGTACTGACAAGCTTCCAAAGTCTGCGTCGCGCCAAGCGTCCACGAAGAAGCAAATATTCACGGAAGCTGTTTCTCGAGAAATCAGGCAAACCGACATGTTGACGAGATCCACCGCGCGCCGCTCGTCCTTCTCTGGGGAGAGAGGGCACTACTTGCTGCCTCCTTTGCATCTCGGAGCTTTTTCACGCCCAGGTCCCGCGCCCGGTGGATCGAATTCATACCGGGTGAATCGGCTCTGGCTGCCGTGGAGACATGAGAAGACTGCTAGTCGAGGCGTCATCGGAGGCACAAGCAAATGGCTGCTCGCCTTCGCTCTCGCGATAGCACCCTTGGCGACCGCACTGGCCAGCCAGGTCACTACCGCCGCTCCGAATCCGTATCCATGGAACCATCCGGGGTGTCCCTGCGCAGCCGTTCTGCATTCCGGATCGCCGCAGGCGGCTGGCTTGATCGATGCACAGCTGCAACACATGGATGAGTCGATCAGCCAGATCCTGGCCAGGCGAGTGGCTCCAGGAGCCGTGGTCCTGGTAGCGCGACGCGGCGTCATTGCCAAGTGGAAAGCCTACGGGTACGCGGCGCGTTATACCAACGCAAACTTTGACGAGATGGTGCGTCCGGTACCGATGGACAAAAACACCATCTTCGACATGGCCTCGGTCACCAAGTTGTTCACTGCGACTGCAGTCATGCAATTGTGGGACGAAGGAAAGATTGATCTCGACGCGCCAGTCGCGAAATACCTGCCAAAATTTGCCGTCAATGGCAAAAGTGCCATCACTGTTCGCGAACTGCTGACCCACACGTCCGGCCTCGGGCCGGACCCGTTGACACCGCTTTTCGACATAGCGGGAGGGCGCCAGGACAGGATCGACTACGTGCTGCAGCTGCCGCTCGAATACCCGCCCAAAACACATTACGTCTACAGCGACAGCAACTTCATCACCTTGGGCGCATTGATCGAGAAAATCAGCGGCGAGCGCGAAGACGAGTTCGTCCATCAGCACATTGCCGCTCCGTTGAACATGAGCAGCACCATGTACAATCCGCCGGCAAGCCTCCAGTCGCGCATTGCAGCGAGTGAATACCAGCCGTGGAACGACCGGGGCCTTTTGTGGGGACAGGTGGAAGACGGCAATGCCTGGGCCCTCAGCGGCGTGGCAGGCCATGCGGGTTTGTTCAGCGATGCGCACGATCTGGCAGTTTTCGGCCAGATGATGCTGAATGATGGGACCTACGACGGCAAACAGATCCTGTCGAAACACGCCATCAAGTTGATCGAGACGGACTGGGACGCGAAGTTTCCCGGAGACGCGACCGGACTAGGCTGGTCCATCAATCGGGGATATCTCATGGGCGCGTTGACGGGCCCGCATACGATCGGCCATGAGGGCTATACCGGGACCATGATCACGATCGACCAACCCAATGACGTCGTGGCGATTCTGTTGACGAATCGCGTGCATCCGACCCGCGTTGGTGCGTCGGTCGTCACCGCGATACGGCAGGTCAATACGGATGTGGCCGCTGCCATTCCGGTTGCCATCCCGGGTGGCGGTGACGCCTGGTTCTCCGGGTATGGCAATTTCTTGAACCGAAAGCTGACCGCCAGCGTCGATGTCGCGGACAAAAGCACGTTGTCCTTCCAGACCTGGTATCGGACCGAGCCGAGTGATGATCGCGGAATCATCGAAGCGTCGCCGGATGGCAAACGTTGGGAAACGTTGGGCCAGTTGAGTGGATCCAGCGAAGGCTGGCAAAGGGAAACCTACGCGTTGCCGGCTGATACGCATTACGTACGATTCGTCTACCGGGCGGTTTCCTACGGGTCTGATTTTGATGTCAGCGGTCGCGGCTGGTATGTGCATGACGTAAAGGTGAGCGGCCAGGGTGTTGCTGCGTGGGACACCAGCAAGACGGGTTGGTCGCGGCGCGGATACTAGCCGTGCGGAAGGCCTCCCGAATTCGCGCGATTGCTTCAATGAGGTGAGGATGGATTGGCGCCGTGACTGATGATGGACGGATGCCATTGAATGCGAGGTCTCACCTTCCAACTGGATACACGTTTCACCTCAGGTCGATCCACGCCAGGCTGCGTAACTAGAAAGCGAATTGCAGCAACCTGGCGTGTGGTTTCATTGTGTTCCTGGTCTGTCTGACGTCGCGGTTGAAGCGATGGTTGCTGCCACGCTGCTCCAGGCGGTGGCAGCACGTTAGCTGGAGGAGTGTCGAATTGTCGATTGTGCTGGCTGTGGATCTTGGGAGGACGGGTTGCCGTGCCACGTTGTGGGCCGACGAAAGCGCACATCCGCTGGCTTCAGCCAACGGCGATGGCAGCGTGGGGCTCACCGCCGCGAGGGGCCCGGAAGTCGCCGAACAAGCCATTCTTGCTGTAGTCGCGCCGCTGTTGACCCGCGTGGGAGTATCAGCGGTAGACCGTACCTGCATCGGTGCACCGGGTGCGTTGGTGGACCCCGAGGGCGCGCGCCAGCTCGCGCAAAAGCTCATTGTCTCCATCCCGGCGGACGTCGTTTCGGTGACCAGCGACGCCATCACATCGCACGCTGGCGCACTGGCCGGCGCCCCTGGCGTAGTGCTCGCCGCAGGCACCGGCGCAGTCGTTGTTGCCATTGGCGCAGCGGGGCAATTCCAGCGTGTTGACGGTTGGGGGCCTTGGCTCGGCGACGAGGGCAGTGGTGCGTGGCTCGGCCGCGGGGGCTTGCGCGCGGCGGCCCGCGCGCACGACGGGCGCGGTCCGGCAACCCGGCTGCAGATTGCCGCGCAAGCGCAGTTCGGCGCGGTCGGAACTCTCGCGATCCGCCTCAGTGCTGACCCAAATCCGGCCCGGACCGTTGCCGCATTCGCACCCGCCGTCGCCGAAGCGGCCCGGCAGGGGGATGACGTGGCAAAACAATTGCTGCGTGATGCCGCTTTTGCATTGGCGGACTCCATCATCGCGGGCGCCGCCATCTTGAATGAGGCGGGGTCGGTCCCGGTGGTCATCCTGGGCGGACTCACAAAAATGGGAGCCATACTGCTGGACCCATTGCTTGAGGCGCTTGGCCGTAGTGAGGCAAGCCTGCAGGTACGCCCGGCGAAAGGCACATCGAGCGATGGTGCCAGATGGTTGGCGACCCATGACCATGGCATCCACGAGCCCTGGATGGTGCGTGTCGACCACCAAGGCGTCGTCAGATTTGGCCATAGCCTGGCAACAAGTGAAGGAGATCACGCGTGACCAGAACGACAGATGCACCCGGGATTCTGGGCAAGAACGAGCTCGCCACACTGGATGCGCTGGCGACCGAAGCGGCACGTCCCGACCTGGGCAACCTCGATTGCCTTTCCACTTCTGAAATCGTGCGCATCCTGGTCGAGGGCCAGGCGAGCGCGCTGGCGGCCGCACAGGCCGTGGTGCCGCAACTTGCGGCGGCGGCTGATGTCGTGGCGGCGCAGCTGGAAAAGGGCGGTCGCCTGTTTTACGTCGGTGCCGGGACCTCAGGGAGACTGGCGGTACTCGACGCTGCCGAATGTCCGCCCACCTTCGGTTCGTCGCCGGATACCGTGGTTGCCCTGATGGCTGGCGGAGAGACCGCCAATACGCACGCTATCGAAGGTGCCGAAGACGATGCCGGCGCTGGCGCCGACGCGTTGCGCTCGCAGGGTTTGACAACCGCCGATGTGGTGGTCGGCATCGCCGCATCCGGGCGCACCGCTTACGTTGTTGGCGCACTGCGCTACGCCCGGGATATCGGGGCACCTACGATAGCCATCGTCAACAACGCCGGCAGTCCCGTGGCAGGTGTGGCCGAGCAGGCAATCGAGCTGTTGACCGGGCCGGAGGTCATCGCGGGATCGACCCGGCTCAGCGCCGGCACGGCCCAGAAGATTGCCCTCAGCACCCTGTCGACCGCGGTCATGGTGCGCCTGGGCAAGACCTATGGGCCGTACATGATCGACATGCGCGCCAGCAATTTGAAACTTCGCAGGCGTGCGCTGCGCATGATCCAGCTGATCACGAACGCCGATGAGGACACGGCAGTCCGCACCTTGAACGACGCTGACGGAAGTCTCAAGACCGCAGTGGTGGCGCTGCTGGCCAACTGCAGTGTCCCCGAAGCGAAACGACGGCTGGATCTGGCGGGGGGGCGAGTACGCCGTGCAGTAGCCGCGCCATAGGCGCAGGGAAGAGAAAGTTCTCCCGTTCAGACCGCCCATTAGACCACCTGACTAGCCTCGAACCTCAGCTGGTTTAGTCCTTCTCCCTCCGGGAGAAGGTGGCGCGAAGCGCCGGATGAGGGTTCGAGCGGAGCGTGGACTCGCAATCTTGAATTCTGCGTCAGTACGCTTCGCCCGAACCCTCTCCCCAACCCCTCTCCCGACGGGAGAGGGGCTTCTGACAGAGGGAGAGGTTCGAGGGTAATCGGGTTACACCAAGCTCGTTAGAACGTCTTCAGAGTTTCCAGAACCAACATTTCTCGTCGCTATCTGTTCCGCGCGCTGCGCCATCTTCCCCAATCAGCATATGACGCGAAGGCGCTCGTCCGGCGGATGCCGCTTGAAGCCGAGCGCCAACGGCAGGAAAAACCAGCCACGACTATTGAGCAACTCCGCTCGCCGCTGCCCGGGACCCGACGGGCGCCACTTTCGTCGTTTGCTTGCCGACGTGGTCTGCCTTTTCCTCAGCCAGAACGACAAGCTGCTCAATCGGATCAACGACGCGCAAGTTGACTTGTGCAACCGTTCGGCGCGCATCGACAAAAGCCGTCGTCGTATTTCTCACCCAGTCGTACGGCGGACGTCCCACCTCGTCGTAATAGTCCAGCGCGTGCAGTCCGATCTGTGAAAGTGCTGCCAACGAGTGCGCGAGTGGCTGCACCGACTGCAAGCGTGGCGATCGGCTCATAAGGTCATTCAGAGCGGCACTGTTTTGCTGCCATACATTCAGTTGGCCCCGAATCTTGTGTTCCAACTCCGGATCGGGATGCCGGGAAAACTGCTTGACCCATCCTTGAAACCTTATGGCCGTCCATGGATCGGAAGTCGCCGCATCGGCGATCGACGTCAACGGTGAGTAGATCGTGTAGTGCCCCGCCCGCAGTAGAGTGCTCAACCGGGCGTAGCCTTGCACAGGCGCGATCACGTTCACCAGAACCTTCAGCGGATCGATATCGTAGCTACCCGCAAGCTGGCGCAACAGCATCGTCTGGTTCTTGATCTGCGTCAGCCCCTCCCCTTCGAGCTGCAGGTTGAGCACGTACAGGCGTCGGTACATCGACGCCACGTCCTTCACATCGGCCGGCGACCAGAGCCGTTCCGCGATCGCCGCGGTGGATGGCCATATGCGTGAGTCGATGGTGGTGGGGTCGACGAGTTCGCTCCACATGGCAGCCTCGCCGCCCAGGATGTTCGCTCTGACCTTGCGCGCGAGGTGAACATCGTCCGGAATCGGGTCGTTCGCGTAATACACCGCTGTCGGGTGCAGCATGTCCAGGTAATAACCACTGGACAGAACAGCCGGATGACCTTCGCGCGCAGCCTTGTACAAATCCTCTTTGCCGCGCCACACCTGAATCACCGCATCCTCCGACACGCCCGGCTGCAGGATTTCATCCCAACCGATCGCGTGTTTGCCATCAGCAGTGATCATGGCGGAAAGCTTGTTGGTGAACTGTGCCTGCAGCTCGCTGTTGTTTTTGATGGCTGGTTGCATGTACGCCTGAATGTATGGATTGCTGTCCCACTGCGTCCCGATATTCTCGTCGCCACCGATATGCAGATAAGGCCCGGGAAAGAGGCCGGCCATTTCCTTGAAGAACGCCCCCAGGAATTCATAGGTCGCGGGATTGCTGGGGTCGAAGGCCGGGTTCGAGCCGCCGAACGTGTCCCTCAAGGTGTATGGCCCCGGCGCACTGGCATATTGCGGGTAGCCGACGAACCAGCTGACCGCATGGGCGGGAACGTCAAACTCGGGCACGACCGTGATGCCGCGGTCGTCCGCGTACTGAATGATGGCCCTGACCTGCCGCTGCGTGTAGTACTCCCCGCGC
>DASRUB010000157.1:0-2676 GCA_035655635.1 Rhodanobacter sp. | reverse complement strand
CCGCCTTCGCTTCCATCGTCTTGGCCTTCTCGAAGGCTTCATCGATGCCGCCGACCATGTAGAACGCCTGTTCCGGCAGATGATCGCATTCGCCGTCGCAGATCATCTTGAAGCCGCGGATGGTTTCCTTCAGCGTGACGTACTTGCCGGGCGCGCCGGTGAACACCTGCGCAACGGTAAACGGCTGCGAGAAGAACTTCTCTATCTTGCGCGCGCGGTAGACAGCCTGCTTGTCTTCTTCGCTGAGCTCATCCATGCCGAGGATCGCGATGATGTCCTTGAGTTCCTTGTAGCGCTGCAGGATGCCCTGCACGCGACGCGCGACGTCATAATGTTCCTGGCCGATCACCAGCGGATCGAGCTGGCGACTGGTCGAGGCCAGCGGATCGACCGCCGGATAGATGCCGAGGCTGGCGATTTCGCGCGACAGCGCCACGGTCGAATCCAGATGCGCGAATGTGGTCGCCGGCGACGGATCGGTGTAGTCGTCGGCCGGAACGTAGACCGCCTGGATCGAGGTGATCGAGCCGGTCTTGGTCGAGGTGATGCGCTCCTGCAGCACGCCCATCTCGTCGGCCAGGGTCGGCTGATAACCCACCGCCGACGGCATGCGGCCGAGCAACGCGGACACTTCGGTACCGGCCAGCGTGTAGCGGTAGATGTTGTCTACGAAGAACAACACGTCCTTGCCCTTGCCGTGCTCGTCCTTCTCGTCGCGGAAGTACTCGGCCATGGTCAGGCCGGTCAGCGCCACGCGCAGGCGGTTGCCCGGCGGCTCGTTCATCTGGCCGTATACCATCGCCACTTTCGACGCCGGCAGGTCGTCGAGTTTCACGACGCCGGCTTCCTGCATCTCGTGGTAGAAATCGTTGCCCTCGCGGGTGCGCTCGCCCACACCGGCAAACACCGACAGGCCGGCATGCTGGGTCGCGATGTTGTTGATCAGCTCGAGCATGTTCACGGTCTTGCCCACGCCGGCGCCGCCGAACAGGCCGACCTTGCCGCCCTTGGCGAACGGGCAGACCAGGTCGATCACCTTGATGCCGGTTTCCAACAGGTCATTGGCCGCGGCCTGGTCGTCGTAGCTGGGCGCCTCGCGATGGATGACCCAGTGATCGGTGGCCTCGATCGGGCCGACCTCGTCGATCGGGCGACCGAGCACGTCCATGATGCGGCCCAGGGTTGCCTTGCCGACCGGCACCTTGATCGCTTCGCCGGTATTGCGTGCTTCCAGGCCACGCTTCAGGCCTTCGGTGGAACCGAGCGCAATCGTGCGCACGATGCCGTCGCCGAGCTGCTGCTGCACTTCCAGCGTGATCTCGGTGCCGTCGATTTTCAGGGCGTCATACACCTGCGGTACCTGGTCGCGCGGGAATTCCACGTCGACGACCGCGCCGATGATCTGAACAACTTTGCCTTGGCTCATGCTGATAACTCCGGATGAATCTTTTTGAGGTTTTTTGCGGCGCCGCTTCGCGTCGCCATGAATTTTCAAAAGCAGCCGCGGTTACACCGCCGCCGCGCCGCCCACGATCTCGGAAATTTCCTGCGTGATCGCCGCCTGACGCGCCTTGTTGTAGATCAACGTCAGTTCGTCGATCACCTTGTTGGCGTTGTCCGAGGCGCTCTTCATCGCCACCATGCGCGCGGCGTGCTCGCTGGCGAGATTTTCCAGTGCGGCCTGATACACCACCGATTCGATGTAACGGCCCAGCACGTGCTCGAGCACGGACTCCGCATCCGGCTCGTAGAAATAATCCCAGTCGTTCGCGCGCTCAAGCTTGACCCCGGCATAGGCGGACTCGCCCGCTTCCTGGTGCGCTTCCATTTCGGCCGCCACCTGCGGCAACGGCAGCAGGGCGTCGATCGAGGGCCTTTGCGTCATCGTGTTGACGAAGTCGTTGTAGGCAAGGAACACGCGATCCAGGCCATTGGCCGCATAGGCGTCGGTC
This sequence comes from Rhodanobacter sp., assembly GCA_035655635.1. GTDB lineage: Bacteria > Pseudomonadota > Gammaproteobacteria > Xanthomonadales > Rhodanobacteraceae > Rhodanobacter. Next base: position 724 of record DASRUB010000157.1, on the reverse strand, counting down.
ATCACCTTGATCACGCCGATCAGCTGGCGCAGCGTCGGCTGCTCGCCCAGGTGGGTGACGCTGCCGATCAGGTTGACGCCGTTGAGGCGGCGGAAGAACGACACCGCCTTCTGGCCGACCGCCACCACATCCACCTGCACGCCCTGCTTGTGCCATTCGGCAATCGCCGGCAGCAAACGGCGAAACAGGTTGGAATTGAGGCCGCCGCACAGGCCACGATCGGTCGACACCACGATGTAACCGACCCGCCCCACGTTGGCACGCTCGGTCAGGTACGGATGCTTGAATTCGCTGCTGGCCTGGGCCACGTGAGCAATCACCTTGCGCATCGCATGCGCATACGGACGCGATGCCCTCATCAAGTCCTGCGCCTTGCGGATCTTCGAGGCCGAGACCATTTCGAGCGCGCGCGTCACCTTGCGCATGTTCTGCGTGCTCTTGATCTTGGTTTTGATTTCGCGTCCGCTGGCCATGCTTTACTCGCTCGCTTTGCTCACTCGTGGGATTCGGGATGACGGGATTCGGGATTCGTAAAAGCTGCGGCTGCCGGCTCTGACGAATCCCGAATCCCGAATGCCGGATCCCGGCTCTCTCACCAACTACCGGTTTTCTTGTATTCGTCCAGCGAGGTCTTGAAGGTGGCCTCGATGTCCTTGTCCCAGTTGCCGGTCTCGACAATCTTCTTCATCAGTTCTTCGTGATTCTGATGCATGAACGCGTGCAG
>DASRUB010000156.1:0-3363 GCA_035655635.1 Rhodanobacter sp. | reverse complement strand
CCAGGGTGCTGCTGAAGTCGCCAAAACGCAGCGGCAGCAGGTTGGCGTCCGCCATGCGCAGCACGATGTGGCCAGCCACCTTGGACAGGGCCACGCCGTACTCGAAGGTGGGGTCGCCAAAGCGGCTGTAATGGTCGAACGAGTCATAGCGCGAGTGGTAGATGCCGGCGTCGTCGTCCTCCCCGCCGAAGCCGAGATCGAGGGTGGTGATGCCGAGGTGCTCCAGGAACGCGCTGTAGTCGGAACCCGAGCCCAGTGCCTCGATCGGCAGGTCGTCGCCACGGGCTGCCAGCTTCGCGGCCAGTTTGGCCTCCGGCTTCGCGTTCGGGCTGCTGCCCTCGATCATCAGATGCGCACGCAGCCGCTCACCGACGCTTGCATGGGTTTCCGGATCGGCCACGCCATCGGCAACCTGGTTGACCAGGTGCTGCAGCGAATGGCTGCCACCGGCGCCGAGGAAGCCGCGCCCGTTGGTGTCCGAATTGACGTACAGCACGGCCTTGGTCTGCAGCTCCTTCGCATGCGTTTCGGCCCATTCGGTGGAGCCAAGCAGCCCAGGCTCCTCGCCATCCCAACTGGCATAGACCAGGGTGCGTTGCGGCCGCCAGCCTTGCTTGACGAGGGCCCCGATGGCCTTGGCCTCGGCCAGCAGGGCAACATTGCCGGCCAGCGGATCCCAGGCACCGAAAACCCAGCCATCGTGATGGTTGCCGCGGACGATCCATTGATTCGGTGCGGTCGCGCCCTTGATCGTCGCGATCACGTCGTAGACGGGCTTCTGGCCCCAGTCCGACAGCACCGTCATGTGTACCTTGGCGGCGCTTGGTCCCACGTGGTAGGTCAACGGCAGCGAGCCGCGCCAGTCGGCAGGGGCTACCGGCCCGGTCAGCGAGCGCAGCAACGGGGTGGCATCGGCGTAGGAGATCGGCAATACCGGAATCTTCAGCAGGGTCTTTGCGTCCTTGATCGCCAGTCGTTTGGCGCCGGGGGTGGAACCGATGCCGGGCGTGAGCGGATCGCCCGGATACTGCTGCATGTCGGCCACCGAGCCACGTTGCACCCCTTCGGCTGGACGCCAGCCGCCCTTCGGATAGACATCACCCTGGGCGTAGCCGTCGTCGTGCGGGTCGGAATAGATCAGGCAGCCGATGGCGCCATGTTGTTGCGCCAGTTTCGGCTTCAGCCCGCGCCAGCCACCGCCGTAACGGGTGATCACGATCTTGCCGCGCACGTCGATGCCACGGCGGGCCAGCTCCTTGTAGTCGTCCGGCATGCCGTGGTTCACGTACACCAGCTCGGCGGTGACGTCGCCATCGCCACCGTAGACGTTGTAAGGCGGCAATGCACCGGCAAGGCCGGAGGTCGCGTCACCCGCGATCGGCGGCTCGTGCAGGGTGGCGGTGAACGGATGCGGGCCGAGCAGTTCCAGCGCCACCTTCTTCGGCGTGGGATACAGCACGTCGAACGTCTCGATATGCGCGTCCCAGCCCCATTCGCGGAACTTCTGCAGCATGAACTCGGCATTCGCCTTGTCATGCGGCGAACCGACCTGGTTCGGCTCTGACGACATCTGTTTCAACCAGCGGCGCTGGTCGGCTGGTTCGAGCAAGGCGTCGAAGCGTTGCTCCAGGCTTTGCTGGGCAGCGGCACGGGTGGGGGCAAAGCCGAGCATCGCGGCATGACCCTGATTGGCGTGGCTCGTGGCGGCGGCTGCCATGAAGGTCGCCAGAACGCTGCTGACGACGAGCAAGGCTCGTGGATTCGGTCGACTCATTGGATATCGTTCCCCATCGGCTGGTTGATGTGTGGCGCGGTGAACCGCGGTGCTACCGGTACGTGGTCGCTGGCGGCTGGTGTTGACGCCCCATGTGCAGGATCAGGCGAATCTTTCGACGGGACGATGGCGCTGCCCGCCACCGAGATGTTCTGCGCAAACAGCGTGGTTCCGGTCGAGTCGCTATAGATCAAACGATATTTTCCGGGCCGCAGGTAGAGATCGGCGAACGGCTGCAGCGCGCTGCCTATGACGCGATCGCTGGGTATGGCATTGAGCGGCACGGGATCCAGTACCAGGCGATCGGCGGGGATCGCATCTTCCCCCTCGTCGGCATATCGCGCTTCGACCAGGCACGGGAAGTGGCGATTGCAGCGTCCGCCGTCGACGTAATACGGCTTGCGCAGGCCGCCGAGATCAAGCCAGGTCGGCCGTCCACGGCGAATGACCTGCGGAGGAAACCACACGCTGACGTCGTATCCCGGCCGCAGCGACCACGGCTTGCCGGTCTTGCTGACGAACACGATCGGTTGCCTGGGATGCAGCTGGTGCATGACAGCAGCGTAGTACGGATGGTCATCGCTGGTTGAGGGATGCTCATACAGCATGGTCTGCTCTACCGTCAGCGGGTCGACATGGACCAGCTTCTCAAGATGCTCGGCCATCGAGGAGCCACCCAGATAGACGCCTGATTCCTGGATATGCGCATAGCCGGCATCGACGACCAGCTTTGCGTTTGGATCATGCTTGAAGACCTGCCGATAGATATTCCGCGCCTGTTCGGCTTCGCGGACGTTGCCGGTGGCATTGGAGAGTGCCTCGTAGCCAATGACTTTGTAGCCGAGTTTCAGCGCGGTGCGCACCATTTCGGCGCAGATCGGTTCCTCCGTGTAGAAGCCACTGCTCTTGATCGGATAACCACGCGACTCCAGTGCGGTATCCGTCTGGTAAACGGTTTCCGCGGCAAAATAGTTGAACCCCTCGGCGCGCAGTTTGCTCAGCAATTGCACCGTCAACGTGCGGGTAAGCGGTATGTTGTGCGCCTCGTTGAAGAACACCGCGCGGCGGTTCCTGGCCAGTTCCGGGATGGCGGTCAGCGCCGGTTGTGCGGTGTACCTGGGGTTGTCCAGCGGCGACGGGCGATCGTCTGGCAGGGCCGCCTGCCTGATCGAAAAGCTGCTCGCGGCATCCGGGTAGTCACCGATGAAGCTCTGGTACCAGCTCAGGTACTGGCCAAAGATGATCTGGAACGCGGGGTCATTGTTGCCGATGTAGGCATAGCGCATCACCTGGAACTGGGCCAGCAGGCTCGCCCGCTTGTTGGCGTCGAGCATGATGGCTTCTGATTTTTGCGCCGCCTGGACCTGCCTCGCCTGCCATTCCGATGCGGTCTGCGCATGGCTTGCCGTGCCGACGCAAGCCAGCCAGCAACCGCTGAGGGTGATGAGGATCGATCTCGCGCGCACACTGACCTCCGGGAGTACAACGGGTTGCCACCAGGTTTTACCGCAGCGAAGCGCTTGTTGCACGCCCAAGTTACGCCAAGTGACACCGCCTGCGTGTGTGCCGGGCGTCATGGTGCCCCCGCG
>DASRUB010000155.1:0-8634 GCA_035655635.1 Rhodanobacter sp. | reverse complement strand
GTTGCTGCGGTTGATCGCTTCGCGCGTGGTGATCCCGCGTATGGAGAAATCGCCGTCCAGTCGCGCCACCGTGGCGGTGCCGGTGTAGGCATCGGCCATCACCAGGTAGGGCACTTTCTGCTTCAACGGCAGCATGTAGTAGTAGCCGCCGGAGATGATCAGCGCCATCGCGATCGCGCACCCGGCAACCCACCAGGCACGCCGCTCGCTGTGTCGGGCGATATCGGCGATGGTCAGTTCGAACTGGGTCGACTGGGCGATGCTGCGATCGATCGCGGCGCCGAAGGTTTTCTTCCTGGCCATCAGATAACCACCGAATGCCTGGCGTGAGCGGGATTCAACGGGATCACGGCTGGGCCGCCTTTGCCTTGCTGTCGTCGGTCGGTGGCGGCGTCGAGGGAGGCGACAGGCTGTTGGTCGACCGCACCAGTATCTGGCCCGGCTTGGCGATGACTCGCACGCCTTGCGCGGCGTAGATATTGTTGAGTTCGGCGGCGGCGGCATCGACGTCCGTCGTGCGTATCGTGGCGACGGGCTTGTACAGCGTCACGTCGTAGCTCAGCTCGTAGTGCAGCGTGCGGTCCGTATCACTGGCCCAGCGGCTGAGCATCGACTTCAGCGTCTCGTCGATGGGCGCGGCAAAGTACGTGTACTGCACATGCAGCGGTATTTCGGTCGGTGCTGCCCGATAATGGTTGACCGGTCGCCATGAACCTCCAAAATCTTTCGCCGGCGGCGTTCCGCAGGCGGCGAGAAGCAGGCTGGCAAGAGCGAGCGTGCCGAGTTGAACTCGGCGGGGAATTCTGTTTTTCACGTCAATCCCGAGTTGAGGAGGTTCACCAGGCGCGATGTGTCAACTGCCCGCGTGGCGCCGACAGGACTACGCATGCTGACTGCCGGACGGTGGGGCACCGGTCCGGCAAGCGTCTCGAACGTGCAAGGGGTGGTCCCCTGTTTTCCCCTGTGATCCATTTCAGTTCACCCACGATCCATGTCGTCCAACGTGGCGCGTCCGAGGCAACTTCAGACCACGAGGCTGCCAACACTTGCTCCATACGCCAATGGTTGTGATGAAACGAACTCACCGCAAACCAGGCAAATGGTTCGATCCCGTGATCGGACGATTGTCATGATCAGTTCCGGTTGGAGCGTCGTCAACCGAGTCCACCTACGAAAAATTCCTAATGCACATGGTCTGTCTGACGCTTGTGCAGACGCCGTCGTCGTGATGTTTGCGAGGGGCATGGGGCTGAGATCCGGCGCGAGAATTTCTGTGTCGAAGTGATAGAAAGTCCTTTGGTTCAAGGGGTTTTTGCGGTTTGCCTCGCGAGTGATGGCGCGCTCACAGCGTCTTGCGTGTTGCTGTCCTGGCTGCGCGCGATGCGCGGCACGAGAGCACACGGTGCCTACAGCGTGAGAGGTTCACGCCCGAATTGATTTCAGCATTCGCCTACGTCAACCAGAGCGACTACGCCGGCCACTGGACTATCGTGGGAGGCCGCCGTAGCGACTCAAACTCTGATCTTGCCTCCGAACTTCGTATCGCATGATCGTGATGATGGTTTGTTTGGCTTGAGAGGCAACCCCATCATCGAAGGAAGAAAAGGCGCTTGGTTGCAGCCTCAAGTTGTGAGATAGCTCTCCTTGAGGCGGAGTTGCGCCAGCGCAAGTAGATCTACCGCTTGACGCAAGCGAGCGTCGCGAAGATCACCCTTGACTTCACTCGACAGGACGTCCTTTCAGTGCTGCTTCCGCTCCGCACCGCGAAACTCGCCAGTGCTGGTGGATCAGCTGGGTGAAATGCAAACCGGGCAACTTCCACGCCGGGCTGGGCTGGACAGTGCCGTTGCTGGCCGACGCCATCAAGGTCATGTGCATGAGGTGGGACCGAACGAGTCGAGGACGTGGACGGCATCGGGCCAGACCACGGGGCCGACGCAGTGCGCTATGGCTGCCCGCGCTTTGATCAGGCGATGAGCATGCACGTGGGCGGGCGTGCTGATCGCACTTACCCGGCACTCGCAACGAAAAAGGCCACCCGGTGAAGGTGGCCCAAGTCATTGTTTTACCTGGTCGGGGAGACAGGATTCGAACCTGCGACTTCTACGTCCCGAACGTAGCGCTCTACCAGGCTGAGCTACACCCCGTGGGAAGCCGCATATCTTAGTAGCCAGGGGGAAGCTTGGCAACAGGTAGCTGACCTGATGGAGCAACATCCACCATCCGGGACAAAGCATGTCCGGGCCAACCTCGGTTCCTACGTCAGCGCGCCGCGTTCCACGCGGCCGCCATCTCCACGACAAAATCCCGATACGAGCGCGGTGCGTGGCCGAGCACCCCGGTCATGGTGTCGAGGCTGCCTGGGCTGGCGCGCATGCCGTCACTCTGGAAGCGTGCCAGCATCAGGCGGATATCGTAGGCGGACCACGCCGGTGCGTGGCTGGCCATGTTCGCTTCGAAGGCGAGCAGATCGTCGCCGCCGTAGCTGATCGGTTTGCCGAGTGCGGCGGACCAGATCGCCGCGGCGTCGTTTCCGGTAATGGCGTCCGGGCCGACCAGCTCGATCACTTCACGTGGTAGCGGGGTGGATGCCTGTTCGCGCCGCAGCAGCGAGCTGACGGCGACCTCGGCAATGTCGCGTACGTCAATCATCGACACGCCGAGCTCGCCCAGTGGCATCGGGTAGACGCCGTGCTGCAATGCGTCCTTCAGCCTGGTGTCGTTCTGCATGAAATATGACGGCCGCAACACGGTGGCTGGCAGGTTGAGTTGTTCGATCGCGCGCTCCACCGTGTACTTGCCGGTGAAGTGCGGCACGTCGGTAAACCGGTCGCTGTGCTGGACGGAGAAGTAGACGATGCGCTGGATGTTGGCCTCGCGCGCCAAGTTCAGCGTGATCAAGGCCTGGGTCACTTCATCGGCCACCACGGCGTTGAGCAGGAACAATGTGTCGATACCCTGCAGGGCGGCGCGCATCGAAGCCACGTCCAGCATGTCGCCGGCGACGACGCGGACGTTTTCGGGAAAGCCGGCTTGGTCCGGCTTGCGGGTCAGCGCGTGGACGGTGGCGTGGCGTGCGACCAGTCCACTGACCACGTGGCGGCCGATGGTGCCGGTGCTGCCGGTGACGAGAATGCTCATGTCGTTGCTCCTGGATGCTTGGGGAATGGAGTGGGGAATGGATGTAGGTTGCGTTCGGAGCTACCTTGAACGTTTCGCTAGAGAAACGAAAGATGCAGAATCGATACATACCATCTCAAGAATGGAACGAACATGGACCTTGAAGCGCTCATCGATTTCAACGCGGTGGCCAGTCACGGCGGTTTCAGCCACGCCAGCCGCGTGACCGGTCGCCCCAAGGCGAGCTTGTCGCGGCGGATCCGCAAGCTGGAGGACACCTTGGGCGTGCGCCTGATTGAACGCGGTGCACGCACCCTGCGGCTGACCGAAGAGGGCGCCGCACTGCACGAGCAGACAGCCGCGCTGCTTGATCGCCTCGACGACATCCAGCAGGCGTTGAAGGGCAGCGCCGGCTTGCCGCACGGACGCCTGCGTATCAGCGCGCCGGTCAGCTTCGCGCAGCGTGGGCTCGGCCGCCTCGCCGCGCGCTACGCCGCCGCCTGTCCGGGCGTGCAGCTGGAAATCAGCACCGACGACCGCTTTGTCGATCCGTTGCTGGACGGCTACGACCTGGTGATCCGCGCCAATCCCGCACCGACCACCGAGTTGGCCGGCCGCTGCTTCCTGCGTGACGAACTGATCGTGGTGGCCCATCCAGCGCTCGGCGATCCGGATGCCGGTGATCACGCCGACCCGATAGCTGCCGTACTTCTGCTGGGCACGCCGGAAGCTGCGCCATGGCGCGTCAACCGTGCCGGCCGCACGCAGACGCTGCGCCCGCGGGCGACGCTGCGGCTGTCCTCGGTGATGATGGTGCGCGACGCGGCGCTCGATGGCGCCGGTATCGCCATGCTGCCGCGCTCACTGGCGCAGCCCGACCTGGATGCAGGCCGCCTGGTCGAGTGGGGCAGCGTGGTGGGGCGCGGCATTGAAGTGTGGGCGCTGTATCCGCCGCATCGCCATGTGAGCCGCAAGGTGTCCGCCTTCATCCGCATGCTGACCGAACAATTTGCCGACGGGTCGCCCGACGGGTTCCAGCAGCTGGTGCGCCCGGCACCGTGATCCTCAAACCGCGAGATCCGCCTTGACACTTCGATCGACTGAACCTGCACATTACCAAATCCTCACCGTATTCTCATGACAAAACGCCGGCGCAGCGAGCAGGATGAACCCGCTGCAGCCGACAGCGTCGAGCGACGGCCGATAGGGGGCTTTCGACCGGGCTATCCAGCTTGAGCTTTGTTGCGAGAATCAATCTGTCACGTTGAATGGAGAGCGATGATGGGTACCGAATCAAGCCGTTTCGGAACGCAAGCCTTGCAGCCACTGGCTGACGCCATGCGCGGCTCGCTGTTGCTTCCAGGCCATCCGGATTACGAAGAACGCCGGCGCGTGTGGAACGGTGCCATTGATCGCCGGCCGTTGGCCATTGCGCGTTGCGCGGACGCGGAAGACGTCAGTATCGCGGTCAAATTCGCAGCCATGGAACACCTTCCGCTCACGATACGCGGTGGCGGACACAATGTTGCGGGTCTGGCCGTGCGTGACGGTGCCTTGATGCTGGATCTCGGTGCCATGAGCCGTGTGGAAATCGATGCGCCGGCGCGTGTCGCGCGAGTTGAAGGCGGTGCGCTGTGGCGCGACGTGGATGCCGCGACGCAACCGCATGGGCTTGCCACCACCGGAGGTTTCGTTTCGAGCACCGGCGTCGGTGGCTTGACGCTGGGCGGCGGCGTCGGTTGGCTGATGCGGCATTGCGGTCTGGCGATCGACAATCTGATCTCGGCCGACGTCGTCCTGGCGGATGGCCGCTGCGTGGTCGCCAGCGCCGACCAGCACGCTGATCTGTTCTGGGCATTGCGCGGCGGCGCCGGCGGACTTGGTGTGGTGACGCGCTTCGTTTTTCGGCTGCACCCCATCAGCGAGGTGCTTGCCGGCGCCGTCTTCCATCCGATCGAGGCAGCGCCCGCGCTGCTGCGTGCGTTTCGCGAATTCACCCCGACGACGCCGGAGCAGGGCACCTTCATGCTGGTGTTCACGCTGGCACCGCCGGCGCCGTTCCTGCCGGTACACGTGCATGGTCAACGCGTCGTTGCACTGGCCTACTGCTGGAGTGGCGATCCCGCGCGCGGTGAGCATGCACTCGCGCCGCTCACCGGTTTCGGGCAACCGCTGGGCAAGGTTGGCGGCGTGATGCCGTATGCGGCCTGGCAGCAATCGTTCGACGCACATGCACCGGCCGGCGATCGCTACTACTGGGCGACCTCGATCTTCGATGCGTTCGACGACGAGCTGATCGATGCACTGGTCGCTCATGCATCCACGCCGCCTGATCCCTTGTGCGAAGTGCATGTGCATCACCTGGGCGGTGTGGTCGCTGCCGGACGGACTGATGCCGACGCGTTCGTGCATCGCGATGCGCCTTTTTTCATCAACGCGATCGGCCATACCGCGACTGTGGAAAAATTCGCGGGCGTACGCGAGTGGGTGCGCGATTTGCGGTCGTCGCTCGCCCCCTGGGCGCGCGCCGGCATGCAGGCGAATTTCGCCGGGGAAGTCGGCGACTGGCAGGCACAGACGCACGATGCCGCCACGCGCGAGCGCCTCAAGGACGTGCGCCGAAAATATGACCCCGCCGGGTTGTTTCTGCCGGTACGCGGCGACTAGCCGGTTGTTTCAACAACGTGCAAGGCGGCGAGTTCGACCAGGCGTGATCGCGTCAGTTCGACCACATCCTCGATCCGCGCTTCGGCACCCTGCTTCTGCCCGTCCTTGAACGCCTCGCCCAGGATTTCACGTGCACTTGCTTCGGCCTTGGCATGGGCAACGTACCATTGCGGAAACAGTGGCGAACCGGTCAGGTCGCGCACGCGCGCGGCGGCGGCGAGCAGCCGCGCCGCGCAGTCGGCATCGCCTTGCCCCAGCACCAGATAGGCTGCGCCTTCGAGGGTGCCGGCAACGCCGCGCCGATTCTGCAGCCCGATGCTCAGCTCGAGCATGCGCAGCCAGTCGCTGGCCGCCCCCCGCACATCCCCGAGCTGGAATCTCTGTAACGCCCGATTGATCAGCACATACCCGTGGTGGAAGGTGTCATTGCCACGAGCCGAGGTCAGTTCGGCCGCTTCGCTCATCCATGCTTCGGCTTCGCGATGCTGACCGCGCATCGCACAGGCAATGCCGCGGCTCAGCAGCGCGAGCGAGCGCAACCAGCCGGAACCGTGAGCTTCCGCGACGGCCAGCGCGGCTTCCACGCAGCGTTCCGAGCCGTCGAAGTCGCCGTGCATGGCATGCTCGAATGCAAGCATCCCCTGGCCAAACGCGGCGAGCTCATCGTCACCCAGCTGTGTGGCCAGCGCGATACCTTCCTGAAGCAGCGATGTCGCGGGGCTGGCATGGCGATGGTGATGAGCCATGCCGTTGGCGATCAGCACACGCGCACGATGCAGATCTTGCGTATCGGATTTGCGCAACGCCAGGTCCATCCATTGGTTCGCCTGGCGATAGTCGCCCTGGATCCTGAAGTACCAGCACAGGTTGGAGCAAAGCGTGATCGCGTCGTCGGCGAGATCCGCATGCGTCATCGCATGCTCGAATGCTGCCTGCAGGTTCGCCTTCTCGCGCAATACACGCCCGACCCAAAGCTGCTGGCGTTCGCCGCGCACCTCCGCATCCACGCGTGCGGTGAAGTCGATGCAATGCGCCAGGTGCGCCCGCCGGACGCGGGCCTCGTCACCGCTCTTGCCAAGCTGCGCCAGGGCAAACAATCGCACGCTGTCGAGCAGGCTGTAACGCGGCGGGTTGATGTTGGCATCGACCGTGACCAGCGACTTGTCGACCAGTCCGCCCAGCAGATCCAGCGTCTGTTCGCCATCGAGTCCGAACGCCGCGCCGATGGCCATGGCGCCATGCAGCGTCCAGCCGCCAGCGAACACACCCATGGCGCACAGCAGTGCCTGCTCCCGCCCCGACAGCAGCGCGTAACTCCAATCGATCAGTGCGCCCAGTGTCTGGTGATGGGCTGTTCGTCCGGCTGGCGCATCCGCCTGCCATTGGAAACGGTCCTGCATGCGCAGCAGCAATTGCTCGGGACTCAACAGGCGCAGCCGCGCCGCGGCCAGTTCCAGCGCGAGCGGCAGCCCATCCAGGCGCCGGCACAGCTCGGCTACGGCGCTGGCATTCGTCGGTGTCAAAATGAACCCTGAAGCCAGCGAACGCGAGCGTTCCAGCAACAGTTGCACGGCAGGCACCATGACCAGGCGCGCGACTTCTTCGGCGGTTGCCCAGGCCCCCGACGCGGGCGCTTCCAAAGGTGGCAGTGAATAAATCGTTTCGCCCGCGCAATGCAAGCACTGCTGACTAGTTACCATCACGCGCAACTCTGCACATAGGGATAGCAAAGACGCAACGAGATGGCTGAGCGGTTCGGCCACTCGCTCGCAGTTGTCGAGCAGCAGTAGAACGCGGCGCGTCCGCAGCACCTCGATCAGCCTTTCGAGAAGACTGTCCCCTTCATGCCCTTCGCGAATGCCGAATGCGTCCGCCAGCATGCGCTCCAGACTTTCGCCGTTTGTGCAAAGGGTGAAGTCGAACAACCAGATGCCATCCGGAAATGCCTGCACGCACACACGCGCCGTTTCCAGTGCAGCTTGCGTCTTTCCGATGCCGCCTGGTCCGGTGACCGTCACCAGACGCGTACTGCCGAGCAACCCCTTGAGTTCGACGATCACTCGCTCACGCCCGATCAGCGTGCCGGTGCGCTCAGGCAAGCGGGCGTGTACCGGCGGAGCAAAACTTAACGAGGGTGGTGCTGCGCCCGACGTGCTGGTCAATCGGGCGATGAAGCGATACCCCAGGCCACGCACGGTCTGGATGTAGCGTGGTGACTGGATGTCGTCGCCCAGCGCCCGTCGCAACAGGACGACGAGGCGGTTGAGGGTTGCCTGGGTGACATAGACGTGTCCCCAGACGGCGTCGAGCAACTGGTCGCGGCTGAGCATCTGATCCGGATGGATCATAAATTCGACCAGCACGGCGAACGCCTTGGGTTCGAGACCGACTTCTGTCCCGGCGCGGGTCAAACGATGCGCGCCGACGTCCACCCGCACGTCAGCGAAGGAAAACACGCCAACTGCAGTCGCAGGTGCTGAAGGTCTGCCGGTGCTCACCGCGGCATTATCACACCGGGAAGGCGCCAGCGATCAAGCGGGTTTGGCGCGATTTCTCGCGATTTCCCTACCGTTCCCTCATGAATCCAGGCTCGGCGCATTGCATGCTCCTCTCCGGGCCGCTGCCGGTTGAAAGAAGCCTGCGGCGGGTCATCTCTACCTCAATGGAGACTTGCCATGAATACCCGTTTGCAAACAGCGATGGTGGTCGCTGCCCTGGGAGTGTCTGCTGCCACGCTTTCCACCAGGGCGAATGCCTGCGGCGTCACCGACTACCGTATACCCATGTCGTTCCATTGGGCGTTGCCACACGCCGTGCCGGACCGCGCGGCGGCGGTCGTCGAGGCCT
>DASRUB010000154.1:0-11512 GCA_035655635.1 Rhodanobacter sp. | reverse complement strand
CGCCGACGGTTTGCGCAAGGGCGCGTACATCCTGCGCGAAGCGGATGACGGCAAGCCGAAGCTGATCCTGATTGCCACCGGTTCCGAAGTCGGCCTGATGGTGGAGGCCGCCGACAAGCTGCACGCTGACGGTGTCTCCGTGCGCTGCGTTTCAATGCCGAGCTGGGACCTGTTCGACGCACAACCGCAAAGCTACCGCGATGTCGTACTGCCTCCGGATGTCACCGCCCGGCTGGCCGTGGAAATGGGTGCCACCCAGGGCTGGCGACGCTACGTCGGCGATCATGGCGACGTGTTGGGCATCGACCATTTCGGCGCGTCCGCGCCCGCCGAGGTGCTGCTGCGCGAATTCGGCTTCACCGTCGAGAACGTGGTGAAGCGGGCGAAGGCGTTGCTGAAGAAGTGAAACAGAAATACCAGCCGTGACCGATCCGGTTACAGGCTGGCCGCCGCGCTGGCGGTGGCGGCACGTCATGCCCAGTCCGCAGGGCCGCATCAAATTCCCATAGGCCCTGTCGCCGCGGCCCACACGAGATGCCCGACCTCTGGCCTCGCGATGTCGCTGCGCGCACCGGACGGCGGGCCGCCTTCGCGGATGACGCGACTGCAGTTGACGTTGCAGATGCGTCCGGGTCGGAAGCTATACGCAAAGAACGAGTCGCAGGTCACGATCGCGCAACCCGCGAGTACCACAAACGCTCAGAGCAACGAGCGGGACGAGAGCGCGGATCTTCATCGACAGATCCTTTTGAAGAAACAAGGCAGCGCTCGGCAGAGACCGGCCTAACCATCGGTCCAGATGCTCTCCAGGTACGCCGTGAACGGGTCCCCGGATATTTCGAAGAAAGCCATCTTCAGCGTGATCCTGTCTTGTTCGAGAATCTTGGCAGCGCAATCAAGGACGCTGTTTGCTGCTGTCTTCTCGTCATCGGTTCCCGTCTCGATGCTGTGATAGAGATGACGAATTTCGACCGCGCCACGCAGTCCGAGAGGGCGAAGCTTGTTCATTCTGTCTTCCATGTATTCCCACGCCAGGGCCTGATTCATACAGTCGGTCACAAAATTGAACGTGAGGTTTGAGCGCATGGTCAGGCGTATGGGGTCGCAGTAGGCCAGCTGCGTGATCGTGGTGATGTCTTCGTTGGCCAGCCTCTCAGCGACATCCGCGTTGACGCCGACCAGATTGATGACATTGTCGTTGCCGATGCCATCCGGGATCTTGAGGCCGGATTTTGTGAGCGACATTTTTCGTATGTTTGTCAGGATGTCGCTTAGCGGAAAGGCACCGGCGGAGAAGGCGATAAAGTGTCTGATGCTTTCGATGTCGAGGAAAAATGACGACATGCCGTACCCCAGCGGTACGGCAACAACAAGGCGGAGCACGCCCCAGTAGAGGTCTGACGGTGCAAGATCGAGCTTTCTTGATCTCCTGATCAAATCGTTGACGACCCAGAGATAGCCACCCGATAGCGCGTACAGAGCCAAAGGCGGGAGAAGCATCGGCGACTGATCCTTGGCCACAGATCCGTTCAGGTACATCGCACTACTTATTCCCACGTAGGACGACACAAACCCTACGAGAAGGAGGAGGGTGGCGGCGGCAATGTACCGTTTCCGTCCGTACCATTGAATGTAAAATTCATCAAATCTATTAAATGCGTCTTCTTTGTCGATGCGCTTGGTGCGGTGAAACATTGCGAAATACTTGTGTCTCGCGTCGGCACTCTGACCGTCCATGATGTCTTCGCGTTTCGCACTCCAGCCGATATACAAGAACTTCGTCACGGGGGCCATGATCAGGATTGTTGCGAGGAATACAAAGATAGCTAGAAGAACCTCCGGCATTTCTGCCGCGAGATTCCCCGGTGTCGCAAAGAGGGTGATGGCCATGGGTTTCTCCGGGAAAATCCAATCTGTCGAAGGTCAGACTGCTGGCATGCCCGGCTGCCGTACCAGGTGGAGCTTGCCGTCACGCCCCATGGCGCGCGTGGTTCGCGAGCTGCTCGGGAAGCCAATCACGGTCTGGAACAGATCCACGGTGAAGATGGCATTTCCGAAGTACCAGGAGTGGCTTTGCGCACCGTCGACTGTCTCGGGGCCATCGGCGATCGGTATGCTCGGGTCGCCGGCGTACAGCGCGTAGTACTCGGTGCAGTCGACGTTGCAAGCATTCGCAGGTGCATCGTCCGGCAGGGCGATACGTCCCACGCGTGGCGCTATGCCAGCCCTCTTGACATTCGATATGTCCAGCACGGCGTCGTTCGAGTTCGAGTAGTTGGTGAGGCGAACGCAGTGCTGGTATATGGAGCGCGCGCCCGAATCACCCTCGCTCATCGAGCCGACGGAAACGTCGCCGGCGGCGAGCAGGATCTGGCTGACTAGCCACGCGGAGTGGGGAACCTGGGAATCATCAGCGTCGTCGAATGCTTCGCGAATGACGTAGGCACCGGTTGAGTGCCCCAGGACATGGATGTTGATCGGGCAGTCCGGCGTCTGCCTGGCACTCAACTGCCAGATGCCATCGTCAACCAGTTTGAATGCCGTCATCTTGGCGCGGTGGCGGTCTACCAGGTAGGCGAGTGCATCCGTGCCACAGGGCCAGTCGAAGGAGACGACCACGCCATTGAAATGGTTCGCGGCCAACCCTTGTTTGATCTGGCGATGCCGTGACATGACCTCGACCACGGACATGTTGTAACCATGCACGATAAAGAGGATATCCCCTCGCGCCTTCCCGTCATCATTGGTCCATTTACCGCTGGCGATGACCTGCGCGTACCAGTCGGCGGGCCTTTTGATCTGCTCTTTGACCGGTGCCGGATCCACGTTGTCCGGGACAATCAGAAATCGCGTCGCCCCCACTGTCTCGTCAAACGCGCCCCCGCTAACACCCCGGACAGACATGACAAAGTCGACCATAACGTTCTCCTTCCTGACGGTGGCTGGTGGTGTTTCGTGATCTCAACGCGTTGTTGTTCAGCGGGAACGGTTGCGGGGCGGAATCCATAGCGCGAAGCCACGGCGCACGCGATGAAGATGTCCCACACCCCCTCTTCCCTCACTGCGCGTTCTGTCCGTCGATCCGTTGTGCGATACAGTCGTTCGGTGTCATGAGTCGAACACCTCGTCACCCGTAGGCTCGTAGTGAGGCACGGCATTCATTTGGTGTCGCAGCGTGGAGAGAGCCAGATACATCCGACGGCGCGCCCGGCTCTGGTTGCCCAGCGGGCGATGCTCGGCAATGCAGTGCCAGGGGTTGTAGGAAAGGCGCTTGGCGAAGTCCATCTGGCCCGGTGAATCGAACTTTTGGCGCGCAATGCGCAAGGTCGCCACCGAGAGGCGGGGTGACAACCGCTCAGGCCACAGCACGCCAGCGTTTTCGATCGGCATCAGATGCGGATCGGCTTGCAATTGCAGACGGACGTCGAACTCCACGTCGCCGGCATCCAGTGCCGCCACCATGGCGCTGCGCAGGTAGTCGTCGGGCGGGCGCAGCGGCAGTCGCGGTATCCGCGTGCGCTTGCGCGTCTTCGGCCAGAACGAATACTGCATGGCCTGGCCTTCGCCCAGCAGATAAGGAACGCAGCTGAAGTACGGCGCTTCGAATGGACTGCTCTGCGTCTTGGTCCATAGCCCCTGCATGATGAGATCCAGCAGGTGTGAGCGATGGGAATTGATGAAATAAAAGATCTGCGCGTTCTTCACGCTTTCGATCTGCAGCTGCGCATTGGCGCGCACGTCCGGCGTCACGAAGGTCGGCGTGGACACGCCGAACAAATCCTGGGTGGACGTCTCCTCGGCCATCAGCTTCGGTCCTGGTACGCCGAGCAGCTTGATGGACATGCTCATGAAACCGACGTCGTCGATGTCCGGCGTGACGTAAGGACCAGGCCCGGCAAAACGCACCCACGCGCGGTAGCTGTTCGGCTCGGCGTAGATGCCATGGCGCAATTCGGCAGGCAGGCCGTCGTGCACGATGAACTCGGCGCGCACGGTGCCTTGCGTCTTGGTGTTGCCGCCGCGTTCAAAGCCGCCGGGCTTCCACAGCAGGCGCATCTGCTGCTGGAAACTCGCGATGATCGAGTCGACAAACTGCTCTTCGTCGGGCAGCGGCCGTTCCTCGGCGATCCCCAGGCCTTCGTTGGGGCGTCGGCGGTTGATCAGGTGCGTCATCAGGCGCGCGATCGGGTCGCGCAACACGGCGTCGAACGCCGGCCGCAGGAACGGGTCGATGCGGCGCTCGAATTGGATGAGCCTGGTGGATGCCCGCGCCAGCCCGTTTCGTAGCGCTGAGCCGGTATCGGGCAGTGGTATGGGGCGACTCGTGTTCGAATTCATCGCAACCTCCGTCAGCGCGCCGTGGCCAGGTAACGCAAGGCACGAATGCCAGGCAGGAAGAAGTAGGCGCCGCCCACCACGGTGACAAACTGCGGCAGCCCGGCCACGCACCGGTCAGGGCCGCCGGACTGCGGTATCGAATAGCCATCGGTGCGCGTTCCATCCGGCGCCGGGAGGCGTGGTCCCAGCAGCGGATCGCTCTCGGCGGTCAGGCCATCGAACTTCGTTCCCGTCATCCATGCGTTCTGCACGAACTCGAACTGGCGGGCGAGGTTGGCGCCCAGACAGATGAAGTGAATCCCCGCCTCCGCGCCCGGTGGGCCAGCCAACGATTCCGCCAACGAAGCGGCGCCGTATTTGCGCCCGCGGCGCAACAGGCGGTGGAATCGCGTGGACGCGACCAGGTCCCGCTGCAGCGCTTCGGCGTCGAAGCCCAACGTGCGTATCAGGCGCGAGACGATGCCGCGTGTACCCGCAGGCAGGTCGGCGTTGCGCGGATTGGCGCGGCGGATGTGCGCGCCGCGCGGGCAGCGCAAGCCCTGCGGATCGGCTTGGTAGGTGAAAGCATTCAGGTCCGGCTTCGACGTGGCGGCATCGCGCGCATCGGTTTCATCGCCCGACTCGACCAGCGGCACACCCTGCAAGCTGCGGCCCACCATCGCTGCCGCCAGGCGCTCGCGCTGATCCGGATCGCCGCCTGCCGCGCTGTCCAGGAATTTCCAGAAACCCTGCACGTCCTGCTGCAGCTGGCGCAGGACCAGGTAGCTGCCGTTGCGCCCGAGGTCGGCCTTGTCGGGCGCATCCTCGGCCCGCGGCAGCGCTGCCTGGGCGTCGCCGCCCGCATCGAGCAAGGGTCGATCGGTGTAGTCGCCGTACTCGTCGGGGTAGCCCAGCACGAACTCGCCCAGACAACTCAGGTTACTGTAGGTCAACTGGTCCTGGTCGCGCGCCGGGTGCCGACGGTCCCAGTCGAGCTTCGGCTGCGAGATGCCGTCCCTGAACCCGAACGGCTCGAAGTCGATCGCGTTGGCGGTCTCCAGGCAAGCCAGGCTGTCGAAGCCGGCCACGCATTGGTGCTCGATCGTGTGGCGCCACGCGTCGAGGTGGCCGGGCAAGGCGTACAGCAACACCAGCACGTGCGGCACGCGCGGCCCAGTCCCCCACCGCCACCGTTCCGGCGCACTGGCGCCCACATCGCCGAGCCGGCGCGTCTGGTTCGCGTCGCCGCCCATGCCGGACACGAATTCCGCCGCGAAGCCCTCAATGATGTCGTCGGCAAGCTCCAGTACGCGCAGTCCTTCGCTGCTCAAGGCGACCTGGAGCACGGTTTCCGGCAGCGATTCCGCTGCGGCCGACGCATCGGTGCCGGAAGGCCGTTCGGACACCGCGGCGCTCGTCACCGGCGCGGCGAGCAGCCACGCCCGCGCGGCCTCGCGATCCTTGATTCGCAGCAGCAGGAAACAGGCTTCAGTGTGATGACCGTAGCCCGACCGCAGCAGGCCCTGGATGTCGTCCCGATCAACGGCATGCGTTTGCACCTGCGCTTTCATAGCAGCCTCAGCCACGCCAGTGCCTGCGCGTCGCTCATCTGCGCGCGCTCCAGGCCTTCGCGAATGCGTTGGTTGCGCTTGAGATCGACCAGGGCAAGGCCGGGATAGGCCTTGTACCAGACCTGGGTCGGCAGCTGATGCCGTCGTTGATAGCGTTTGAAGCGCTGCTCGATGCGCGCCCCACCCAGGATCAGCCAGCGCGTGCGCGGCCAGCCGATGCCGTTGCTGAAAAGCAGGTTCAGACCCCAGCCCACCTTGTTGATGAAGTCGTCCATGTAGGCCTGATGACCGCCGTCGTAGTTGCTGGCAAACACGACGCGGCGCTTGCCGTCGAGGAAGACCCAGCGCGCGAAGTGAATCGTCTGCACGCGGGCGAGATGGCCGCGGGTGAAGACATGCCTGCAGGCATAGTCGACCAGCACCAGCAGCACGCTCAACAGGGAGCGGCGAAACAGTCCCGGCTTCAGCGTGCCGATCGCGGTGTACTGGTTCGAGACCTCGTGATCCTCCAGCTCCTGCAGCGCTTGCAGGGCTTCGGTTTGTGGTCGCGGACAGATCTCCGGGTCGCTGGTTTCGCGCGTGCGCAGCAGGTAGATGAACCACGGCAGCAGCACGATCAGCACAGGCAGCACGATGAGCCCGACCAGCGGCACCGCAACCAGGTTGACGAGGCTGGCGACGCGCCAGCCGAGCGGCGTGCGCTCTGGCGCGGTCAGTGTGAGTCGGCCGGCCTGCTTTTCCTGCTCGACAAAGGTCATCAGCGCACGCCGGGTCGCCTGCACTTCAGCGCCCGACGCCAGCGGTGTGCGTACCACCCGCGCGCTCAGCGCGCGTTGCAGCGCGCTTTCCTCGCGTATCTGCAGCACGCTCCGTCCGACCCAGTTCACATAATTGGCGGCCACCGGAGCATCGTGCGCGAGCATCCAGGCCAGCAGGTCGCCGCTCGTGTCGAAGCCTTCGCAGTGCGCAAAGAGGCTACGCAGGCCGGCCGCCCCACGTTGCGCCATGTCGGCGAGCAGCGGCGTTGCCGGCCCGTCGCAATCGCCCATGAAGACGAAGTAGAGCGGCGTCTTGGGTGGCTGGAGACCGTACGCTTCGATATCGACAAGGGTGGGATCGTCGAGCAGCACGAATCGCGCGAAGTGCAGGCGCGCAAACGCGCCGAACGGCAGGACCGCGTTATCCGGATCCGCCATGCCGGGAGCCCGGTTCATCGTGTCCAGCAACGCGCGCAAACTGGCCTCGCGGCCGGCCGCGAGCGGTGCCATCACCATGAAACCGGACTGCGGCGTCACGGTCTGAACTTCAGGCAGAAGTCGATCAGGCGTTCCTTGCCCCAGTACACCTTGCCCAGATAGAAACCGGTGTCGATCAGGCGGATCTCGTCGCGGATCCAGTGCGCGACCAGCGAGGTCGCGGAGTAGTCGAGCACGATGCATTCCTTGCCGTCGAGCCAGCTAGGCCCCTTGTAGACCTTGGCGACGATGGCCTCGACCCGGAATATGCTGATGCTGTTCTTCAACACGCCGTTGGCGGCATCGAACACCTTTCCCTGCCAGCCAAAGTGGTTGATGACCGCGGCAATGGACTCGGAGTAGCGGGTGCCGGGGGCAATGATCGCCGTGCCCTGGGCAGGGCCATCGGGAATGTCGCCGGGTGGACTGGCGCGAAACAGATCGTCCAGTTGCGTTTGCGACATGGCCAGCAATTTCGTTACGTCGTACGACATGACAGTCTCCTTGGCGGTTTCCCGCGGTCAACCAAGCGTCACTTCATCCAGGCATTCTTTGTGCATCACGCAACATCACTTCAGCCGCCTTCTCGGCCACCATGTAGACCGCCGCGGCGACGAAGATTCCGGGGATCCGCGGGAACACCGAGGCGTCGACCACCCGCAGGCCGCGCACGCCATGCACCGAGAACGCGCTGTCGAGCACGCCGCCTTGGCTGACGGCGCCGATCGGACAGGAACATGAGGCGTGGTGGCCCCAGGCGGTGTCGCGCACGTAGTCGGCCAGGGCCGCGTCGCTCTCGACGTCCGGCCCGGGCGCGCACTCCTCGGCGATCACACCGCCGGCGATCAGCGGTGCGGTCAGCCGGCGCAGGAACCGGATCGCCTGCACGACGGCCTGCAGGTCGTTGCCCGTGGCGTCGCTGCCTTCCTCGAAATAGCGGAAGTTCACCAGCGGCGTATCGCGCGGGTCGGCCGAGCGCAGCCGGACCGTGCCGGCGCGATTGAGCGTGTGCGCCTTCAGCACCGCCCAAGTCAGATAGTCATGATGCTGCTGGATGACCTGCGAGTATCCGTGCGCGTAGCCCTCAAACCGCGTCGGCAAGGCCATGCAGAAAATGTCGGGATCCGGCAGGGCAGGCGCCGAGCGACGGATCAGCGCAATCGCCGCGCCACTGGATCCGTACATGCCGGCGTCCGGTCTGCGCCAGCGCCGCCACAGCGGAACCTGCCTGCGCGAGTCGCTCCAGCGTTGCCACAGCGGATCGTCGCGCTCGAAACGGGCGCCATCGAGCACCGTCCACGTTCGTTGCATGCGGTGCGTCACTGCCACCTCATAGCGGTCCTGGAGATTGCCGCCGACGCCCGGCAGATCGACCCTGACGGGGATGCCGTGCTCGCGCAGATGCGCGGCCGGACCGATGCCGGAGAGCATCAGCAACTGTGGCGTATTGAAAGCGCCACCGCACAGGACCACTTCGCGCCGCGCGCGCACTTCGCGCCGTTCACCCGGCGAAGCGCTGCAAGCCGGATGCGCACGGTACAGGCGCGCACCCTTCAGGTATTCGACCCCGCAGGCCGCGCCCGCTTCGTTGAAGAGCACCCGGGTCGCGAGGGCGTCGAGTTCGACGTGCAGAAAGTCCTTGTGCTCGCTTGCCGCCTGCTTCACGCGCTCGCGTGCGCCAGTGCGCTGGTGCCCTGCGGTGGACAGCGGGGTGTAGCAGAGTCCCTCGAAGCTGCCTTGTCCCCAGATCCGCGCATTGGGATCGCCCGGGCGACGCAACCAGCGCAGAACGCTGAGAAGAGGCCTGGGCAGGGCATCCACGAAGATGCGCGCGGACTCAGCCACCATTCGTACCATTTCTTCGTCGCCCAGCGCCTCGAGCGGCATCGACTTTTCGGTATGCAACCAACCGTTCCAGCCATGCCCGGTCGGATCAATGCCGAGCCAGCGCAGCGCCCGCCATACAGGGCGGTGGTGACAGGCTTCGACGCGTCGGACATGGCGGCGCATGCGCGACGCACGCCAGGAGCGGTCGCCGGTCAGTTGCGCGATGTGATTCCAATCGGAATCGTGCGGTGGCATGAAGATCATCGCGTTGTGCGTGGTGCAGCCGCCAAGCGCCGCCGCGCGCGGATAGAACACGCCGCCGCGCGCGGCGTCGTACTTGGGATCGCGCGCTTGACGATCCTCTTCGGCGTAGTGGCGGACCTCGAAGCTCCAGCTCATCGCGGCATTCTCGCTGGCAAAGGGATGGAAGCCGGGCACGTCGTAGTCGTCCGGCAGGCGTTGCGCGTCCGTCGTGCACGGGTCGCCGCCGGCTTCGAGCAGGAACACGCGCATGCCGGCCTCGGCGAGGCGCGCCGCCAGCGTGCCGCCACCGGCACCGGAGCCGACGATGACGTAGTCCCAGGTGAGCTCATCGGTACGGTCCATGGGGCGGCTGCCGGAGATCAGAACGTCTTGAGAAACTCGATCAGCGCGCGCTTGTCCGCATCGCTCAACTCCGGTATCTGGCCGAACGCTTTTTCGTCCGCACTCAAGCCCGCTTGCTGGTTGAATTGCGCCGTGCCGAAGTAGTGGCCGCGATTGACGACGAAGTCCGGGCATTTGCTCAGGCGCAGCATCGGTGCCTTCAGGTTCGCGAAGCGGGCGCGCAGGTCCTCGTCACTGGCGTTTGCCGGAGCCTGGGCCAGGTCCAGCTTGAGCTTGAGCAGCATCTCGCCGGTGTCGCGGACATGGGCGGCGATGACCGCCGGGTCCGTGCTCTCGGCGCGCAGCTTGAGGTTGGCGAGCAGTCCGACCGGCACGCCCTTCGGGATCGGCCCGATCAGGATGTCGTCGCCATCGCCAACCAGCCACGGCAACCAGCGATGCAGCCGGCTGCGCAGCGCTTGCAGCGCCTCGGGGGCATAACCGGCCGGAATGACTATCTCGCTGCGCAGCGTCGTGCGGTCGATGCTGCCGGGCAGCTTGTCGCCGAGAACAGCATCACGCTCGCGCTTCTCCGGCCACAGCATTTGTTCGATCGACGCGTTGAACACCTTCATGCGACCCGCGACCGAGGGGTCGCCGGAGAACGGACCGACCGTGTTGTTCAACAGGAACGGCGCCGTGGACCACAGTCCGATCAGCGAGGGCACGCGCGTGTAGCCGCGTCCGCCCGCCGGCATCGCATAAGGCATCGGTTCGCCAGTGAAGGGATCGCTGAGCGTCACCGTGCCGACCGACGGCAGCTGCTTGTACGACTGCGACGAGAAGTTGTCCCAGATGTTGCCGGCCAACGCATTGGTGGCCAGCGGGCTGCACACGTTGGTGCGCAGCAGGGTTACCGGAATGCGCGCGTCGGTGGAAAGGTAGTTGCCTTGCAGGAAGTCGTCCGCCTTGACGATCGCGCGCATCTGCGTCCTGTAGTCGTCGGTCTGGGTCCACTTCCACCAGTGCTTGAAGCAGTCGAGGTAACCGGCGCCTGCGCACTGGTCTGGATTCAGGCCGAGGTCGACCGGCGGCCGCGGCGCCTTGCTCGAGTGGCAACGGGCGCAGGTATCGGCGAACACCTGCTTGCCATGATCCAGCGTTGCCGCATCGGCGCTCATGTACGCGGCGCTACCGGGCGCATCCTTCAGATGATCCGGCTGCGCGGCCTTCAGGAAGAACAGCGCCGTGTTCGGCGTACCCATTTCAGTGGCTTGCCAATAGCCGGAATTCTTCTGCGCGGTGGCAATCGGGATCGGCGTAATCGTCTTGCCACCGATGACCGGGTTGAAATGCAGCAACCACTCCTCGCCGAACAGGCCGATGTTGAGGTAGACCCGATTGAGCGCGCCGAGCAAGCCGACCGAATCGGCGCCGTCCTTCAATATGTGGGGCGTGCGCACCGTGTCCGGTGGGGTGTAGAACTCGGTCAGCGGGCCGCTGCTGACGAAGTCGTTGAGCTGCTTGTTGTCGCGTTCGCCGCCGGCCAGTTTTTCGTGCCACAGGCGCTTGCCCAGTCCCAGCCGCGACACGAAGTCGTAGAGCGCGTTCATCGTGCGTGGATTGTTGATGTTGTCGGTCGAGACCAGGGACGTGTCCATCGTGCCCGGCCGATAGGTGTGTACCAGCTGGTAAAAGAAATTCGTGCGCCCCTCCGGCTTGTTCGAGTTGAACAGGAACAGACGATCGACCCACATGTATTGCGAGCCCACCGACGAACTGAGATTGGCGTATGCCGGGTGCTCCGGATCGGCCGGCGGGTTCAGCGGACTCGGTCCGACATGGCAGAAGCCGCAGGTCATGCCGACCCGGTACGGGCGGACCAGATCCTTGCGGTTGTAGTAGGAAGGATCGGTGTAGTAGCGCACCGGATCCCAGGCCTTGGCGGCCTTGGCATCGAAGTCCGGGTTCGGGAAC
>DASRUB010000153.1:0-8134 GCA_035655635.1 Rhodanobacter sp. | reverse complement strand
TTGTTCGAAGCGACCCATCCGGACTTCACGCCGATCTACGCCAGGCTGCATGAGTTGCCCGCGCACGCGGCCGGCGATGTACTGGAAGGTGATCGCGTGTTCACTCGCGGCGATCGCGTGGGCTGGGCGACCAACGCGGATACCTGAGCCGCTCGACTAGCGCAGCGTGGTGTCCAGCCAGTGCTTCACCACACCGATCCACAACGCGTAGCCCTTGCGGTTCATGTGCAGGCCGTCGGCAAGAAACCACTGCGATCGCGGTTGTCCGTCCCGCCCGAGCATCGGCGTAAAGACGTCCAGGTAGGCGACCCCTTGCTGGCCAGCCGCGTACTCGCGAACCAGTGCATTTGCCGCGCGGATCTTGGGCAGCAGTGCCTTGCGTGCCACGCTGGGCTTGATCGCGATGAAGGCGATCGGCACGCCGGGATCGAACGAGCGCGCCTCGCGCACGAAAGCGGCGAAGTCGTCGCGCACCTGCGCCGGGCTGTCGCCGTCCTGCAGATCGTTGTCGCCGGCATACATCACGATCGCGCGCGGGTGGTACGGCGCCACGATGCGGTCGGCGAAGAAGGTGGCGTCGGCGATCTCGGAACCGCCGAAGCCGCGGTTGAGCGTGCGCACGCCGGGAAAATCCGTCGCCAGCGTGTTCCAGAAACGGATCGACGAGCTGCCGATGAACAGCACGGCCCCGTCCGGCGGTGGATGTACCCGGTCTTCGGCCTGAAAGGCGGCGATATCCGTTTTCCATTGCGCGTGATCGTTGTCGCCGCTGCCGCGCGCAGTCACCAGCAGGGGACACAGCAGCATGAACAGCAGCAGGTTGCGCAGGGACTTCATCGGCTCACCTCAATCCGGGCCTGTCTGTGGGTCGACCCGGCCGCATCAGCTCCGACACCGTCAGCACCTGCACGATGCGCGCACCGTCCCAGCGATAGACCAGGTGCTGCGCCTGCACGCACGGCGCGACCACGTCGGGGTGGAATGCGGCGAGACATTCGCCGCCGTGATGGCGAGCGCTGTCGTAGACGATGCCGTTGGAATCGACGGCGCGCAGTTCCCGTGCCAGCGCCACGCTGGCGACGTAACGTTCCGGATCGTGCGCCGCGATCCAGCCGCCGCGAATGTCGTGCAGACGGCTGTCGATGCTGGTGCGATAGCAGCGCATCTGGATGTCGCACGCCGGCTCGGCGGTGGCGGCGAGGAAGCGTTCGCGGTGGTACACGGTTTCCTCGACGGCGGTGGCCACGCTGTGCGCGGCGTAGAACACACCCCACGTACCATCGGAAAAGCGGCTGCCTTCCGGGTTGAGATGGGTGAATGCGGCCATCACCGGAGTGGATCCCGGGCCGCTGATGCGATGCTCCTTCGGCACCAGCTTCAGTGCGCCGGATTCCTCGCGCAGACGCGGATTGGTCAACGCCTCGATCGCGAACACTGCGTCGAGATCGGCTGGGTCGGCGATGCGGTCGTACACGCCGATCGGCGGGAAGCGGCTGGGCACGATGCGGTAGGCGTGGGCCCAGCGGATGCGTTTGACGGGAGGTAGCTGGGGTGGCATCGGGTTTCCATGGGCTGCGCATCCCCTTGTGGAGCGCACCGAAGTGCGCGATGCTCTTCATCACGTGTCGCAAAAGCATCGCGCACAGGGCGCTCCTACAAGGGCGGTGCAGCATCGCTGGTGAACGTATCGCGCCGTGCGACACGCAGCGCGGCGCCGCTCAACCGCGCTGAGCATCCAGATACTGGCGCACCACATACAGGTCGGCGACGTTGCCCGACAGCATGCGTTCCAGCGCGGAGTGGCCGCCAAACAGCGCCGCCGCATTCGGCTTGTGCAGCCACGCGTCGGCCTGGGCTGGATCGGGAAACAGGATCTGCAGCGACTTCCAGATGCCTAGCAGATAGCTGATCCGTTCCAGCGTATCGCGACCGAGCGCACCACCCTGCTGGCGCTTCCACTTGTAGAAGGTCGATTCCGGCGGGTCGCCAAGCAACCGGCGCTGGTCGGCGATGCGCAACTTCCAGTGTTCGGCGAGCTTGAAGAACGCGCGCAGTGCTGGATCGGCAAGCGACTCCGGCGCCACGTAACGAGGCGCGACTTCGGCAATGCGGGTCGAATGTGCACTCATGGGCTTACTCTCCCTATGAAGTTATTTTCAATAATACTCCACGAATAAAGTAAAAGCCAGCGAGCCGCTGCGCGGCGTTCAATGCCCTGAACCGCCCTTTCCCTTCGCGCAATCGCAGCCGAAATCCGGCTCCGGGCCACCATCGGCGATGAAATGCTCGATGCGCTTGTCGAGCACCGGCAGCGGTACCGAACCGGTCGAGAGCACGGTGTCGTGGAAGTGGCGGATATCGAATTTCGGACCCAGCGCGTGCTCCGCCCTGGCGCGCAGCTCGCGGATTTTCAGGTAGCCCAGCTCGTACGACAGCGCCTGGCCGGGCCAGCTGATGTAGCGATCCACTTCGTTGGCGATCTCGCGATCGGACAGCGCGGTGTTGCTGGTCAGGTAGTCGATCGCTCGTTGCCGCGTCCAGCCCAGGTGATGGATGCCGGTATCCACCACCAGACGGCAGGCTCGCCACATCTGGTAGGTGAGGAAACCAAACTTCTGGTACGGCGTCTTGTAGATGCCCATCTCGTTGCCGAGGTATTCAGAGTACAAACCCCAACCCTCGCCATAGGCGGAGATGTAGCCGTTGCGACGGAATGCCGGCTGACCATGCCGTTCCGCCGCCAGTTCAAGCTGCAGCGCATGTCCGGGATAGGACTCGTGCAGGGTCAGCGCGGGCATGTTGTACAGCGGCCGCGATTTCAGATCGTAGGTGTTGACCAGGTACACATCCGGACCGCCGCGACCGGAGGTGTAGTACGGCGCGATGTCGGCCGGCACCGGCTCGATGGTGAAGCGTGCACGCGGCAGATGGCCAAAGAATTTCGACATCTGGCCGTCCACTTCCTTGGCCACCCAGGCGCTCTTGTCGAGCAGCTCCTGCGGGGTCTTGGCATAGAACTGCGGATCACTGCGCAGGAACGCCAGGAAGGCGGGAAAGTCGCCCTTGAAGCCGGTGTCCTTCATCACCTCGAGCATCTGCGCGTGAATCTTTGCCACCTGCTCCAGGCCGATCTGGTGGATATGGTCGGGACTGAGGTCGAGCGTGGTGTACTCGCGGATCTGCTGACGGTAGAACGCCTTGCCATCGGACATGGCCTCGGCGGCCAGCGTGGTGCGTGCCTGCGGCACGTACTCGTCGTGGAAGAATTTCAGCAGCTTGGCGTAGGCCGGAATCACCTCGTCGCGGATGTGCTGCAGCGCCTGGCCTTGCAGCGCCTGCGCCTGGTCGGCGGGGATCGAGTCAGGCAGGTGCTTGAACGGCGCGTAGAAACTGCTCTGGGTTGGGTCCTTCAGATCGGCAACCGCAGCGATCGACACATCGCGCCCCTTCAGCACCTCGCGCGGCACGCTGAAGCCGCGCTCGAGGCCGAGCCGCATGTTGGCGATCTCCTGGTCGAAATACGCGGGGATCTGCCCCAGCCGATCGAGGTATTTGCGGTAGTCGCCCGCGCTGCGCAGATGATCACCGCCCAGCTCATAGCCAATGTCCGACCAGAACGCCGAGTCGCTGTTGAACGGCATTTGCCAGGTCTTGAATTTCTGGTCCGCCAGCAGGTCGCTGATCTGTGCGCGATAAACCTCGAAGTTGACCCGGTTGGTTGCCGACAACTGCGCCACGTCGATGCCATCGAGTTGCTTGAGCACGCGCTGCCAATACTCCAGGCGTCGCTGCTGGCTGGCTGCGTCGACGTCGTCGAGCCGGCCGTTGTCCGGCTGCGATTCGCCCGAAGCGCTGACCCCGGCGCGACCGTTGCGCCAGGCCCATTCGGTGGTGTAGATCCTGGTGAAGCGCGCATCCGCGCCGACACCGGCTTCGCTGCCCGACGCTGCAGGTGTCGCGGTTTGCGCATACAGCGGGGTCACGCCGATGACGAACACGAGCGAGGCCAGCCGGGCGATCATCAGGGTCTTGTTCAAGCGGGTTCCTTGTAGTCGGGCGACGCCATCGTCAACCACACGGAGGACGGGGAATGCACGCCGCGGGCAGCGGGGGGAGACGGCCAGCGTACTGCGTCATCGCCCGCTTGAACACGCCGGGGGCGATATCGACGCGCTCAGAGCTTGTGAAAAAAATCGACGGGCTAGTACGAAGCGGAATTTTCCTTCCCCTGCGAAGCGGGGGAAGGTGCCGAAGGCGGATGGGGGTGCTCTTGATCGTGCTGTTGCACGGCGAAAGCGCCCCCTTCAGCCCTCCGGGCAGCTTCCCCCGCTGCGCGGGGAAGCAAAAGCCTAGGAGCCTGTCGGACTTTGGTTGGCCGGTCTGCGAATCCGCCTGCGCGGTCCATATCC
The DNA here is from genome assembly GCA_035655635.1 of Rhodanobacter sp. Lineage (GTDB taxonomy): Bacteria > Pseudomonadota > Gammaproteobacteria > Xanthomonadales > Rhodanobacteraceae > Rhodanobacter. Next base: position 3,725 of record DASRUB010000153.1, on the reverse strand, counting down.
CCGCCGATTCTTGGTCCATAGCACCACTATGGACCGGCAAATCGTCAGAGATCTGTCCTCGCACACCCGAATTCTCGACTCGACCAACCAAAGCCCGACAGGCTCCTGGGCCTCCTATATTTTCACAACCTCTCAGCCCAGATCGAGTTTGCCGACGCCGACCGCGCGCAGATAGGCGGCCAGACTGTGTTCGTCGGTTTCGACAAAACACTCGCCGCTGGGCACGCTTGTGTCGATCCGGTCCGGCCGGAAATTGCGGAAGTCGCAGCGCAGCCGGCACCACGCACCCAGCGTCCACTTGCCACCCCAGAACGACAGGCACAGCGGCTCGATCTCGCGCGTGCTGGTGCGGCCGCCTTCGTCGCGATACGCCAGTTGCAGCACCTGGTTGCCGACGATGGCTGCATGCAACCGGTCGATCAGCGCGGCGAAATCCTCTCGGTGCTGGTCGCGCCATACCGGCGCGAAGATCCGTGTACGCGCGGCCCGCTCGCGCAATTCGGGCGGCAGCACCGCCTCGATCTTGAGCAGGGCGGACTGCGCGCTTTCGGCCAGCTGCGTGCCGGCGAATGCGCGCACGAAACGCGAACCGACCACCAGCGCTTCAAGCTCGTTGGCGTTGAACATCAGCGGCGGGATATCCGAACCCTTGCGCAGCACGTAGCCGACCCCAGCCTCGCCCTCGATCGGCACGCCGGACAACTGCAGGTCGGCGACATCGCGATACACCGTGCGCAGCGACACGCCCAGGGTCTGCGCCAGCGAGCGCGCCTGCAGCGCGGTACGCCGGCCGCGCAGGGCGTGGATGATGAGAAACAGGCGATCGGCTCGACGCATCCGCGCATCATCGCCGGGATCGACGATGGCGAACAGCGTCGAACGTCACGACTCATCTCGTCATGCCGTTTGCGCGGCCACCAGTTCGGCATCCTTCGCCGCGGCACGCTGCAGCGCCGGGCGCGCCAGCACGCGGTCGATATAGGCGCGGATCACCGGCAGTTCCGGCACCAGTTTGAACATGGTGGTCCAGTTCAGCGCGGTGCCCCACAGCACGTCGGCGGCGCTGAAGGTGTCGCCCAGCAGGTACGGGCCTTTTTCGAGCTGGTCAGTGAGCGTCTTCAGCATGGTGCCGTAATCGCCGTAGCCGCAGGTCGAGGGCGCTGCGGGCTCGCGCTGCATCGACTTGTCGATCACCGCTGGCTCGAAGCACGAACCGTAGAACACCAGCCAGCGCAGGTACGGGCCGCGCAGCGGATCGCCGATCGGCGGTGCCAGCTTCGCCTCGGGATAGAGGTCGGCCAGGTACATGAACACCGCCGGCTGCTCGGTGATCAGCGCGTCGCCGTGGCGGATCGCTGGCACCTTGCCCATCGGGTTGATCGCCAGGTACGCCGGTTCACGCTGCTCGCCGGTCTTGAGGTTGAGCACGTGCAGGTCGTAATCGACGCCGAGTTCCTCGAACAGGGCACGGGTGCCGCCGGAGCGGCTTTGCGGCGCATGGAAGAAGGTAACGCGTGGCTGGCTCATGATTTGCTCCGGTGATGGAAGAGGTGGTGCGACAAGCCGGTCAGCGCGGCCAGCAGGCTGCGCCGGCGCGATCGGTTCGCTGATATCGCCGGGCCGGTCGGCTGATCGGCCATGGGCAGTCTGTATTGCCCGTCCAGCAGCAGGCCATGCAGGTAGAGCGGGCGATACGCCGTCAGGATACGTTGCAGGATCGAAATCATGTTTTTCTCCTCACGCGGCCACGGCTTCGCCGACGCACCACGGCGGCAGCTGGGCGTGTTTGAACAGGCGGTACCAGTGTTCGCGATCGCTGGGGCTGTACAGGTCCAGCGTGCGGATCACTTCGCGGGCGAATTCCACGCTGCCCAGGTGGCTGGCGGTGATCACGCCGCCGTCGCTCACCGCCAGCACCTCGCAGTCGTACTGTTCGGCACCGGTATAACCCGGCACCTGGGCGCCGATCTGGCCGGGCCAGTTGCCGCTGTGCCGGCAGTGATCGAGCAAGCCAGCGCGGGCCAGCGCCAGCACGCCGCTGTCAATGGCGGCCACCGGCGCACCGGCCGCATGCAACTGGCGGATCGCCGCCACCGCCGGCTCGCCCTCGCCGCGCTGCCAGAGATGGCCGCCGGGCACGATCAGCAACGCCGCGCCGGCCGGATCGATTTCGTCCAGCATCAAGTCGGGCTGCACGCACAAGCCGCCCATCGAATGCACCGCATCCGGCGAAAAGCCCACCGTCCGCACCTGCCAGTCGCCGGGGCGACGGATCTCGCACAACGCCAACGCGCACTGCCAATCGGCGAAGCCGTCGAACACCAGGAAGAAAATCGTGTCACGCATGTCGTGTCCCTCCGCTATGGAGGGTCAGCTTGCCTGCCCCCTGCTGCCAACGTGCTGTCAGCAGCCGGCATGGTTCGGCGCATTTTTGTAGGAGCCAACCTTGTGTGGCGATGCTCTTGTCCGATCGCGAGAAGCATCGCCCACAGGGTGGGCTCCTACAGGCAGACAAATGCGACAATAGGCGTTCCTTCTGCCATGGACCTGACATGAAGCCCATCTCGCTGATCCAGTTCCTGATCGAGGAACGCCGCGCCGGCCACATCAATGCCGAACTTTCGTTGCTGATCGAGGTGGTGGCACGCGCCTGCAAGCGCATCGCGGTAGCCACCAGCAAGGGCGCGCTCGGTGACGTGCTTGGCATGGCCGGCACTGACGGTACGCAGAGCATCAACGTGCAGGGCGAGGCGCAGAAGAAGCTGGACGTGATTTCCAATGAAATCCTGCTCGAAGCCAATGCCTGGGGCGGCCACCTCGCCGCCTGCGCTTCGGAGGAAATGGAAGATCCGCAGCAGATACCCGACGGGTACCCCAAGGGCAACCACCTGCTGCTGTTCGATCCGCTGGACGGTTCCTCCAACATCGACGTGAACATCTCGGTCGGCACGATCTTCTCGGTATTGCGCTGCCCGAACGGCGTGACCGAACCGAAGGCCGAACACTTCCTGCAGCCGGGCACCGAACAGCTGGCGGCCGGCTATGTGGTGTATGGCCCGGCCACCGTGCTGGTGCTGACCTTCGGCCATGGCAGCCACGAGTTCACGCTGGATCGCGAAGTGGGCAGTTTCGTGCTGAGCCGGCGCGGCATCCGCATTCCACAGAGGACTGCCGAGTTCGCCATCAACATGTCCAACCAGCGCCACTGGCAGGCGCCGATGCAACGTTACGTCGGCGAACTGCTGGCCGGCACCACCGGGCCGCGCGGCAAGGATTTCAACATGCGCTGGGTCGCCTCGATGGTCGCCGACGTGCACCGCATCGTGACCCGCGGCGGCGTGTTCTATTACCCGCTGGATGCCAGGATCGCGAAGCAGGGCGGCAAGCTGCGCATCATGTACGAGGCCAACCCGATGGCCTTCATCGTCGAGCAGGCCGGCGGCGCGGCGACCACCGGCCGGCAGCGGATCATGGAGCTGCAACCGACCGGCCTGCACCAGCGCGTGCCGGTGTTCCTGGGCTCGAAGGACGAAGTCGAGGTGGCCACGAACTACCATCTGGAAGCCGACAACGCGCTCTGAGAGGCTGTGAATAGTGCTCTTGCTTGAACTGATGCCATCCATGGCATCAGCCCTTCGGGCAGCGTTGCTGCTCAAGATGGCAATCCTGCCATCTTGTCCCCGCGCAGCGGGGGAAGGTGCCCGAAGGGCGGAAGGGGGCGCTTT
>DASRUB010000152.1:0-9902 GCA_035655635.1 Rhodanobacter sp. | reverse complement strand
GCTGATCGAGCTCTGGTGCTGACTTTGCTTGCTGTGGGTGACGCGACGACGCGCAACAGCCTGTTCAACGAGGCGGCCGAGAATGCCAGGCAGGCCGCCGTACACCTTCGCAGCATGCGTGATCTGGGCCAGGGAGAGCCTGGTCTGCAGGCCGTGATTGCCAAGTTTGAAGACCAGTATGCGGCGTACGCGCAAGTTCGTGACAACCAGGTGCTGGCGCTACTGCACAAGGAACAGCTGGATGCAGCGCGCAGCATCTCGCTAGGCGAGCAGAACAACCGTTACCTCGGATTGCACAAGCTCGGCCTCCAACTCTCCGACCAGGCCCTGGCCATCGGCACGGATGAGGCCAAGCAGGCCCGCGACACGTTTGCCGTGGTTGGCCTGCTGGCGATATTCATGGCTGTGCTGGTGGGTTGGCTACTGACCCGCAGCATTGCAGGGCCGTTGCGGTCACTGACTGCTGCGGCGGAACGGATTGCGGTTGGCGACCTGCCGCCGGAACACGATGACATGGCCCGCAGCGATGAAGTCGGGCTGCTGCACCAGGCGTTTGGACGCATGAGTCGCGCCTTGCGGCAGATGGCCTTGGTGGCACAAAGCATTTCTGAGAGCGATCTGCGCGTCAACATCGAACCGCAATCCGAGCGTGACATGCTGGGCAAAGCGTTTGCGGCGATGGTCCATAACCTGCGCAGCCTGACCAGCGACCTGCATGAAGGCATCAATGTACTGAGCAGCTCGGCAAGCGAGATCTCCACTTCGACAAGCCAGCTCGCTGCCAGCGCTACCCAGACTGCCGCTGCGGTGAGCGAAACCACGACCACGGTGGAGGAGGTCCGGCAGACGGCGCACATGTCGAGCGAAAAAGCGCGCGCAGTTTCCGAATCCGCGCTCCGGGTGTCATCCGTCTCAGAACAGGGCCGCAAGGCTATCGATGATGCGGCGGCAGGCATGGCGCGTATCCAGCAGCAGATGGAGCTGATCGCCGACAGCATGGTGCGGCTGAGCGAACAGAGCCAGGCGGTGGGTCAGATCGTCGCCACGGTCGACGATCTGACCGGCCAATCCAAGCTGCTGGCCGTGAACGCTTCGATCGAAGCGGCCAAGGCCGGCGAGCACGGCAAGGGTTTCGCGGTCGTTGCGCAGGAGGTCAGGAACCTGGCTGAGCAGTCGCGTCAAGCAACGGCTCAGGTACGCAGCCTTCTTGGTGACATCCAACAAGCCACCAACGCCGCGGTAATGGCGACCGAACAGGGTAGTCATGCCGTAGCCGAAGGTGTGCGGCAATCCGCGCAGGCCGGCCAGTCCATCCAGGCACTTGCCAGCAGCGTCAGCGAGGCGTCTCAGGCTGCGGTGCAGATTGCGGCGTCAAGCCAGCAACAACTGGTTGGCGTCGACCAGGTGGCTACGGCGATGGAAAGCATCAAGCTGGCGAGCAATCAAAACGTGGACAGTGCCAAGCAGATGGAAACGGCGGCGCATGGCATCAAGCTGCTTGGCGAAAAGCTCAAGCAGCTCACTGCCGATTACCGGCTGTAGCCTGCCATGAGCGCACACGAAGCCGGGTTCCTGCAACGCTTGCGAGCCGCCTTCATGGTGGAGGCACGTGACCATCTGCTCGCCGTCGGCTCTGGCCTGTTGGCGCTCGAAAAGGCTGGTTCGCCGGGTGAGCGTGGACGACAACTTGAGATCGTTTTCCGGCACACGCACAGCCTGAAGGGCGCGGCACGGGCCGCCAGCTTTCCGCGGATAGAAACTCTTTGTCAGGCCATCGAGGACATCTTTGCGTTGTGCAAACGGCGCGATCGGGTCTTGTCCGCCGACAACCTCGACGTGCTGCACAGCGCCTTTGACCTGGTGGGTGCCCACGTGGATGCGGGAGGCAGCATGACGCCAGGCTCCTCTCCCGACGCAGTGTCGTTGGTGTTGACTCAGCTGCAGGCAATCAGCCGGGCGGAGCCCGCCGCCGGGCCGGGGCTGTCTCTGCGCGTAGGCAATGGCGACAAGCCAACCGACGAACCACCCTCCGTGCTCGCGGACGAGAGACCAGCGCTCGCGGTGGCTGACACTGTTCGTATCCAGACTTCGCGCCTGGACCGCGTGTTACAGGCGGCGGAAGAACTGCTGACGGTCAAGCGGGCGCAGGCCGAGCGTGCCGAAGATCTGCGTCGGCTGGAATCACGCTTTGACCAGTGGTCCAAGCGTTGGCTGGCCGCACAGCCAGCGCTGCGCCGGCTTCGAGGCCTTGCCACTTCGGCTGATCCCGATCTTTGCGCTCAAGCGAAGTCGGCGGCCAAGGCGCTGGAGCTCCTTGATTGGAGCTACGGTTATGTGCATTCGCTGGAGGGTGGGGTCCGCGCCATCACGCGGTCGGCTGTGCGCGACAGTCACCTCGCTGGCAGGCAGATCGATGAATTGCTGGACGATTCCAAGACCTTGCTGATGCTGCCATTTGCAGTGCTGGCCGAGACACTCCCCAAGCTGGTGCGCGACCTTGCGCGCGACCAGGGAAAACAGGTCGATCTGCAGATCGTCGGCAAGGACGTGCATCTGGACAAGCGCATGATCGAGTTACTGCGTGATCCATTAGTGCATCTGCTGCGCAACGCCCTGGATCACGGTATCGAGTTGCCAGCCAAGCGGCAGGCCGCCGGCAAACCGCCACTTGCGACTTTGCGTGTGGAAGTCCGCCTGCTGCCTGGCAACGAAATCGGTATTGAGGTCGAGGACGATGGCGCCGGATTGGATCTGGATCGGCTCCGCGAGGCGGCTGTGCGGTCGGGTATCGTGTCCGAGGACGTTGCCGCGGCGCTGGACGAGCGGCAGGCCTTGGAGCTGGCGTTCCGGTCCGATGTCACCACCAGCCCGATCATCACTGAAATTTCCGGGCGTGGCCTGGGACTTACGATCGTGCGCGAGCAGGTCGAAAGGCTCGGCGGGCGAGTCGAGATTGAAAACCGCGCGCCGCGCGGGGCGTGCTTTCGGATCGTGCTGCCACAAAGCGTAGCGACGCTGCGTGGGTTGTTTGTGGAAGCGGGCGACCAGACGTTCGTCCTTCCCAGCGCGCACGTCGAACGCGTATTACGGGTGCCTCGCGCCAGCATCCACACCGTCGGTGGGTGCGAGACGCTCTCACTCGACGGGCAGGTCGTGGCCCTCGCCCGCCTGCACGAGCTGCTGGGCTTGCCCGTGCACTCGTCGCCTACCGAATCCATGACGGTCGTAGTGGTCGGCGCCGAGCAACGGCGCCTTGCGCTTGTCATCGACGGGTTCCAGCAAGACGAGGAGATTCTGGTCAAGCGCCTGAAGAGACCACTGGTGCGTGTGCGCAACATTGCGGGGGCTACGGTGCTGGCCTCGGGCAAACCGGTTCCGATCCTCAATGTGGTCGATCTGCTCAAGTCCGCCAGGCAAATCGCTGGGCAGGAGCCGAAGCGGCCGGCCGCGACCATGCAGGGCGGCCGACCAATCGCGCAGCGGGTCCTCCTTGCCGAAGACTCGATTACCTCGCGACTGCTGCTCAAGAGCATCCTCGAATCCGCTGGCTGCGAGGTAACGGCTGTGGCCGATGGCGTGGAAGCCTTTACGGCGCTGCGTAGCGAGCCATTCGATCTGCTGGTGTCCGACGTCGAGATGCCTCGCCTCAACGGTTTCGACCTGACCATCCGCATCCGCGCGGACCAAAAGCTTGCCGAACTGCCGGTGGTCCTGGTGACTGCGCTGTCTCGGCGAGAGGATCGCGAGCGCGGTATCGACGTAGGTGCGAATGCCTATATTGCCAAGGGCAGCTTTGACCAGCGCGAATTGCTGGATGTCGTGCGCCGGCTTGCCGGAACCCGGGAGCCTTCGTGAACGAACGTCTCATCGACGTCCTGATCGTGGACGACTCCAAAGCGGCCAGGATGGCCCTGACTCATCTGATCGGACAGGATCCGGCACTGCGCGTGGCCGGCGCCATCGGACAAGGCGATCAGGCGGTCGCCTTCGTACAGGCCACTCCGCCGGATGTGGTGCTGATGGACATCCACATGGACGGAAACGGGTTCGAGACCGCGCGGAGCATCATGGAAACACGGCCGGTTCCCATCGTGATGTGTTCGGCGGTCACCGATGTCCACGCCGTGGCGACCGCATTCCGCGTCTATGAAGCGGGTGCCATAGCCTTGGTGGAAAAGCCAGCGAGTAGCGAGCATCCCGAGCAGAAGCGACGGGTCGCGGAACTGCTGCAGACCTTGCGCCTGATGTCGGAGGTGAAGGTCGTACGGCGTTGGGCACGCAATGCGCAGGCCAAGGCAGCGCCGGCGTCGTCGCCTTCGAGGCGCATCGAGTTCGTGGCCATCGGAGCGTCCACCGGCGGCCCGCCTGCACTTCAGGCTCTCCTGGGCGGACTGGACAAGGACTTTCCGGTGCCCATTTTGGTGGTGCAGCACATCAGCGCCGGGTTCCTGCCTGGTCTGTCGGAATGGCTCGGGCAGACCACCCCCCTCCAAGTGCAGATCGCAGCCCACGGCATCGTGGCGCTTCCAGGCCACGTCTACCTCGCCCCTGACGGTTTCCATCTCGCGGTCGGCGAGCATCGCCGTCTGCGGCTTGACGAGGCGCCAGCGGAACACGGGCTGCGGCCCGCCGTGGATCATTTGTTTCATTCGGTCGCCAGGTGGTATGGGTCGAACGCTGTGGGCATCCTTCTGACAGGTATGGGCAAGGATGGTGCGCAGGGACTCTTGGCGATGCATGATCGGGGGGCGGCCACGCTCGTGCAGGACCGGGCCACGTCGGTGGTCTACGGCATGCCCGGTGAAGCCGTGGCGCTGGGAGCGGCCAGCCAGGTGCTGCCACTGAACAGGATCAGCAGCGCACTGCTGCGCATCATCAAGCCATCTTTCGATCGCAAGGCGGTACCGTGAACAACAAGCACGCCAACAGTACCGACGCCATCGAGATTCTGGTCGCCGAAGACAGCCCCACCCAGGCGTTGAGCTTGAAGTACCTGCTGGAACAGCAGGGCTACCGGGTCACCATCTGTGAAAACGGGCAACTGGCGCTGGCCGAGGCGAAGCGACGCAAACCGGCGCTGGTGATCAGCGACGTCGTCATGCCGGAAATGGATGGCTACACGTTGTGCCTGGCGTTCAAATCGGACGCCGACCTCAATGAGGTGCCGTTTCTGCTGGTCACCACACTCAATGACCCGGAGGACGTCCTGCGTGGGCTCGAGGCGGGCGCCGACAGCTTTGTCCTGAAGCCCTACGACGACCACTTCCTGCTCAACCGCGTCAACTTCGTGCTGCTGCAGCAGAGGCTGCGCCGGACGGAGCGCGCCGGGATGGGCATTGAGATCACCATCAACGGGGACAGCCACTTCGTCAACTCTGATCGTCTACAGATTCTTAACCTGCTGTTATCGACCTACGACGCAGCGATCCAGCGCAACAATGAATTGCGTCGATCCAAGGAAGAGCTTCAAGAAGCAAACAACGCGCTGTCTGAGATCAATGCCAGGCTGGAGGAGGAGGTCTTCCAATGCCAGACCATGGAGCGGCAGCTGGCTGTCGCCAAGCAACAAGCGGACGCCGCGAACGCGGCCAAATCAGCATTCCTGGCTACGATGAGCCACGAGCTCCGCACGCCCATGAACGGCATAGTCGGGATGGTCGACGTGCTTGCACACAGCCAGCTGTCCGAGTATCAGGCCGACGCGGTACGGACGGTCCGGGAGTCCGCGTTTGCGCTGTTGCAACTGATCGAGGACATCCTGGATTTCTCCAAGATCGAGGCCGGCAAGCTGGAGCTTGAGCGGACGCCCACAAGCCTCTCTGACACCGCCGAAGGCGTATGCGACACGCTGAGCGCGTTGGCTGACCGCAAGGGCGTGGACCTGTTCGTGTTTGTTTCGCCGGACGGACCGGCCCAAGTGCTGGCCGACCCGGTTCGTTTGCGTCAGATTCTTTACAACCTGGTCGGCAATGCCATCAAGTTCAGTGGCGAGCGACCGGACAGGCGTGGCCGCGTCCATGTCCGGGTGGAGATATGTCGAGAACAACCGCTGCAGGTTGCCTTCACGGTGACCGACAACGGTATCGGCATCTCGCCCGAGGCACGCGCACATCTGTTCGAGTCATTCCGCCAGGCTGAGGTTTCCACCACTCGCCGTTTCGGCGGCAGCGGCCTCGGCCTTGCCATCTGCAAGCGACTGGTGGACCTCATGCAGGGCGAGATCCTTGTTGACAGCACGCCAGGCGTGGGTACGACTTTTACCGTCCTTCTGCCGTTCAAACCGGTGGCCGATGCTGGCGATCTTGCTTTACCGGACCTTTCCGGGGTCGAGTACGTCGTCGTCGACGGCCAGAACGCTCGCGCAAGCGACCTGTGCGGCTATCTTCAGTACGCGGGGGCACAAGTGACCATCGTTGCCGACGGTGAGGAAGCCGTACGGAAGTGTGCCGGCATCGTTACACCGGTAGTGCTCGTCCACGGCGGCATTGAAGCGGCTGGCCGAACGGAATGGTTGAGCCGCTTTGAGGGCCAGCCGAACGTGTGCCACTTGCTCGTGTCAAAGGGCCGTCGTCGCGTCGCGCGGCTTGATGGCCCGGGTGTGGTGACTGTCGATGGCAATTCGCTGCGGCGACGGTCGCTGTTGAATGCCGCTGCTGCTGCCGCGGGTTTGGCATCTCCAGCCACCGAGCAATGGCGTTCTTCCAGCCAGCCAGAGTCCGACGCGAGCACGCCGACCATTACCCAGGCACGTGCGCGCGGCCAGCTGATCCTGGTGGCGGAAGACGACGGCACGAACCAGAAGGTGCTGCTGCGGCAGCTCAACCTGTTGGGATACTCGGCTGAACTGGCCAGCGATGGCCAGGAAGCTCTTGACCTATGGCGCCGTGGTAATTACGCGATGTTGTTGACCGACTTGCATATGCCCACCCTGGATGGCTACGGGCTGGCTGCAGCCATCCGCTGCGAGGAGTCGGCGCAACACCGTTTGCGTTTGCCTATCCTGGCCCTGACAGCCAACGCCTTGCGCGGCGAAGCGAGCCGTGCGCTCGCAGCAGGAATGGACGATTACTTGACCAAGCCGTTGCAGTTGCCAGCGTTGCGCGAAGCGGTGGAAAGATGGGTACCACAGCCGTCTGCAGAGGTAGGCGGAAAGGACGCTGGCGCCGAGTTGGTGCAGCCACGCCTGGCCCGGGAGGTATTTGACATCAGCGTGCTCAAAAGCTTGATTGGCGAGGAGCCGGCAGAGTTGCACGCACTTCTCGAGGACTTCCTTGGCGCAGTGTCGGCGGGATTGGCCACCATCAAGGAAACTGCCGTCGTAGACGAACTTCGCGGGATAGGCTCGCTGGCCCATCGATTGAAGTCGTCCGCACGTAGCGTAGGTGCCCTCCCGTTGGGCGATGCTTGCGCCGAATTGGAGAACGTCTCGCGTCTGGGGGACAAGGTGGTCGCGAAAAAGGCCATCGCCGCCGTCGAAGCTGCGGCCGAAGAGCTGCTGCCGCAGCTCCGGGCGCAGTTGCGAAGGCTTCGAGCCAGCCTGCGCTTGGAAGCGAATTCGAGCGGATCTGAAGGGAGCGACGATGAAAATCCTGCTGGTAGATGATGACCCGTTTGTCCTGAAGCTGCTTTCCGTGCAGCTCCGGACCTTCGGGCCAGCGGATATGGATCTGGTGTGCCACACCAGCGGGCAAGCTGCTCTGAGCCTCCTGGAGCATGACCAGCACGTAGACATCGTCTTTTGTGATCTGCAGATGCCCGAAATGGATGGCGTAGAGTTCGTCCGCCATCTCGTGCGTCTATGCTACAAGGGGAACCTGGTGCTCTTCAGTGGCGAAAACCCGAGGACGCGCCAAGCGGTCGAGCAGCTCGCCCGTGCCCATGGGCTGCATGTTCTGGGGACCTTGGGTAAACCGGTGACCATCGAATCGCTGCGTGATCTGCTGGACAGGACAGTTCCGGCCCTCTCGCCGCCGAGCCCCGTGACGCAGGCGCCGCTGTATGCGTCATCCGATCTACAGCTCGCCATCCACCGGGGCGAATTGCTGAATTATTACCAGCCCAAGGTAGAACTGGCGACCGGCAAGGTGGCCGGATTTGAGGCGCTGGTGCGCTGGCAGCATCCACGGGATGGGCTGGTTATGCCCTGTCACTTCGTGCCGATGTCCGAGGAGCACGGGCTGGTGGGCTCTCTGGGCGTTGCAGTCATGCGTGAGGCGTTACGCGACCTACGCCGCTGGCTCGATGCAGGGCACCAGCTCGATGTCGCAGTCAACGTGCCCCTGGCGAGCGTTTCCTCGCTTGATTATCCCGACTTTCTGGTCGAGCAAGCCCACGCCGCGGGCGTGCCACTGCATCACCTCGTGCTGGAGATCACCGAAAGTCGACTGATGGACAATCCCCAAGTGCAACTGGATGTACTCACCAGACTGCGTCTCAAGCAGGTGAGGCTTTCGATAGATGACTTCGGCACCGGCTATTCCTCCTTGGAGCAACTGCGCGACTTGCCTTTCGACGAGTTGAAGATCGATCGCGGCTTTGTCCACCAGGCAGCGCACACGCCCTCGCTGCGCGCCATCCTGGAAGCCAGCCTCGGACTGGCTCAGAAACTGGGTTTGCGTACGGTCGCAGAAGGCGTGGAGGAGCGTGAGGATTGGGAGCTCCTCCGTACGTCTAGCTGCGACATGGTGCAAGGGTTCTTTGTTTCGAAGCCAATGCCGGGCGATGAGGTCGAAGGTTGGCTCGCCAAGTGGGCACGCCGGCGAAACGCCTTAATCGACGGCGCTCTTGACGCAGGCGCCAGTTGAGCGGTGTCGGACAGGTCTCGTACGGGCCGCAAGTGCAATGTTTCAACCAGTTTGAGCGGTCGCCTCAAGCTCCACGTGCTGCCCCGCGGTTTTCATCGCATCCGTCACTACGGGCTGCCGCCCGGCCAGACTCGGTCAACCGCCACTTCCCTAGCAAATTGCGGTAAACGAGCTTTTTTCGTTCGAGACTTAGGCAGGCACCTGCAGAAGCTCGGTGATGTCCACTCCCAAGGCTTGGGCCAGTCGCTCAAGGCCGTCGATGGAGATGTTGGTAACGCAGCGTTCGAGTTGCGAGACATATGTGCGGTGAAACTGTGCCACCTCAGCAAGTTGCTCTTGGCTCAATCCTTGGGCCGTGCGCAGGCGGCGAATGTTCACTGCGGCACGGGCGCGCGCTTTTGGCAGGGATCGTGGCGAGGACTTTGAAGGCATGCCTCCAGCCTGACCATCTACCGGCTTACGTTCTACAGATTATAAATCTACTCCTTTTAACTCTACATTCCACCGGGCGGAGTGACCGTTATGGACGGTCGCGTTGTGCAATGCGCGCGGCTGTTGCCTTCAATGGAGGCGATGTATTCCTCTCGCGTCGTGTTGAGTCTGTCCGCCTGCGGCCTTCAGTTGCCCCTTCAGGCTAGACAGCGTTTGGAGCGTGGCATTTCACGTGGCTGCGCTTTCGTTGGGGTCGCTAAGAGGCAATGCCCCTACGCAGGGGGCTGAAGTAGCTCGGCGGTTTCCACACCCAGAATCCGAGCGATCCGCTCGAGGCCGTCGATAGAGATGTTGGCCTTGCAGCGCTCCAGTTGCGACACGTATGTGCGATGGAGTTCTGCCAGTTCACCGAGCTTCTCTTGGCTCAGGCCCTTGGCCTTACGTCGGCGACGGACGTTCGCCGCTACGTGAGAACGGGTGATTGATGGGAATGATTGCAATGACTTGGAAGGCATGAGGCCAAGCCTCCGCCTCTACTGCCTTGCAATCTACAGAATATAACTCTACTGTATATATACTACATAGCGGTTGTGGCAGTGAGATTGCGACTGATCGGCTGCACCCGCCGCCTGCGTAAGCCATACGCGAGACAGATATTGCCCGACG
>DASRUB010000151.1:0-32106 GCA_035655635.1 Rhodanobacter sp. | reverse complement strand
CCAAATCCCGAATCCCAAATCCCGGCTTGCGGGGCAAGCCCATGTTTGACGCCAGCAGCCAGGCCAAACGCCGCAACGGCCCGCGTGGGCGCTACGACGCGTGGCTGCTGGTGGCTCTGGTCGGCCTGGCCAGCATCGGCGTGGTGATGGTGGCTTCGAGTTCGATCGCGGTCGCCGACAGTCAGCACCTGGGCGCGTTCTATTTCCTGCGCAGGCACCTCATCTTCCTCGGCCTGGGCGTGGTCGCGGCGGGGTTGGCCATGCGCGCCGAGCTGAAGCTGCTGGAGAAGTTCGCGTTTCCGTTGCTGGCGCTGGCGTTCCTGTTGCTGGCGGCGGTCTTCGTGCCGCATTTCGGCATGCGCATCAACGGCGCGCATCGTTGGCTCAACCTGATGGTCACCACCTTCCAGCCGGTCGAGGCGGTAAAGCTGATCCTGGTGATCTACGTCGCCAGCTATCTGGTGCGCCACCGCGAGAGCGTGGAAACACGCTTCCTCGGGCTGTTCAAGCCGGTCTGCGTCGCCGGCGTCATCGTGTTGTTGTTGTTGGCGCAGCCGGACTTCGGCTCGGCAACGCTGGTAATCGCGGTCACCATCGCCATGGTCTGGCTCGGCGGTTCCCGGCCGATCTTCCTGTTCCTGATGGGCCTGCCGCTGATGCCGCTGCTGTACGTGGCGGCGACCGGCGAGAGCTATCGCATGAAGCGGCTGACTTCGTTCCTCGACCCGTGGAAAGATCCGTTCAACGACGGCTTCCAGTTGACCCAGTCACTGATGGCGATCGGTCGCGGCGAATGGGACGGCGTCGGGCTCGGCTCCAGCGTGCTCAAGCTGTCCTACCTGCCCGAAGCCCATACCGACTTCATCTTTGCGGTGATCGGCGAGGAGCTGGGCCTGGCCGGCGTGGTACTGGTGATTGGTCTGTTTGCATTGGTGGTGGGACGCGGCCTCTACCTCGGCTTGAAGGGCGTGGACGTGGGCCAGCGCTTTGCCGGCTACGTGGCGTTTGGCGTGTCGCTGATGCTCGCGATGCAGGCGATCGTGTCGGTGGGCGTGAACCTCGGCGCGTTGCCGACCAAGGGTCTCACCTTGCCGCTGATCAGCTACGGCGGCTCATCGATGGTGTTGACCTGCGCCATGGCGGGCGTGCTGCTGCGCGCCACCTTCGAGATCAACCGTGCGCTCGACGCGCGGCAGATGGCTACGCGCATGCCGGCGGCGGTTGCCGTGGCCGATGCGAACGCCGTGGTGTTGCCACGCAAGGCGGAGGCAGCATGATGAGGTCCGGGATTTGGGATACGGGATTCGGGATTCGGGAAGGCGCATCGCGCCCACCCGTGACGATGGCGCCCGCTTCAGACCGCGAAAGCCTCGACGCTGGCGCGCCGCGCTCTGCCGAATCCCGAATCCCGAATCCCGAATCCCGGCCAGTACTCATCATGGCAGGCGGCACGGGTGGCCACATCTTCCCTGGCTTGGCGGTAGCCGAATGTCTGCGTGCGCAGGGCGTCCCCGTGGCGTGGCTGGGCGCGGTTGGCGGCATGGAAACGCAGGTGGTGCCGGCGCAACGGATCGAACTGCACGTGGTGCGGGTCGGCGGGCTGCGCGGCAAGGGCGTCCTGACGCGCCTGCGCGCGCCGCTGATGCTGCTGCGTGCGCTGGTGGCCTCGATCGCGGTGTTGCGCAAGCTGAAACCGCGCAGCGTGTTGTCGATGGGCGGCTATGTGGCCGGTCCCGGCGGACTGGCCAGCTGGATGCTGCGGCGCCCCTTGCTGGTGCACGAACAGAACCGCGTGGCGGGCTTCACCAATCGCCGGCTGGCTGGCCTGGCGCAACGCGTGTTGGTCGGTTTTGCCGATACCCTGCCGCACGCGCAGTGGGTGGGTAATCCGGTGCGGCAGGCGATCGCGGCGCTGCCATCACCAGCGCAACGCATGGACGGTCGCCACGGCAGGCCGCGCCTGCTGGTACTCGGTGGCAGCCTCGGCTCCCGCGCACTGAACCTGGCCTTGCCGCAGGCGCTGGCCCTGCTCGATCCCGATCAGCGTCCCGATGTGCTGCACCAATGCGGCACGCGTGGATTGGACGAGGCGCGCGCGGCCTACGCCAAGGCGGCGGTGGAGGCCGAGGTCGTGGCGTTCATCGACGACATGGCCGCCAGCTATGGCTGGGCCGATCTGGCCGTATGCCGCGCCGGCGCATTGACCCTGGCGGAGCTGTCCGTAGCCGGACTGGGTGCGTTGCTGGTGCCGTACCCGCATGCCGTGGATGACCATCAGACCCGCAATGCGGAGGTGTTCGTGGCGGTGGGCGCGGCCGAGATGAAGCAGGAGAGGGAACTGGACATACCGATACTGGCGCAACGACTGGCCGCCCTGCTGGAGGATCGTTCGCAGCTGCTGGCGATGGCTGAAGCGGCACGCACATTGGCCAAGCCCGATGCGGCGCAAGCGATCGCAAACGCCTGCCTGGAGGTCGCGGCATGAGCCGGCTATCCGCCCAGCAGGACCCGATGAGCATGTTTCGCCGGGTTCACTTCATCGGTATCGGCGGCGTCGGCATGAGCGGCATCGCCGAAGTCCTGCACAACCTGGGCTACACGGTGTCCGGCTCCGACCGGGCCGGCTCGGCCACCGTGCAGCGCTTGCAGCGGCTGGGTATCCAGGTGCACGTGGGGCATGCCGCCGAACACATCGCCGGGGTCGACGTGGTGGTGACCTCCAGTGCAATCAAACCGGACAATCAGGAACTGGTTGCGGCCCACGACACGCGCATCCCGGTGATTCCGCGCGCTGAAATGCTGGGCGAGCTGATGCGCTTCCGCCGTGGCGTGGCGATCGCCGGCACCCACGGCAAGACCACCACCACCAGCCTCACCGCCAGCGTGCTGGCCGAAGCCGGTTATGACCCCACGTTCGTGATCGGTGGGCAGCTGAATGCGGTCGGTGCCAACGCGCGGCTCGGCACCGGCCAGTACCTGGTGGCGGAAGCCGACGAATCGGATGGATCGTTCCTGCTGTTGTCGCCGGTGATTGCCGTCGTCACGAACATCGATGCCGATCACCTGGAGAACTACCACGGTGATTTCGCCGAGGTGAAGAAGGCCTTCGCCAGTTTCCTGCACCGCTTGCCGTTCTACGGGCTGGCCGTGCTGTGCGTGGATGATCCCGAAGTCGCCACGCTGGCCACCATCACCAACCGTCGCGTGCTTCGCTACGGCATCGAAAACCCGGAGTCCGATGTGCGCGCGCTGAATCTGCGCCAGCAGGGCTTCGAGATGCATTTCGACCTGCAGCTGCCTGACGCCACCGAGCCATTTCCGGTCACGCTCAACCTGCCTGGCCGGCACAACGTGCTCAACGCGCTGGCCGCCGCCACGATCGGCTGGCAGCTCGGCGTGGAGTCCGTGGCGATCGCCGCGGCGCTCAAGGGCTTCCAGGGTGTTGGCCGGCGCTTCCATCGGCGTGGCGAGATCGCGATCGACCAGGGCAGTGTGCTGCTGATCGACGACTACGGCCACCATCCGCGCGAGATCGCCGCGGTGTTCGAGGCGGTGCGCGGCGGCTGGCCGCAGCGACGCCTGGTGGTCGGCTTCCAGCCGCATCGTTACAGCCGTACACGCGACCTGCTGGACGACTTTGCCAACGTGCTGGCCGAGGCTGACGTGCTGGTGCTGACCGACGTGTACCCGGCCGGTGAGGCGCCGATCGCGGGTGCCGACGGGCGCGCTCTGGCGCGAGCCGTGCGCGCGCGCGGCAAGGTCGACCCGGTGCTGATCGAACACCCGCGCGAATTCCGCGACAGCTTGCCCAGCCTGCTGCGCGACGGCGACCTGCTGCTGCTGCTGGGCGCCGGCGACATCGGTGCCGCGGCGCTGGAGCTGGCCCAGGCCGGCGAACTGAAGACCAGGAGGGCCGAGTGATGGCCACGCCCCCGAATCCCGAATTCCGAATCCCAAATCCCGGCGCGCAGCGCATCACCGACCCCGCCCAGTTCGGTCGCGTCGCCGTGGTGATGGGCGGCAGTTCCGCCGAACGGGAGGTGTCGCTGGATTCCGGCCGCAACGTGTTGGCTGCGCTCAAGGCGTGCGGCATTGATGCACACGCGATCGACGGCATCCCGGCGCTGGTCGATGCCTTGCGCGCCGGTCATTTTGCCCGCGTGTTCAACATCCTGCACGGCCAGCACGGCGGCGGGGAGGACGGCGTGCTGCAAGGCGCGCTGGAATCGCTGCATGTGCCGTACACGGGATCGGGCGTGCTCGGTTCGGCGTTGTCGATGGACAAGACCCGCTCCAAGCGCGTGTGGCAGTCGCTGGGCCTGTCCACGCCGACCTTCGCCGCGTTGCCGCGCGGCGCCGACGTGCATGCCGCGGCGCGCCGGATCGGGTTCCCGCTGATCGTCAAGCCGGCGTGCGAAGGTTCCAGTGTCGGCGTGACGCGGGTGTTTGCCGAAACCGACCTGGCGGCCGCCGTCGAGCTGGCCGCCCAGTATCCGGGCGACCTGCTGATGGAAACCCTGATCGAAGGTGACGAACTGACCGTGGCGATTCTTGGCCGCCAGGTGTTGCCGAGCATCCACATCGTGCCCAAGGGCGCGTTCTATGACTACAACGCCAAATACATCGCCGAGGACACCCAATACCTGTGCCCGGGCGCCGAGGGCGCGGCGGCGGAGGAGCTGGCGGTGTTGTCGCTGGCCGCGTTCGACGCGCTGGGCTGCACCGGCTGGGGTCGCGTCGACGTGATGCGCGACCGCAACGGTCGCCACTGGCTGCTGGAAGTGAACACCGCCCCCGGCATGACCTCGCATTCATTGGTGCCCAAAGCCGCGGCGGTGGCCGGGATCGACTACCAGGAACTGTGCTGGCGGATTTTGGAGACGAGCTTCGCTCGGGATTCGGGATTTGGGATTCGGGATTCGGTCGAGCCGGCCTCGGCAGTATCCGAATCCCGAATCCCAAATCCCGAATCCCGCGACTCCGAAGGAGGCGCAAAGTGAAAGGAGCTGTCCGCCTCGCCGCCTGGTGTCTCGCCATCGTGCTCGTTGCGTTGCCGGTTGTCGGCTTGCTGCGCGGCTGGTTTGCCGCGGATCGCTGGCCGGTGACCCAGCTGACCGTGCAAGCCGAGTTCAAGCACGTCAGTGCCGAGCAGATTCGGGCGGCTGTCCTGCCACGCCTGGGCAAAGGCTTTTTTGCACTGGACCTCGATGCGGTGCAAAAGGCCGTCGCGGCGCTGCCCTGGGTGGAGTCGGTCGAGGCGCGCAAGCGCTGGCCGGACATGTTGCAACTGCGCGTCTACGAGCGGCAGCCCTTTGCACGCTGGAACGACAAGCAACTGATCAGCCGACAAGGCCTGGTTTTCGACGCGCCAAACGCCGCCGACCTCGTTGCGTTGCCAGACCTGCGCGGCCCCGACGCACGGCTGGCCGAAGTAGTGAGCTTCTATGCCGAGGCGCGCAAGGCCTTCGCCGGCAACCACCTCAGGATCAGCGGCGTGGCGCTGACCGAACGCGGCAGCTGGAGCATCACTACCACCAGCGGGGCGCGGATCGTACTCGGCGACCGCGACCAGGCAGGTCGCCGGTTGCATCGCTTTCTCGACGTCTATCCGCAGCTTGTCGCCGGTCACGCCGACGGCTTCGTCTACGCCGATCTTCGCTACACCAACGGTTTCGCCGTGCGCTGGCCCGATGCGGCCCGCACCAGTGCTGGAGGTTCCACCCGCTCATGAGCAGCTCGCCATGAAAACGCGCAACGACAAACAGCTGGTGGTCGGTCTTGATATCGGCACCTCGAAGGTGGTGGCGATCGTCGGCGAGTACGAGCCGGGCGAGCCGATCACCGTGATCGGCATCGGCACCCACGTTTCACGTGGCATGAAGCGCGGTTCGGTGGTCGACATCGAATCGACCGTGCACTCGATCCAGCGTGCGGTGGAAGAGGCCGAGTTGATGGCCGGCTGCGACATTCGCTCGGTCTACGCCTCGATCTCCGGCAGCCATCTGGAAACCCGCAACTCGCACGGCAACGCGGCGATCCGCGACCGCGAGGTCACCGCCGGCGACCTGGAACAGGTGCTGGAGGCTGCCAGCGCGGTGGCGATCCCGGCCGACCGCAAGGTGCTCTACAAGGAGTCGCAGGAATATCGCATCGACGGCCAGGACGGCATTCGCCACCCGATCGGCATGAGCGGCGTGCGGCTGGAGGCGAACGTGCACCTGGTCACCGGTGCGGCGGCGGCGGTGCAGAACGTCACCAAGTGCATCCAGCGCTGCGGCCTCACCGTGGACGAATTGGTGCCCTCGGCGCTGGCCAGTGCCAAGGCCGTGCTGACCGACGACGAGCGTGAACTGGGCGTGTGCCTGGTCGATATCGGCGCCGGCACCACCGACATCGCGATCTACACCCAGGGCTCGATCCGCTACACCGCCTCGCTGCCCGTCGGCGGCGACCAGGTCACCAGTGACATCGCCTATGGCGTGCACACGCCGACCGCGCATGCGGAGGAGATCAAGATCAAGTACGCCTGCGCGCAGACCGGCCTGGCGCACGCCGAAGAGACCATCCAGGTACCCAGCGTCGGCGACCGCCCGCCGCGACGCCTCGCCCGGCAGTCGCTGGCGCAGAGCGTGCAGGCGCGCTACGAGGAGATCTTCGAGATGGTGCAGGACCAGCTTCGTCGCTCCGGCTACGAGAGTCTGGTCGCGGCCGGCGTGGTGCTGACCGGCGGCGCCTCGAAGATGGAAGGCGCACTGGAGCTGGCCGAGGAAATCTTCCACAAGATGGTGCGCATTGGCGTGCCACAGCAGATCGACGGCCTCGGCGAGGTGGTTTCCAGCCCGCTGCACGCCACCGGCGTGGGCCTGCTGCTGCACGGCTCACGCGCGGGCGGCATGCGCGTTGGCGGGCCGGTTGGCGGCAGCGTCGGCGGGCTGGTCGACAAATGGCGCGGCTGGCTCACCAGGAATTTTTGAGACCGGACACTTTTCAACGGTGAGCCAGGAGGCATCACCACGGGCGAAAGGATCACGCCCACCACCACGGACCGACAGGAGTCGCGATCCATGGTTACAACGACAACAACTCTTAGGAGGACGGGAAATGTTTGAACTGATCGAAAAACTCGCACCCAATGCAGTCATCAAGGTGATCGGCGTGGGCGGCGGCGGTGGCAATGCCGTGGCGCACATGCTCAATGCCAACATCGAAGGCGTCGAATTCATCGTCGCCAACACCGACGCGCAGGCCATGACCAGCTGCGGCTCGCGGACCCACCTGCAGCTCGGTGGCAACGTGACCAAGGGTCTCGGTGCCGGTGCCAACCCCGAAGTCGGCCGTCAGGCCGCGCTGGAGGATCGTGAACGCATCGAGGCGATGCTGGAGGGTGCCGACATGGTGTTCATCACCTGCGGCATGGGCGGCGGGACCGGTACCGGCGCGGCACCGGTGGTGGCTCAGCTGGCCAAGGAGAAGGGCATCCTCACCGTAGCGGTGGTGACCAAGCCGTTCCCGTTTGAAGGCCGTCGACGCATGCAGGTCGCGTTGAAGGGCATTGAGGATCTGTCCCAGCACGTCGACTCGCTGATCACCGTGCCGAACGAGAAGCTGCTTAGCGTGCTCGGCCGTGACGTGACCTTGCTGAATGCGTTCAAGGCCGCCAACGACGTGCTGCAGGGTGCCGTGCAGGGCATTGCCGACCTGATCACCGCCCCCGGGCTGATCAACGTCGACTTCGCCGATGTGCGCACGGTGATGTCGGAAATGGGCCTGGCGATGATGGGCTCGGGTACCGCCAGCGGCGACGACCGCGCGCAGGCCGCAGCCGAGGCGGCGATCAAGAACCCACTGCTGGAAGACGTCAACCTCAACGGTGCCTGCGGCATCCTGGTCAACGTTACTGCCGGTCCGAACCTGACCATGCGTGAATTCGACGAGATCGGTCGGATCATCCATGACTTCGCCAGCGAGGACGCCACGGTGGTGATCGGTACCTCGCTCGATCCGGATATGAGGGACGACGTGCGCGTCACCGTGGTGGCCACTGGCCTCAACCGTGCCGCGGCTTCGCGCCAGCAGCCGCCGATCCGCATGGTCGAGACGCAGCAGATGCGCCCGCGCCCGGTCGTGCTACGTACCGGGACCGGCAACGAAGTGGTCGACTACGCGCAGCCGGAGGTCCACACGCGTGCCGAACCCATCACCTCGGCTAAGCATGGCGATGCCGGTCTGGACTACCTGGATATTCCCGCTTTCCTGCGCCGCCAGGCCGACTGAAGCGCGGGCGCAAACGTAAAGGAGATGCGAACGAGTTGAACCATAGCCCGAAGGGTTTGTCAGTCACTTCATCGTGCCACGTCGGCCCGTCAGGGCCAGCGTGGGTGCGCCGGAGAGTGTCCAGTTGCTTGCATTGCATGGATGGCAAGCGTCAGGTTGTGATCGGGTGTTTTCGCGTTCCAGCTGCGGGTCCGTGCGTCCGGAATGGCGCGCACGGTTGCCGCAAGTGTTGTTGTGGCGCGGTTCCGACACCCCGTGCCGGATTCCCGTCCCAGGCACGGGTGTCGATTACGTCCCGGCCAGGCGGCAAGCGCGCCGGAAATGTGAGTCAAATCCTGGCATGAAAGAAAGATGAAGGCTTAATCAGACTGTACGGTACGGTTTGCTTTTATCTCAGGTTAAAACTGTGTTAGCATCCGCCCCTGATTGGCTGCTACCTCCACAGGTACCAACAACGATGATCAAGCAGCGTACGCTCAAAAACGTGATCCGGGCGACCGGTGTCGGGTTGCACACCGGCGACAAGGTCTACATGACCCTGCGTCCGGCTGCGCCCAATACGGGCATTGTTTTCCGTCGCACGGATCTCGATCCGCCGGTGGATATTCGTGCACGCCAGGACAATGTCGGTGACACCCGACTTTCCAGCACCCTGGTTGCCGGCGACGTTCGCGTCTCGACGGTTGAGCACCTGCTCTCGGCGATGGCCGGTCTGGGCATCGACAATGCCTATGTCGACCTGTCGGCACCGGAGGTACCGATCATGGATGGCAGCGCCGGCCCGTTCGTGTTCCTGCTGCAGTCGGCCGGCATCGAGGAGCAGCCGGCGGCCAAACGCTTCATCCGCATCATGAAGCCGGTGAAGGTGCAGGAAGGTGACAAGTGGGCCAGCTTCGAGCCGTTCGAGGGGTTCAAGGTCGGTTTCTCCATCGACTTCAACCATCCGATCATCAGCAAGCGCACCTCGCGCGCCGAGATCGACTTTTCCACTACCTCGTTCGTCAAGGAAGTCAGTCGCGCCCGCACGTTCGGCTTCATGCGCGACATCGAGATGTTGCGTGAGCAAAACCTCGCGCTGGGCGGGTCCATGGACAATGCGGTGGTGCTGGACGACTACCGCGTATTGAACGAAGACGGCCTGCGTTACGAGGACGAATTCGTCAAGCACAAGATTCTCGATGCGATCGGCGATCTGTATTTGCTCGGCCACAGCCTGATCGGTGCGTACCATGCGCACAAGTCCGGGCATGAGCTCAACAACAAGCTGCTGCGCACCCTGGTGGCCGATGCCACGGCGTGGGAGGAAGTCAGCTACCAGGACGATCCGGCGATCTCGCCGATCTCGTATGCGCATCCGGCCCAGGCGATCTGAGCCCCTTCGTCCAGCATCCCAACGCAATCGTTCATGAAAATGGCCGGGTCGCAAGACCCGGCCATTTTTCTTGACCCGCCGCACGCCGCCGGCGCGCGCTGCTTCACGTCATGGTGACAGCGGGGCTGCTACCCGGCGCCATGCGTGCTATAAACACAACCTCGCGTTGTTCAGTCGGCGTCGCGCGCGGAGGAATCAGCGGCTTCGGCGAGGGATGCCAGCTCAAGGAACAGAACCTGCCACTCGGGGTCTGTGGATGAGGCGGCAGCGGCCCTGAGATGGATGGCCGCGGCTGGCGAAAGCGGTTTTGACCGATCCGGCACGGTGGCGGCCGGCGGTTGGGGAGCCACTTTCACGGTGACGAAACTGGCGCAGGTGCCAATGGCGCGTGCGGAGGCAAGGATCTGTGTCTGCATCAAACGCAGGCGCGATGCCCAGGCCGGTGAAGACGCCAGGAAGACGAGACGGTCGTGGCGCAGGTTGGCGAACCTCACCTGTTCGCGCAGCGGCGACGGCAACGTCTGGCGCAAGGCGCGATCCAGCGCTTCCAGCGTGCCGGCCTTCTGGGCCAGCGACGCGAAGGAGCCGCAATCGGCAAGGGATTTCGGTCCGTTGCCGTGACGGCGGGAAGTGGTGGGTTCCGCGCGTTGCATGGTGCCGACAATCGATTTTGGAAAGCTATGCAGATCATACTCGTCTCACGTGCCGGGAAACTGCCGAAAACATTCGATCTGGCCAACCGGCGCCAGCGCTGGAAGCTGTTGTCGATACTCTCGCTGGCGGTGCTTGGCTGTTTGGCGCTGGGTGGCGCGTTGGCACTGGTCATGGCCAGCCCGCGCGATCGCGCGTTGGCACAGATCCACGAGTTGCAGCAGCAGATCCGACAGCAGAATACGCAGCTCGGCGGCGTACGCGCAGATGCACAGCGCAGCCTTGACGCGCTGGCGGTGAAGCTGGGCCAGTTGCAGGCGCAGTCGACCCGCCTCAACGCGCTGGGCGAACGCCTGGTCCAAGTGGGCAAGCTCAACGGCAGCGAATTCAACTTCGACCAGCCGCCGGCCGTTGGTGGTGTCGAGGACGCCAGTGGCACCGATTACGCGCTGCCGACCGCTTTGGAAAGCGGCATCAACCAGCTGACCGGCCAGTTCAACATCCAGCAGGCCCAGCTGTCGGCACTGCAGAGCCTGTTGCTCGATGCCCGCATCGAATCGAACCTGAAGCCGACCGGGATGCCGGTGCCGGGCTATATTTCATCCTATTTCGGGGTGCGACCGGATCCGTTCGACGGTCACTCGGCGCGGCATACCGGGATCGACATCGCCACGCCGTATGGCACGCCCGTGCATGCGGTTGCCGAAGGCATGGTGACCTTCGCCGGCGTGCGCCCAGGCTACGGCAACGTGGTCGAAATCGACCATGGCAACGGCTACATGACCCGTTACGCGCACAATAGCAAGCTGGACGTGCATCCCGGCCAGCACGTGCAGGTGGGCGGCGTGATCGCGCAAGCCGGCTCAACCGGACGCTCGACCGGTTCGCATGTGCATTTCGAGGTCTGGTACGAGGGCCGCGTGGTCAACCCGCTGGCCTTCGTGCGCAACCACCGCTAACCGTTTCCTCGAGCCGCGCCATCCCTTGAATATGCCGGTGATCGCCGCCAGTTTGCGGAGGATGGCGGGCTCACCAGGCGTGGGCTTTTGCCAGTGCTGCCCGGCCGCGTCGGGCGGGTCCGGCCGGGCATGTAGTAATATGCCCGATTGGCTCGCGCTTGTGGCGGGCGCTCTGTTCCCCCAACCGGAAAATCGATGTTCAACCGTGCCCTGACGAGTCTGTTTGGCAGCCGCAACGAGCGCGTGCTGCGTCAGCTTTCACGAACTGCCCAGCGGATCAATGCGCTGGAGCCGGAGATGGAAAAACTGGACGACGCCGCGCTGCGCGCCAAGACCGACGAGTTCAAGCAACGGCATGCCGGCGGTGAGTCGCTGGACAAGCTTCTGCCTGAGGCCTTTGCCGTGGCGCGCGAGGGATCCAGGCGCACGTTGGGCATGCGCCCCTACGACGTGCAGCTGATCGGCGGCATGGTGCTGCATCAGGGCAAGATCGCCGAGATGCGCACCGGCGAAGGCAAGACCCTGGTCGCCACCTTGCCGGTCTACCTCAATGCGATTGCCGGCAAGGGTGTGCACCTCGTCACGGTCAACGACTACCTGGCGCGGCGCGATTCGGCGCAGATGGCCAAGCTCTACAATTTCCTGGGCTTGACCGTGGGCGTGGTCTATCCGGGCATGGACCACGCCGACAAGCATGCGGCCTATGCGGCCGACATCACCTACGGCACCAACAACGAGTTCGGCTTCGATTACCTGCGCGACAACATGGCGCTCAGCAAGGAGCAGCGTTACCAGCGCGGCCTGCATTACGCGATCGTCGACGAGGTGGACTCGATCCTGATTGACGAGGCGCGCACGCCGCTCATCATTTCCGGCCCCGCCGAGGACTCCCCGCAGCTGTATCTGGCGGTCAACAAGATCGTGCCGCGGATGATCCGGCAGACCGAGGAAGAGGGCGACGGCGATTACTGGGTCGACGAGAAACAGAAGCAGGTGCATCTGTCCGAGGCAGGCATGCAGCACGCCGACGAACTGCTGCGCGAGGCCGGCGTCATCGACCAGGACAGCGGCCTGTACGACTCCAAGAACCTGGCTGTGGTGCATCACCTCAACGCCGCGCTACGTGCCAATGGCATCTATCAGCTCGACGTGGACTACATCGTGCGCGACGGCGAGGTGATCATCGTCGACGAGTTCACCGGGCGCACCCTGGCCGGCCGACGCTGGTCCGATGGTCTGCACCAGGCGGTCGAGGCCAAGGAGGGCGTGCCGATCCAGCGCGAGAACCAGACGCTGGCCACGGTGACGTTCCAGAACCTGTTCCGCATGTACAAGAAACTGTCCGGCATGACCGGCACGGCTGATACCGAGGCGTTCGAGTTCCAGAGCATCTACGGCCTGGAGGTGGTGGTGATTCCCACCCACAAGCCGATGATCCGTAACGATAATTCAGACATGATCTTCCTGTCGCAGACACCGAAGTACAACTCGGTGATCGACGACATCAAGGATTGCCACAAGCGTGGCCAGCCGGTACTGGTGGGCACCACCTCGATCGAGGTATCCGAGCTGCTCTCCGGGCTGCTGACCAAGGCGGGCGTGGTGCACGAAGTGCTGAACGCCAAGCAACATGAGCGCGAGGCGCACATCGTGGCCCAGGCGGGTGCGCCCGGGCAGGTCACGATCGCCACCAACATGGCCGGTCGCGGCACCGATATCGTGCTCGGCGGCAGCCTCGACGTCGCGCTTGCCGCCCTGCCCGAGGATGCCAGCGAGGTCGACCGCGCCCGCGTGAAAGCCGAGTGGAAGAAGCGGCACGAGCAGGTGCTTGCCGCGGGCGGCCTGCACATCATCGGCACCGAGCGGCACGAGTCGCGGCGTATCGACAATCAGTTGCGTGGCCGTTCTGGTCGCCAGGGCGATCCCGGTTCATCGCGCTTCTACCTGTCGCTGGAAGACAGCCTGCTGCGCATATTCGGCGGCGAAGGTCTGGTGCGCTGGATGAAGCGCTTCGGCATGAAGGATGACGACGCGCTGGAAGATCGCATGATCAGCCGGCAGATCGAGAAGGCGCAGCGCAAAGTCGAGCAGCACAACTTCGACATCCGCAAGCACCTGCTGGAATTCGACGACGTCGCCAACGACCAGCGCAAGGTGATCTACCGCCAACGTGACGAGCTGCTCGAAGGCGAAGAGGTTTCAGCCACCGTCACGGATATCCGCGATGACGTGGTGCAGACCATGGTGCGCAACTACGTGCCGGCAGACAGCATCGATGAGCAATGGGATCTGGCGGGCCTGGATCGCGAGCTGACCAGCGAGATCGGACTCTCCGCTGACATCAAGCAATGGGTGGAGCAGCAGCACGAGATCGATGCCGAGATGATCCTCGATCACGTGCGTGGGCAGGTGAACGCGCTGTTCGAGGACAAGGAGGCGCAGATCGGTGGCGAAACCATGCGTCAGCTGGAAAAACACGTGATGCTGACCGTGGTGGACAATGCCTGGAAGGATCACCTCTCCAGCATGGATTACCTGCGCCAGGGCATCTATCTGGTGGGTTATGCGCAGCAGGATCCGAAACAGGCATTCAAGCGCGAGTCGTTCACGCTGTTCTCCGACATGCTCGCGCGGATCAAGGCCGAGGTGGTGCAGATGCTTGCCCGCATCCGCATCCGCAGCGAGGAGGAAGTCGCGGCGATGGAGGCCGAGCAGCAACGCATGGCCGAACGCCTGCAGAAGCAGATGCTGGCGACCGGCGGCGGCGCCCCGCCCAGTGCCTTCGGTCAGGCGGCCGACGCACCCGCAGCGGGATTGGCACAACTTCCGGAACAGCACGCCGGCCCCAAGGTCGGGCGCAATGAACCGTGTCCCTGCGGCTCGGGCAAGAAGTACAAGCACTGCCACGGGCAGCTGACCTGAGCGAAGGGATTCATCCATGAAAAACCCCGCTGCGGCGGGGTTTTTCATGGGCAGGGAATCGGCCGACGGCTCAGTCCTCGCCGCCGGGTGGCCGCTTGCGCTGGGGTTCCGCACTGACGGTGATGTAGCGTGGTTCTTCGCCGTCCAGCTGCATCGCGGTGAGCTTGCCGCCCCACACGCAGCCAGTGTCGATCGCATGCACTCCCAGGCCGGCAAACCGGTCGAGTGCGGACCAGTGGCCGCAGACGATGCGGATATCGCGGCGGCGCATGCCCGGCACCGCGAACCACGGATACAACCCCGGCTTCTGCGTGCCCGGGATGCCCTTGGCATCGAAGTCGATGCGCCCGTTGACATCGCAATAGCGCATCCGCGTCATCGTGTTGATGGTGGCACGGTAGCGCTCCAACCCCTGCAGCCGATTGGACCACTGCGCGGGCCGGTTGCCGAACAGGTTGCACAGCAGGCGCGGATGGCGCGGGCTGGACAGTTCCCGCTCGACATCCTGCGCGGCACGCAAGGCCTGGCGCAGCGTCCACATCGGGGCCAGTCCCGCGTGGACCATGGTCCAGCCGAGCTGCTCGTCGTGGTGCAGCAGCTTCTGCGAACGCATCCACTCGAACAGGACCGGCGCGTCACTGGCGAACAGCACCTCGCGCAGTTCGGGATTCACCCGCGCCTGGGCTTCGGGGCTGCGCTGTGCGATCGCGAGCAGGCTGAGATCGTGGTTGCCCAGGGTCACCACGCACGATTCGCGCAGCGCATGGATCAAGCGCAGCGTTTCCAGCGACTGGCCGCCACGATTGACGAGGTCGCCGCAGAACCACAACTGGTCTTGCGCGGGATCGAAGCGCAGCTTTTCCAGCAGGCGTTGCAGTTCCGGATAGCAACCCTGCACGTCGCCGATCGCGTACGTGGCCATGTCAGAACGTGCCCATCAATGCAGCGTGCGCGGAACGGAGAGCGTGAAGGTCGGGATCGGCGCGTCGAACTCGGTGCCGTCGTCCGCCAGCATCTGGTAACTGCCGCCCATGATGCCTACGGAAGTTTCCAGCACAGCCCCGGAGGTGTACTCGAAATTGTCGCCCGGGCGCATCCACGGTTGCTCCCCAACCACGCCTTCACCGGTGACTTCCTCCACCTTGCCGTTGGCGTCGGTGATGCGCCAGCGGCGGGCAAGCAGGCGCGCGGCCAGCTTGCCGGCATTGCGCAGCGTGATGGTGTAGGCGAAAACGTAGCGATTGTCACCGGGCCTGGATTGATCGGGGACGAAACGGGTTTGAACCTGCACATCGATCGTGTAGGGGGATTCTTCAGTCATGTCCGGATTGTAAGGCCTGCCGTCGCGAATGGGGCAACGCGGGCAAATGCTGGGCAAGGCTGGTGTAGATCTTTGCCAGGCGCACGAAGTCGGCAGGCGCGAGCGTTTCGGCGCGTGCGCGCGGATCGACATCGGCGCGGCGTATGGCGTCGCTGTCCAGCAACGGCTTGAGCGCGTTGGAGAGTGTTTTGCGTCGTTGCCCGAACGCCGCCCTGACCACGGCGTAGAGGTGCTCAGGTTGTGCGTCGTGCAATTCGTGCGGTGCCAGCGGCAACAGTCGCACTACGGCGGACTCCACCTTCGGCGGCGGCCGGAATGCCTCGGGCGGCACGTCAAACAGGGGCTCTACGCGGCAAGCCAGCTGCAACATCACCGACAGTCGCCCGTAGACTTTGCTGCCGGGTGCCGCGGCCATGCGATCGACCACTTCCTTCTGCAACATGAAGTGCATGTCCTGGATCGCGCTGGCTTGTTCGACGCAGTGGAACAGGATCGGACTGGAAATGTAGTAGGGCAGGTTGCCCGCGATGCGCAGGCGTTGCACGCCGTGGCTGTGCGCCATGGCGCTGAAGTCCACCTTCAGCACATCCGCGTGGATCACGTGCAGTTCGCCCAGGCTGGCGGCGCGGGCGCGCAGGCCGGGAATCAGGTCGGTGTCGAGTTCGATCGCGGTGAGTTTGCCGGCCGCGGCCAGCAGCGGCAGGGTCAGCGCGCCTTCGCCCGGGCCGATCTCGACCATGAAATCCTCGCTGCGCGGTGTGATCGCATCGACGATGCCGTCGATATAGTAGCGATCGTGCAGGAAGTGCTGGCCGAGGCTTTTCTTGGGACGGGTGCTCATTTGATGGTCTTCGGCGAGACTGGCCCCTCACCTCGCTCCTCTCCCCGAGGGGGAGAGGATGGACGAGTGGCGCTGCGCGCCACGAGCTCCATGGCCATCTGTGCGGCGGCAATGAGGCTGGCCGGATCAGCGCGGCCGGTGCCGGCCAGATCCAGTGCCGTGCCGTGGTCGACCGAGGTGCGGATGAATGGCAGGCCGAGGGTGAGGTTGACGGTACGGTCGAACGCCTCGCTCTTCAGCACGGGCAGGGCCTGGTCGTGGTACATCGCCAGTACCGCGTCGTAGTGGACGCGCTGCGCGGGCACGAAGGCGGTGTCGGCCGGGAGCGGGCCGAGCAGGTGCAGGCCTTCGCTGCGCAAGGCGTCGAGCGTGGGAATGATGGTATCCAGTTCCTCACGCCCCAGATGCCCGCCTTCACCAGCGTGCGGGTTGAGGCCAAGCACCGCAATGCGCGGCTCAGGCAAGCCGAACTTCGCACGCAGTTCCACATGCATGATGCGCAGCACGCGGGTCAGCGCCGCCGGTGTGATGGCCGCAGGCACGGCGGACAGCGGCAGGTGCGTGGTGACCAGTGCCACGCGCAACTCCGGGCTCGCCAGCATCATCACGACATCGGCCTGCGCGCGAGCGGCAAAAAACTCCGTGTGTCCGCTGAAGGGGATTCCCGCGTCGTTGATCGAGGATTTCTGCAATGGGGCAGTGACCACCGCATCGTAGCGACCGGAAAGACAGCCGTCCGCGGCCTGGGCCAGCGTAGCCAGGACGTGCTGCGCGTTGCGTGGATCCGGCCTGCCCGGCACCTCGTCCACGCCCAAAGGCACGTGCCGCACGCGCAGCGTGCCGGGATCGCGGGCCTCCTCCCGCGAACCATCGTCGTCGATCAGCTGGATGCTCGTGGCGCAACGTGCAGCGGCGCGTTGCAGCAGTTGGCGATCGGTGATCGCCACCAGGGTGGCTGCCAACGGGGTGGTCGCCAGCCGGATCAGCAGTTCCGCACCGATGCCCGCAGGCTCGCCCGCCGTGACCGCGAGCCGGGCCAGCGACATGGGTGCTCAGCCCGCCTGGGGCGTGGTGCCGTTGGTGGACGACTTGTCCGCCTCGCGCAGTTCCGGCACCAGGATATGGATGTAGGCGTTGGAACGCAGATCGCGCAGGTAGTCGTCGTAGACCTGCTCGGACTTGCGGTTACCGATCGCCTGGCGCGCCTCGTCGCGTTCAATTTTCACGGTCTGGTCGCTCTGGCGCTCGCCCACCCGCTTGAGGATGTGCCAGCCCGCCTCGGTCTGGAACGGCTGCGACACCTCACCGTCCTTGAGTTCGGCGAGCTTGCTGGCGATGGCCTGCCCCCATGCATCGGATTTGAACCAGCCCATGTCGCCGCCGAGGTTCGCGGTGGTGTCGTCCTTGGAATATTCCTTGGCCAACGCGGCGAAATCCTCGTGCTTGTTGACGATGCGGTTGTACAGATCCTGTGCCTTCTGCTGTGCCTGGGCCGAGGTCAACAGCTCACTTGGCTTGATCAGGATCTGCCGCGCGTGGACTTCCGTGACCATCTTGCGGTCGCCCTTGCGCTGGCCGATCAACTTGATGATGTGGAAGCCGGTGGGGCCACGCATGGCCTGGCTGACCTGGCCGGGCTGCATCTTTTCGACCATGTCGGCGAAGGCTGCCGGAATCTCGTCCATGCGACGCCAGCCGAGGTCACCGCCATCAAGTGCATCGGCTGCATCGGAGTAGCGGATCGCGGCGGCGTTGAAATCCATGCCGCCATTGATCGCGGCGAGCGCCTTGTCCGCCTTGGCCTGGCTGGCCTGGATCGCGGCGGCGTCGGCGCCACTGGGGATGGTGATCTGGATATGCGCCAGATGGACCTCACCGGCCTTGTAGTTCGGGCTGCTGAGCAGGTTGTCGATTTCGCTGTCGGTCACCGACACCGAGCTCTGGACCACGCTCTGGTGCAAGCGCTGCACGGTGATCTGGTCGGCCAGTTGCTGGCGGAACGCCGCAAAGCTGGAGCCTTGCTGCTGCACCGCGGCGCGCAACTGCTCGGGCGTCATCTTGTTCTGCTGTGCCACGCCCTGGACCGCGCGGTCGACGTCCGCGTTGGAAATGGTGACGCCCTGCTCCTGCGCCTTCTGCACCTGCAGGTGCATCAGGATCAACCGACTGAGCAACTGCCTCTTCAGCACGTTCATCGGCGGGAGTTGCCCGTCCTTGCCGGCGTACTGCTGCTGGATGGCCTGCACGGATTCGTCCAGGTCGCTCTGCAGGATCACGTCGTCATTCACCACGGCGACGATACGATCCAGCATCTGGCTGGCAGGCGCCGCGGTCGGCAGCAACTGCGCATGGGCGGGGAGCATGATCGCGAAGGCGAGCAGGAGGGATGCAAGGAATTGCTTCATCGGTGGGGAAACCTGGGTCGCCGGAGCGGTTTTGTTATTGATAGCCGAGAATATCACGGCGCAGTAGTGGGTCGATCTGGCCGCCGGTCGAGCCCAGCCCCTTGAACACCACTTCAAACATGATGGCATTGTCGCGCTGGTTGGTATTGCTGCCGCTCGGTGGCGGGATATTGCCGTAATAGGACTGGTTGACGTAATTGCGGTCGACCAGGCGCAAAGTGACGCAGCAACTGTCGTATTCCACCCCGAGCAAGGCATCCACGGTGCCGGTGGGGGCGTTGTACGAGGCGTTGACCGCTGGGGCATACGTCCATGCACCGAGCACGCGCCAGTTGCCGAACAACGGATAGACCACCGACGCGCTGTATTGTTCCAGCAGGCCGCGTCGATAATGGTAGGAGAAGTTGAGGATGCCGTTGCTGCCCAGTCGATACTGCGTGCCCAGGCTTGCCATCTCGATGTTCCGGCTGTTCGGGCTCCACTGGTAGGAGCTGTTCAATTGCCAGCGATCACTGAGCTGCACGTCCAGCTGAGCCACGTAGGCGGAGCCGGTCCAGTCGGTACCCAGAACCTTTTGCGGGCTGAAGTAGTGAATCTGGCCGATGCTGGCCGACACGCGCTCGACGCCGCCGTCGTCGAGCAGGCGCGTCGTAAGCGCGGCAGTGAGGTTATTCGCATCCATCTGCCGGTCGGCGCCGGAGAACTGGTTGGTCGAGAACAGTTGCCAGTAATCGAACGACATGAGGTTGGTGTCGAACAACGGCAGGTTGTCCTGGTTGCGATACGGCACGTACAGGTAGTACAGGCGCGGCTCCAGGGTCTGTGTGTAGCTGCTGCCGAACAGCGAGGTGCTGCGATCGAACACCAGGCCGGTGTCGAGGCTGACGATCGGCAGCGAGCGGCTCGGCGACTTTTCCGTGAACGGCGAGGTGCTGCCATCCCCCAGTCGGCCGTAGTTGCCATAGTCCTGGTACCCGTTGCTCAGCTGATACGCGGTGTAACGCCAGGCCAGCTTGGGCCGCACGAACCAGGCAGAACTGCCGAAGTCGGCGGTCAGGTAGGGGTACAGGTCTTCGCGTTGCCCTTCGACGTACCCGGATTTGCGAAACATCACGGCACTCGTGTTCACACCCGCCTCGAGCCACCGGTTGAGCGGCACGTCGAGGTTGAACGTCGCGTACGGCAGCTGTCGGTATGGCAAGGAAGAATCAGTGGCGAACGGATTCGTGTTCTCGTACGTGGTGGCGCCGAGCGAGGCGCCCCACCATTTGCCGCTGCCGATGAGGGCCGCCCCTGAACTCAGCTGGTACACCGGTGTTTGCGACAGCGCGTTGCCGTAGTCGTACAGGTAGCTGCTGTCCGAAACGTGGTTGTAGGCGCCGGTGAAACGCCATCCGCTCCACAGTTGGGTGCTGTCGGAGAGGTTGATCAGGTAGCGCGAGTTCCCCTTCGTGTCGGCCAGACCATCGTTCGCGCCATGGTCCTTCGGCACATATTCCACGTTGAGCTGTCCTTTCGAGCCCGGCAGCAGGTAGCGGAACTCGCCGCCCAGCAAGGCACCGCGATCGCTGTAGTAGCGCGGATCCAGCGTGGCGTCGTAATTCGGCGCCAGGTTCAGGTAGTAGGGGGTGCTGACCTCGAATCCGGAACGGCTGGTGTTGCCGATCGTGGGATAGAGGAAGCCGCTCTTGCGCCGGTCGTCGGTGGGAAAGGTGAAGTAGGGCAGGTACAGGAACGGCACCTTGCCGATGCGCATGGTGGCGTTCCGGGCCACGCCCACGCCGGTGGTCTTGTCGATGCTGATCGATTTGGCACGGAACTCCCACACGTGATGGCCGACGTCGCAGGTGGAATACGTGGCCATCGAGTAGCGGGTGTGTTCGGCGTCCAGCATGTGACCCTGCCTGGCGACCCCGTTGCCGCGTGATTGCAGCATCTGGTAACGCACGTCGTCGGCGATGCCACGGCTCGCATCGGTGTTGCCGCGCATGTGCGAGGCGGCCAGCAATTGTCCGGCTTCCTGGTAGCGCACGTTGCCGCGTGCGTCGTAATCCGTGGTGGTTTCGTTGTAGTCCAGCGTATCCGCCTGCAACTGCTGGTCCGCGCGCTGCATCAGGACGTCGCCGGACAGGTGGTAGATCGACTGGTTGGAGCTGTCGACGTGCTGTGCGTTGACATAGGCCGGGCTGCTGTCGCGCAAGCTCGGGTTTTTGCCCAGGGTGGGGTCGTAGAAATCCAGCAGCGCGTTCGGTCGGCACATCGCGTAATTGGCCGGCCGCGGCGGGCAGTGGAACGAGCCAAGCGGACAGACTTGCTCAGCGCCGTTCGCCGTCGGTCGCGGATGGCGGTTGCCATTCCTGGCACTGGCCGGACCGCCGATCAGGGCAAGCGCGGCGGCGACCGCCAGCATGCGGCGCGGGGGAAACTTGGACGTCAGCATGGAAATCTGTCGGCTTCGAAGGCTCGTTAAGCTAGCAGAAAGGCCCTCTCGACGGCAGGAGGATGTTTCTCCGGGCGGAGTCGGGATTCAGCATGGGTGGGGTGGGAAGTGGGTCGAGTGCCGGTACGGGAGGTGGCGGAACGGGTACTTTTCGGTGGGGTTTGCGGGAGGTTGGAGTCTCAGCTCAGTCCTCTCACCCGCAAAGGGACTCCCTTTGGTCGCCGGAGGGAGAGGAGTCGAACGAGCGCATGGCGCGTGCGGTTCGTCCGGGCTGTGTGCGAATTACCGGTCGGCGTTCCGGTCTTTGTTGGACTTCAGGCGGGTCGTGAGCCCTCACCTCAATCCTCTCCCGGAGGGAGAGGAGGCGAACGAGCGCGCTGCGCGCGAGCGTTTACTTCATTGAAGAAGAGCTTGGACATGGGCGCTGGTGCTGCTGGCCAGTGCGGTGAGGTCGTAGCCACCTTCCAGGGTCGATACCAGGCGTCCGTCTGCATGGCGCCGGGCCACCCCAAGCAGGCGTTCGGTGATCCAGGCGTAGTCCGCGTCGTCGAGCCGGAGATCGGCTAGCGGGTCGCTGCGATGGGCATCGAATCCTGCCGAGACGAGCACGAGTTGGGGCTTGAATGCATCCAGTCGCGGCAACAGCACGTCGCTCCAGAGTGCGCGGAACTCATGCGAGCCGCTACCGGGGGAGAGCGTTCGGTTGACGATATTGCCGATCCCGCATTCATCCTCGTCGCCAGTGCCTGGATAAAGCGGCGCCTGGTGGCTGGAGGCAAACAGCACGCGCGGCTCGTGCTCGAAGATCGCCTGGGTGCCGTTGCCGTGGTGCACGTCGAAGTCTGCAATCGCCACGCGTTTCAACCCGTGCGCGGCAAGTGCATGGGCGGCGCCCACCGCAATGTTGTTGAACAGGCAAAAGCCCATGGCCTGGTCGGCGGTGGCGTGGTGACCCGGCGGGCGCACGGCACAGAAAGCACGCTCTGCGGCACCGCCGAGCACCATGTCTACCGCGGCAACCAGCGCGCCCGCGGCGCGCAAGGCGGCCTCGACCGAGCCGGATGACATGATCGTGTCGGCGTCCAGCCGGCAGCTTTCGCCCTGCGCGGGAGCGCTGCCCAGGATGCGCTCGACATGGTCGGCGCAGTGCACGCGCAGCAACTGCTCGCGGGTCGCGCGCGGTGCCTCGATCCGGTCAAGGACGCGGAAGTGGTCCCGATCCAGTGCCTGCAGCACCGCACGCAGACGCGCTGGCTGTTCGGGATGCCCGGGGCCGGGATCATGCTGCAGGCAGGCCGGATGGGTGTATAGCCGCAGCATGCGGCGACTCAAGCAGACGGCTTGGGCTTGGGGCGGCGTTCGTGCTGCCACAGCACCTCGCCGTGGCCGCTGGCGCGGGCCAGCACGCGCGCAATCACGAACAGCAGGTCGGACAGGCGATTGAGATAGCGCTGTGGCTGCGAACGGATCTCTTCCACGCGCGACAGTGCGATCACCGCGCGCTCGGCGCGCCGGCACACGGTGCGCGCCAGGTGGCCGCAGGCCGCGGCCATGCCGCCGCCAGGCAGGATGAACTCCTTCAGCGGCGGCAATGGCTCGTTGAGCTTGTCGAGGATGTGTTCGAGCCGGTCGATGTCGCTGTCGTTGACCATCGCCATGCCGGGAATGCACAGCTCACCGCCGAGGTCGAACAGGTCATGCTGCACCTGGGTCAGCACCTCGCGGACGTCGTCGGCAACGCCGTCGGCAGCCAGCACCATGCCGATCGTACTGTTGAGCTCATCCACCGTGCCGTAGGCGTCGACCCGCGGCGAGTCCTTGCCTACCCGCGAGCCGTCGCCGAGACCGGTGCTGCCATCGTCACCGGTGCGCGTATAGATCTTCGAGAGACGGTTGCCCATGTCAACGGCCTTCGCGCGCCAGCCACCTCACCGCGATCAGCCCGGCAGCGGCGCAGCGGTGAGTGACAGGTAACGCCGTGACAGCAGCGCAAAGCTGCCGAACAGGAGCCCACTCCACAGCAGCGTACCCGGCAGCGTGCCGTGCTGGTAGAACGGCAGGCCGGCGACCATGCAGGCGAGCAGGCCGGAACTGGTCATCGCATAAGCGCCCGAGAGCAACCACACCATGGCATTGGTAACCAGATAGAAACCGGTGGCGCTGGCAACGGCAGCGATGACGACGTTCAGCGCGCGCACCCGCCCGCGCAGCGCAAACCCGGCCACCGCGGTGAGTGCGATGCAGGCGTAGATCACCGGGGCCATCCGGTACCAGTCGGCGATCTGGCTTGCCGGCAGTGAGAAGGCGATGACGATGTCGCTCACCAGCATCACAGCCAACGGCATCAGGAACGCCAGTCGACGACTCGTGAAACAGGCACCGCCAAACAGCGCCATCGCCTCGATCGGCGTGAAGTTGTACGGCAGCAAGCCGGGCACGAAGTGCACGATCAGCCGGTAGCCGGCGACCGTTGCCATCATGACGCACAACACCAGGGTGCGCGGGGAGATGAGCGGGGTGGTGGATTCAGGCTGGCGCAGGTTCATCGGCATTCCGTCGGGCAGGCTCACTAAGGCTCCACGAAGGATACTTCAAATCACCAAGGATGGCGCCGATCGCGACAACTCGCGGGTATCATGACGAGCATGAAAGCATCGACGGACGTGCTCATTATCGGCGGTGGTCTGGTCGGCGCCAGCCTGGCGATCGCGCTGGATGGCGCCGGTATCGCTGCAACGCTGGTCGAAGCCGCCGCGCCGCGTACCGGCGCGCAGCCCAGCTACGACGAACGCAACCTGGCCCTGGCTCGTGCCAGCGTGAACGGGCTCGAGTCGATTGGGGTGTGGCGCCATGCGCGTGCCGCGGCCACCCCGATCCGGCAGATCCATGTCAGCCGCGCCGGTGAGTTCGGCAGCACCCGCGTCGAAGCGCGCAAGCAGGGTGTCGAAGCCCTGGGCTGGACCTTGCCGGCACGCGAGTTGGGCGCGGCCCTGTTGCTACGACTTGATGAATGCACGCGCTTGACCCGACTCGCGCCGGCGACTTTGGCGGCGATCGAGCCGCTGCCCGACGGCTGGCGCGCGCGGATCCAGACGGTCGAGGGCGAACGCTGCATCGAGACCGCGCTGCTGGTCGGCGCCGATGGCAGTGAGTCGTTGGTGCGTGATGAACTGGGCATTGCGGCCGAACGGCATGATTATCGGCAGACCCTGTTTGTGTGCACCGTGACGCCCGAGCGCGCGCATGCCTCGCGCGCCTGGGAGCGATTCGCCGATGCGGGGCCGGTAGCGTTGCTGCCGCTCGCCGGGCAGCGCTGCGGTCTGGTGCTCACGGTGCCCGCCGAAGAGGCGGACGTCGTGGCCGAGCTCGGCGATGACGATTTCATGGCGTTGGCACAGCGCCGCTTCGGCTGGCGGCTGGGTCGGCTCACCCGCCCTGGCAAACGGCACCCTTACGCCATCCATGGTGTCGCCGCGACGCGCATCACGGCGCCACGCGCGGCACTGGTCGGCAATGCGGCCCAGACGGTCCATCCGATCGGTGCGCAAGGTTTCAACCTCGGTCTGCGTGACGCGCTGACCCTGGCCGAACTGGTCGCCGCGAGCGCCGATCCGGGTGATGCCACGCTGCTCGCCGCTTATGCGGCGCGGCGTGCCCCCGATCGCGAGGGCACCATGGCGATGAGCCACGGCCTGGTGCAGTTGGCCTGTTTGCCCCTGCCGCTGCTGGCGCCGTTGCGTTCGCTGGCGCTGCTTGCATGCGACCGCCTGTCGCCGCTGCAGCGCGCTCTGGCGCGTCGCGGCATGGGGTACCGCGGCGAACCGCCGCTGGCTGTGATGGAGCGAGTGCCATGAATGCCGCGAGTGCTGAAGCCTTCGTGCGTCGGCGCGCACCGGCCGTGGACGTGGCCGTCGTCGGCGGCGGCATGGTCGGCGCTGCCGCTGCACTGGCGCTGAGCGGTGCGGGACTCAGCGTTGCCTTGCTCGAAGCGCGGCCGCCGGCGGTGTGGAACCCCCGCGACGAGGTCGATCTGAGGGTGGTCGGGCTGGCACCGTCGTCGCTGGCCCTGCTCGACGAACTGGGCGTATGGACCAGCATTCGCGACGCTCGTGCCAGTCGGTACCGGCATATGCACGTGTGGGATGCCGCGAGTGGCGCGTCGATCGATTTCGATGCCGCCAGCGTGGGCCGCGACGCGCTGGGCTACATCGTCGAGAACAATTTGGTGCAGTGGACGTTGTGGCAGGCGCTGGAAGAATCCGGCGTACGTCGCCTGTGCCCAGCCCAAGTGCTGGGGTTCCAGGCCCGCGAGGATCGCGTCACCCTCGACCTTCGTAGGAGCCCGCTTGCGGGCGATGCTCCTGCTTTGATGCGTGACGAAGAGCATCGCCCGCAAGCGGGCTCCTACGAAGACGAGGAAAGCCTTTCGGCGACCGTGCTGGTGGCCGCAGACGGCGCCGGCTCGCCGCTGCGTCAGCTGGCTGGCATCGGCACTCGCGGGCGCGACTATGCGCAACGCGCCGTGGTGGCGCATGTCGGTACCGAACGACCGCATCAGGACACTGCCTGGCAGCGCTTTCTGCCCAGCGGCCCGCTGGCGCTGTTGCCGCTGGCGGACGGACGCAGTTCGCTGGTGTGGTCGCTGCCAGAGGCCGACGCGCAGCGCGTGCTGGCGTTGCCCGACGAGGCGTTCCTCGACGAACTGGGCGCGGCCAGTGATTTTCGTCTGGGCCGTATTGTCACCAGCACACCACGCGCCGCGTTTCCGCTGAAATTGCAATTGGCCGAGTGCTACCAGGCCGAGCGCTTCGTCCTGCTTGGGGACGCCGCACACGCCGTGCATCCACTGGCAGGGCAGGGCGTGAATCTTGGCTTGCGCGATGTCACCGAGTTGCGCGACACCTTGCTGGCGGCGCGCCTGGCCGGGCGTGACCTTGGTGCCGCCCACGTGCTGCGCCGCTACGCGCGCCGTCGCCGCAGCGCCGACACGCTGGATGCGCTGGGCTTCGATGCGCTGGCGCGCATCTATGCCTGGCAGTCGCCGCCGCTGGTCGCCGCACGAGGTCTCGGCGTGCGCCTGCTGGACCATCTGTCGCCCCTGAAGCGGCGCCTGTCGGAACACGCCGCAGGGCTTTGAATTTGTTCTCCACGCGCATCGTGGAGCCGCCTCGCCAACCGGAGAATGCCGTCATGCGACTCGCCCGACTTTGCTGTCTGTTACCGCTTATCGGTTCCAGCTTCGCGCTGCAGGCGAAGATGGTGCACCGACCCGTCGAATGGACGCTCGATGGCACGCGCTTCCACAGCGTGCTGGTGTACGACGATGCCGGCGCGGCGAAACGCCCGGGTCTGGTGATGGTGCCGAACTGGTACGGCGTCAACGACGCGGCGGTGAAGAAAGCGGAGATGATTGCCGGCAAGGATTACGTCATCCTGCTCACCGACATGTATGGCGCCAACGTGCGCCCGGAGCAGGGTAACGCCGCCCAGGCGCAGGCCGCGGTGAAGCCGTTGTACGGTGATCGCGCGCTGATGCGAAAGCGGATCGGCGCGGCATTGGCGCAACTGAAATCGCAGGCGGCCAGCGCGCCGCTCGATCCGTCGAAGCTGGCGGCGATCGGCTTCTGCTTCGGCGGATCGGCGGTGCTGGATCTTGCGCGCAGTGGCGCCGATGTCGCCGCGGTGGTGTCGTTCCATGGCGGCCTTGGCACCGACGATCCCGCCCTCGCCAGGCAGATCAAGGCCCGCGTGCTGGCGATGAATGGCGCCGACGACAAGGGCACCATGCCCGATGCCGGCAAGTTCATGGACGAGATGCGCATGAGCCCGGCCGCCTGGGAATTCGTGGTGATCGGCCACGCGGTGCATTGCTTCACCGAGGTGGGTGAGGACTCGCTTGGCTGCCGTTATGACGCGGCGGCCTCTGCGCGCAGCTACCGCCTGATGCACGACTGGCTGGATCACGCGTTCGCCGGCAAGCCCTGAGTCCGACCGTCGCGCTGGCTGGTTCGAACGGCCGGCGCGCAAGTCCTGCCGTGGGCGATGCGCCGCTGTGCAGGCTCATTCCTCGAGATGCACTTTCCCATCGCGGAAGTGGCAAGTGCGATTGCGTCCTTTCGACTTGGCGCCGTAGAGCGCCTTGTCGGCAGCATTGACCAGCGTGCCGGGGTCGGACATGCCTGCCTCCCTGGAGGCAATCCCGATGCTGATCGTGACTCCGACCTGTGCATGCTCGCTGTTCACCCGCAGCCTGGATACCGCTTCGCGCAGCCGCTCGGCTCCCTGCAACGACGCATGCAGGTCTGCATTGCGGCATATCACCAGGAATTCCTCGCCGCCCATGCGGCATACCGCATCTTCCTTGCGGGCCAGGGCGCGTATGGTTGCTGCCACCTCGATCAGCACTTTGTCGCCCACGGCGTGTCCATGCGAGTCGTTCACCTCCTTGAACTTGTCGATGTCGATCATCATCATCGTCACCGCCTCGCCGGAGCGTTCGGACACGCTCCAGGCCTGCGTCAATGACTCCATGCCGGCACGGCGGTTCTGCAACCCGGTGAGCTGGTCGATCAGGGCATAGCGCTGCAGCTTGCGATTGCTGATCGCCAGTTCCGCGGAAAACTGCTTGAGCTGGGCGCGATCCTGTTCCCAGTGGTTGAGCAGTTTCACGTATTGCTTTGCCGCGAGCATCCGCAGCGGCAGCAGGCGCGGGACCTGGGCCGGGCTGACGCAATCGTTGATTCTGCACTCGGCGGCCTGGCTGATCTCCGTAGCGGTGTTCATGCTGGCCAGCATGATCAGGTAGATCGACTGCCCCCACGTCGTCTGCCGAACGGCGCGGCAAAATGCCCAGCCGTCCATGTCCGGCATGCGGGAATCCACGATCACGATTTGCGGCATCAGTTGCAGCGCCAGGGCAAGCCCCTCTTCGCCCCCTTCAGCCGAACGCAGGCGCTGCCCGGGTATCGCGCCAAGCGTCTCCGCCAGCATGGCCCGGGTCGTCGGGGCGTGTGCAACCCACAACACGCCCGTTGCATCCGCCGGCGGGCGGCTGGCCGAAGTCTCACCCTGCGCGGGGATCGCTTCGGCGAACGAGGGCACGGCGCTGTCCGGGACATTCAGCAGCGTGCTCCAGTCGCGCCAGAGCGCGTGGATCTGATCGATCAAGGCGCATAATTCGTCGGCATCCAGACCGATCTTCCCGCCCAGCAGCAGCAACTCGGCAATGTGCTGGGGGCGATCTTCGGGCGCGGTCAGGCTCAGGTCCGCCAGCCGCTTTGCCTGGTGGAACAGATGGACAAGCTGGTGCGGCCGGGAACCCTCGGAAAATCCCGATGATTCGGGTTCCTCGTGGAAGAACACCGGCTCGGCCAGGGCGTTGGGAATGCCGCAATCGAGCAGGATCGCCGAGGTCAGCTCGTTGTGGTCGACATGCAGGCGTTCGCGTTCCCGTTCCACGGTGTGTTCCCCGGGCTCCTCCAGGAAGCGGGCGTAATCCTCCGGGTACAGCGTGGCCAGTGTCAGGTAGCCGATGCGTGCCAGCAATCCGCAGGCGAACAGCTCATCCGGCGAGGCGATGCGAACGCGTTTGCCCAGTTCCTGCACGGCCACGGCCATCAACAGGGAATGGGACCAGAATCGCGAATAGTCGAACGCCTTGCATGCGCCAGTACGGTATTGGTCGACCAGCGAAAACCCCATCGCGAGCTGGCGCACCGCCGCCAGGCCCAGCCGGATGATGGCGTCGGGCACGCTGGCGATGGGACGTGCCGCGATATTCGCGGCATTGGCCATGTGCAACAGTCGGCTGGCGGTGACCGGATCGGTCTGCACCAGCCGGCTGATTTCCTCGAGCGTCGCATCGTCGCGACGGCTGATCTGCATGATCGCCAGTGCCACACCCTTGGGGCTGGGCAGGCCACCGTTGAGTCGCAATTGTTCAATGGCTTTCATGCATCGCCGCCCGGGTTGTCGGTTATCTGACGCAAAATGGAACTACGCGACCGCTCCAGATAACCATATTGCGCGTAGCCGCGCGCAGCCACGAATGAGCCCATTCGCCCTGCGGACTCCATCGGAGTCTTTCGAGGTATACGCAATCAAGGCTATCGGCCGCGGTCTGCTTTCGCTTTAAGGCCCCATGCCAACCTTCCCACACGGATGCGCCCTGAGCAATGACCTGAAGCAAGCCGATTCCCCCGCCCTGGTCCAGGATGTTCCGCCGCGAGTCGCAAAAGAGCGTGCAGGGGTAGCTCCTGGTCAGCTGCGCAGGGTTCGTCCGTAGGCATGCACTTCGTCCACCAGCACCTTCACGTGTTCGGGGTCCACGTCCGGCGTGATGCCGTGCCCGAGATTGAATACGTGCCCCGGATGCTTGCCGTAGCTGTCCATCACGGCGCGAACCTCGCGGCGGATCACCTCGGGGCCGGCACACAGGATCGACGGGTCCAGGTTGCCCTGCAGCGCGACGCGACCGGCGACCGCGACGCGGGCGTCGGCCAGGTCGATGGTCCAGTCCACGCCCAGTCCCGCACAACCGGTATCCGCCAGCGCAGCCAGATGGGCGCCGGAGCCCTTGGAGAACAGGATCACCGGCAAGTCGCGCGAGGCCGGATCGGCCTTCAGTGCGGCTACGATCTGCGCCATCGTGCGTAACGAGAATTCGCGGAACGGCGCCGGGCCCAGCAGACCGCCCCAGCTATCGAACACCATCAGCACCTGCGCACCCGCGCCAGCCTG
Organism: Rhodanobacter sp.; assembly: GCA_035655635.1. Lineage (GTDB taxonomy): Bacteria > Pseudomonadota > Gammaproteobacteria > Xanthomonadales > Rhodanobacteraceae > Rhodanobacter. The sequence goes on along the minus strand of DASRUB010000151.1, from coordinate 2,182 downwards.
GGCAATGAGGTACGCGGCAACCGCCTGCGCCAGGGTGTCCAGCAACTGATGCGCAAGCCGGGGTTGGTCCCAGCACATCGCCTTGAGCGTGGCGAAATCGCGTGAACCGCGCCCTTCGACCATGTAGCACGCCAGCGTCCACGGGCTGCCGGAGAAGCCGATGAGCGGTACCCGGCCGTGCAGTTCCCGCCGGATCAGCCGCACGGCGTCCATCACATAGCGCAGTTCGCCATCCATGTCAGGCACGGCGAGTTTCGCGATGTCGGCGGCGCTGCGCACGGGACGGGCGAACTGCGGGCCCTCGCCCTGCGCGAACGACAGTCCCAGCCCCATCGCATCGGGGATGGTGAGGATGTCCGAGAACAGGATCGCCGCGTCGAGGTCGAAACGTTGCAGCGGCTGCAAGGTGACTTCGCATGCGACCTCGGGGTTTTGCGCCAAGCCCATGAAGCTGCCGGCACGTTCGCGGGTGGCGCGGTATTCGGGCAGATAGCGGCCGGCCTGGCGCATCACCCAGACCGGCGTGGTGTCGGTCGGCTCGAGACGCAGGGCGCGCAGGAATCGGTCGTTCTTCAAGGTATCGGGCATGGCAATCAACGGCATGGCAATCAACTGGTGAGGTGGGCGTCAGCGCTTGTGAAAAAAACCACTTCCTGTGGTTTTCTTCTATCGTGAGTCCGGGACAAGCCCGGACTCGCTCACGCGAATCAAGCACTTGCGTGCTCGATTCGCACCGGGCCTTCGGGCAACTGCTCCTGCGTTGCCTCAACTCGGGCTTCCATGCCCTCGCCGTGGCCCGGGCTGAGAGGTTGAATTGTCACAACCTCTCAGCGCCCGTAAGGGCCGTCCTGGCCCTGCGCGAACATCACGCGGAAGCCACGCTTGAGCTGGGCGTCGCGCGCGATCTCGAAAGCGGCCATCGCAGCTTCGCGCTCCAGGAACTGCTCCCGCTTCATCGTGGCGCGGCCACCCTGGGTGCCCGACTCGCGATACAAGGTCCAGCCGCCGAGCAGATCCTGCTCCAGCGTGATCTGGACGTAGCGTGGTGCGTCGGCATTGCCGGGCACGGTTTGCAGATAGAGACGCATGGCTTCCCGAGTCAATGCAGCAAGAGCTGTCGCGAACCAAAGCCCGACAGGCTCCCAGGCATTCTAGAAGGCTGGCGCCAACGTAGCGAGTGTGTCGGCTATTTTTCCACCCGGTAATTGAAACTGGCGCGGCTGAATTCGGTGGCTTGCTGGGCTTCGAAGTTCCAGCGCTTGCCGAAGCGGTAACGCAGGGTGATCACCTCGCCCGGTTCGAACAGGCCCACGCCGTAGCTGAGGTACAGCCTTGGCGACAGGTACTTGCCCACGGTGAACGCGGAGTTGCCGCCGAGCGCCTCGTTGCTGGAGACGCCGATATCGTCCACGCCTAGTTTGGAGCCGATCCGTTTGGCCAGCAGGTCGCCCGCGGCCGAGCCCAGCGCCTGCGCCGCGGCGCTGACCATGCTGCCTTCCCCGCCTTTCACCTCGGATAGCGGCTTGCCGGTGATCAGGTAGGACAGCGCGTCGGACTGTTCCATCACCGGGTTGGAGAACACCGTGAGGATCGGGCGCTGCGCTGTGCCGGATACGAGCAGGCCCACTTCCTGGCCTTCGTCGATCGTGGCGTTCGGGTTGAGTTTGCGTACGGCGCGGATGTTGAGGCCGGGGTTGTCGATCGGCGTGCTGGCGAACAACAGCTGGCCGCGCTGGATCTTGAGATCCTGACCGTAGGCACGATAGGTGCCGTCCACCGCGATCTGGCCCTGTCCGGTGGTGGCCCTGCCTGGTTTTTCGCTGACCGTCAGCACACCGCTCACGCGACCATCCAGGCCCATCCCGGTAACGTGGGTGTGCTGGCCCAGATTGACCTTGACCAGGGCGCTTACCGGCAACTTGCTGGCGGCCTCCTGCTGCTTCTCGTCCACCACCACTACATCCGGCGAGGCGTCGGTGGCACCCGCGCCGGGCAGTTTGTCGACATTGACGCGGGCGCTGTCGAGGCTGACCGCACCGCCGATGTCGATGCCCGAGGCATCCTGTTTCACGATCAGGTCGGGCGAGATCACCACGCTGGCGCCGGGAATGTCGGCGGCGGTGAACTGGCTGCCCTTGAGGCTCAGCTGCGTCTTCGCGCCGGTGCCAAGGCCTGCGATCCC
>DASRUB010000150.1:0-16796 GCA_035655635.1 Rhodanobacter sp. | reverse complement strand
GTCGCGGTCGGCGTGGGCTTTCGACGGGAATCTGTATCCGGCTACGCCGATCCGAACGGCCGCGTGACCGATCCGGTCACCGGCTCCACGGCCGGTAATGCCCAGAACTGGGCCAATGGCCTGTACACCGATCCGTTCAGTCACGGTCGGAACGTCAGTGCCGCGTACGCCGAGGCACTGGTTCCGATCACGTCGAGCGCGATGAACGTTCCAGGCTTGCACCAGCTCGACCTTACCCTGGCGGGACGCTTTGAACACTACAGCGACGCCGGCAACGGCACCTCGCCGAAGGTCGGATTCCGCTGGGAGCCTATCGACAACCAGTTCGTGGTGCATGCCACCTACACCAAGTCGTTCGCCGCGCCGCCGCTGTATCAGGCTTACGGACCATTCGACACTCGCCCGGTAACCGATAACCTCATCGGCATCGTGTTCGGCAAGCCGTATGCCACGGGCAACACCTTCAATGGCGAGGACGGCGTCAATCCCTCGCTCAAACCGTCCACGGCGAAGTCGACCTCGATCGGCTTTGACTTCCACCCGAACTTCATCAGCGGCCTTACATTGAGCGCGGATTACTCCTCGATCACCGTCAGTGGCTTCCCCGGTGGCGCGGACTTCACCCGCATTCTGCAATCAGTGAACGACTCGGGTTCGGCATCGCCGTATTTCGACAGCGTCAGCACGGGCAACTTCACCAATCTCGGCGGCACCAGTCCCTTCGGGGCTCCTGGATCGCTGAAGGCGTTCCTGACCGACCCGGTCACCGGCCAACCCGATCCGAGCAAATACTCCCAGCTCTACGTCATTGACCGATTCCGCAACCAGAGCAAGCTGGTCGAACACTCCTGGTTGTTGGGGCTGGACTACATCCTGCCCTGGAACGAGCACGGATCCTGGGAGCTGTCGAGCAAGGGCGCGGTGTTCGATTCATTCAAGTTCCAACGCCGTCCGGGCGATTCGTACCAGCAGTACGCGGGCGCTGCCAGCAATATCGGCGTATTTGCCGGCACCCTGCCGAGGTACCGTTTCTACTCGACGCTCAATTGGTCGCTTCAAAACCTGAGCATTACCTTGGCGAATACCTACATTTCCTCGGTCGAGGATGAGGGTGCCGCCGGCACATCCCCGGGCATTCGCGTGCCAAGTTACAGCGTGTGGGATCTGCGCGGTTCGTACACGTGGACGCTCGGAGCGGGTGGTGGCGACGACGGCAACCAGCTCACCGTCGCGCTGGGCGTGAACAATCTCGACAACAAGATGCCGCCGATCTTCCCGCGTTCGTTCTCGAATCAGTTCACGACCAGCGATATCGGCACCTACTCACCCATCGGGCGGCTCGTTTACGGCGACGTGAGGCTATCCTTCTGAGGGCAATATCAGATTGTTACGGTGATCCGCCTCAGCCAGGAGAGCCCCGTCAAAAGGAGCGGCAATACGCCAAAAGCCATCACCAGGAGCAGGCAACCTCATGGATTGACGCGTAGCTGATACAAGACTTGAAGATGCCCGGGCCGGGTCCAGCACTGTCCGGTCCGGGCATCGACAATTCGTTCGACGGGATGCCGCAGCTTGTACTGCGGACACTTCGCGACAACCAAGGCCGAATCGGCCTGCTGTCCGCCGATTGGATTGCTTCGATAGCTTGCCGTCGCGATCAGATCATGACGCAGTGCTGACGCCATTCAACAGTGCAGTCAACTCATACCTGATCGGGGCACCTTCCACCGCTTATACCCGACTTGAAGGAGATACTCGTGTCAGAAATCGAATCCAGCCGCATTGCCGCGAGGCTCGACCGGTTGCCGCCGTCGCGCACCGTGTGGACCATCATCATCCTGATTTCTCTGGGCGGTGTGTTTGAATTCTACGACCTGTTTTTCACAGGTTATGTTGCGCCGGGCATGATCAAATCAGGACTGTTCAGCGCGCAATCGCTGGGCTTCTTTGCCAGCCTCGACAGCATCAAGGTGGCGGGATTCGGCACCTTTGTCTTCAGCACGTTTGCCGGACTGTGGGCCGGCGTGGTGCTGCTCGGACACCTGCCCGACCGCTACGGCCGCCGTCCCGTCTTCACCTGGTCGTTGATCTGGTACGTCCTGTGCACCGCCATCATGGCGTTTCAGCAAACCGGCGAGCTGTTGAATGTGTGGCGCTTCGTCGCCGGCGTCGGCTTTGCCGTGCAGTTGGTCACCATTGACACCTACATCTCGGAACTGATCCCCAGCGCCGAGCGCGGGCGTGCGTTTGCCATCAATCAGTTCATCACCTTCTGTGTGGTGCCGGTGGTTGCCCTGCTGGCCTGGCTGCTGGTGCCGATCGCACCGCTTGGGCTCGACGGCTGGCGCTGGGTCGTATTGATCGGCTCCGTCGGCGCAGGAGCGGTGTGGCTGTTGATTCGACGGATCCCGGAGAGCCCGCGCTGGCTTGCCCAGAAGGGCCGCTTCGATGAGGCCGACGCCATCGTCTCGATGATCGAGCGCAAGGTCCGTGTGGAGACCGGGCTTGAGCTGCCGCCGCCACGGCAAGAGTTGACGGAAGAGAGCGGCCGCGGCGGTTTTTGGGAGATATTCTCCGCGCCCTATGCGCGCCGCACCGTGATGCTGTCGGTATTCAACATGGCGCAGGTGATCGGCTTCTACGGATTCGCGGCATGGGTACCCAGCCTGCTGATCGCCCGCGGGATCACCTTGACCCACAGCCTGGAATATTCCTTCATCATCGCCATTGCCAATCCGATCGGCCCGCTGCTGGGCACGCTGTTCGCCGACCGCGTGGAGCGCAAGCGACAGATCATGCTCGGACTGACGATCATGGGCGTGGCCATGCTGGCGTTCTCGCAAGCCAGCAGCCCCACCCTTCTGATTGTGTTGGGCGTCTTGTTCACCCTCGCCGCCAACGTCATGTCCTACGCCTACCACAATTATCAGGCCGAGCTTTATCCCACCCGCATCCGCGCCCGCGCCATCGGCTTTGTGTATTCGTGGAGCCGCATCGCCGCCGCCTTTGCCGGCCTGGCGATCGGTTACCTGCTTGGTGCAGGAGGCGTTCCGGCAGTAGCCGTCTTCATCGCCATCGCCATGGTGATCGGCATCGTGGTGATCGGCGTCTTCGGGCCGGCAACCAAGGGCATTTCGCTGGAGAGAATCAATCACTGACGTCGCGCCAGCTCGAAGGTCGATATCTCGACAAAGTCAGCGCCCTATCTGATCGCACCATGACCTGCATGGAACGGCGAAGTCTTCCTGAATCCATTTTAAGAAATCTTTAAGGCTGCTTACAGGCTGCCGGCGTATCAGTGGCAAGCGGCGATTCCCGTGGGAAGGATCCCCGACTCTGCCGCAAGCTGGCCCGGGACCCGGGACCGACATTGGCTAACAGCGCGGGTCGCCGCGCAGGGCGAAACGATAATGTTCACTTCGAGAAAGAATACGCTGGCATGTTCGATCCTCGCTGCATTCTGTTTGACCGTTCCTTCGGTGCTGCTTGCCGCGACCTCGGCAAGTCAGCCGCTGGCCAGTGATGCCGGCACCGGTGCGGCTGGATCGCAGAGCTCGACACCGGCGGCGACCCCACGCTCGAAGCAAGCCACGACGGCGACACCCAAGGTGACGCAACTGAAATCGATAACGGTGACGTCGCCTTTCATTGCCAAAGCCGGCCACAGCGCACTGAAGATGGACGTGCAGGCGCGCGATACGCCGTTCTCGATTTCCACCTATACCGGTAGCTTCATCCATGCGATCGAAGCTGCGCAGGTCAACACGCTCTATCCCTACATGACTGGTGTGCAGGCCGCTGGCAATACTGGCGACGACCTGGTTTTTCGTGGCTTCACCAGCAGCGTCAACGACCAGAATTCGGTCCTGGTAGACGGTCTTCCCGGATTGGCGACGCGCTTCGGCTCGCCGGTCACGATCGGCATTTCTCAGATCGACGTGGTACGCGGCCCCGCTTCGGTACTCAATGGCGAAGAGCAGCCAGGCGGCTTTGTCAACCTGATCACCAAGAAGCCCGAGGCCGATCCGCTGTATGAATTCAGTGCCAGCGGCACCACCTACGACGGTTCCGGTATCGGATTGAGCGACAAGCTCGGTGGTGACTTCGCCGCCGACCTCACCGGTCCGATAGGCCACAGCAATCGTCTGCTGTACCGCCTCGTCCTGGACGACGCCAATGGCGACACGTTTCGCAACAACAGCTACACCCACAGTATCTATTTCGCCCCCAGCGTCACCTGGAATGTCTCCGACGCAACCAGCCTGACCGCGCAATACGTGTTTCAGCGCCTGAAGTACAGCTATGACACCGAACTTGTCGCGCCAAACAACAACATCGCCCTGGTAGCGCCGATCACCACTCGCTACCAGCAGCCAAACGATGAGGAGCACGAATACGGCAGCGTGCTGACCTTGTTGTTCAACCATCAATTCGCGAACGGCATGAGCTGGAATCTGAATACGCGCAATGTCTGGCATACCGACGATGCGCACGGATTCGACGTCGCGTCGATCCTCAAAAATCTCGAGGACGTCGGACTGCGCGCGCGCGGTCAGCTCAACAAGCGGCGCTATGACTACCTCGACACGAACCTGCACATTCCATTCGACACCTTCGGTATTCAGCACAACATGGTGGTCGGGTTGACCGACGGGCGCGATGTGGCCGACTTGAACCGGACGCAATTCTACAATGCACCCACCACGGGACCGAATGCGCTCACCATGAGCATTTACGACCCGGTTTATGGTCTTACACCGGAGCTGTCGTTGCTGCCGCTGTATGCCCCCGGCAATGCCAGCGTGCTCACACACCGCTTCACCACGACCTACAGCTTCGGGACCTATTTCGCCGACATGATGACGCTGTCCAGTCAGTGGAAGGCCACGCTGGGCCTGCGCTATTCGCGCGACCGTCAGGCCATCGAGGAGCTGAGAGTCGCCGGCGTGCCGTCGAGCAACAAGGCCAACAGCAAGGTGCTCCCGATGGCCGGCTTGATTTACCAGCCCAATGAACACTGGAGCAACTACGTCAGCTACAGCACTTCTTATGTGCCACCGTCGGCTAACGCAATCGACATCAATGGCGTCAACAACTTTGTGCCGACATCAGCCGATCAAGTCGAGGCAGGCAGCAAGGTCAATTTCATGAACAACCACGTGTCGGCAACGCTGGCCGTGTTCCGAATCAACGAAAAGGACACCCTGAGCAGCTTCAAGTGCATCCAGTACGGCACGTGCTACACACAGGTCGGCAAGGCGCGTTCGCAAGGTGCCGAGATGGAGGTGAACGCGCGTCCGTTGCCAAACTGGCAATTGACTGCTGGCTATGCCTTCACGGCAGCGCAAATTGTGTCGTCGACGAATCCGGCGCAAGTCGATACCAGGCTGCCCAACGCACCCGAACATAGTGCGCACCTCTGGTCACGTTATGACTTCCGCTCGTCGAGTTTGCAGGGTCTGGGTTTCGGCGTGGGCGTCATCCGCAGCGGCGAACGTGCCGGAGTCACGCCGACGGCGGTCAATCAACCAGTACTGCAACTTCCGGCCTACACCCGCGTGGATGCCGCGCTGTACTACAACCGCAACCAGTACGCACTGACACTGAAGGTGGAAAACCTGTTCAACAAGATCTACTACCAGAGTTCGTCTTCCAACCTCGCCATCTTGCCTGGAAACCCACGTCTCATCACCTTGTCCGCGAGGTTTTTCTTCGAATGAACGCGATGAACAGGCTCCCACGATTCCGGCAGCGCCGTCCATGCGTGAGCTTCTTCGCAGGCATGCTGGCTTGCGCACTGGTTGGTTCAGTACAGGCTTCCACCCGTCCGAGCCAGGTCCAACTGCTGCTGCCGCCGGCACCCAAACACGCCCCGCAGACGCCCGAACAGGACGCCGTTGGCGAGAGATCCGGGCGCCCCCTGCCGGCACCGGAGATTCTGCAACCGACGCTGGACGCCACATTGCCGACTTTCAAGCCGCACTACGGGCACACCTTCAATGGTTCACTCAGCATGGCTTCCTCGGATGTATTGCCGGGCCTCGTGGGTGCATGGATCGCCAGTTTCAAAACGTTCTACCCCCATGTTCACGTTACCTTCGGTCCTCCTTATGAAGGCACCCATGCCGAGGCGGAGATGGACCACGGCAAGATCGACATCGCCTTCGTTTCGCGTGAGCTGAAGCCGACCGATATCGCCACATTCGTCACCGATCATGGCTATCCGCCACTTAGTGTGCCCGTATCCGGCGGCTCGTACCGGCAGTTCGGATTTCTCGATGCCGTCAGCTTTTTTGTCAATCAGGCCAATCCGGTCGAGCACCTCAGTCTGGCTCAGCTTGACCAGATCCTGTCAAGCTCGCACTTGCGCGGCGGCAGCACGGCCAAGACGTGGGGGGACGTCGGAGTAACCGGCGACTGGGCCACACATCCGATCCACGTCTATGCAATCAAGCCATGGAACGGGTTCGAGGAATTTGTCCGCCAGCGAGTACTGGACGTGGATGGCAAGCGAGGCCACTGGCGAAAGGACCTGAACTTCGACCATCTGGTGTTTCCAGTTGCCGAGCGGGTGGCCGCCGACCCGGATGGCATCGGCTACGCAGGCCTGGCCTTCGTCGATGTGCCAGTGAAGTTGATTCCGATCGGTACGGAAGGGCAATCCGTAGCGCCAACCTACAGCAACGTCGCCACAGCAAGCTATCCGCTGAGCCGATTGATCTATGCCAACGTGAATCGCAAGCCCGCGAACGCCATGAATCCGGCACTGCAGGAATTTTTGCGTTTCGTGTTGAGCCGTCAGGGCCAGCAGCTTGTGCGCAACGAGGCGATTTTCCTGCCTTTGCGCGAGTTTCAGTGCGAGGCGGCCAGATCGTTGCTTGTGCCGACGGCAGCGGGAGTACATCCATGAAAGGACCAACCGATTGCGTTTGCAGCGAAGCAATCAGTCGATGCGTGGGTGCCTGTGCACTGGTGTTGAGCGGCTGGATGCTCAGCGGTTCGCTTCGTGCGACCGAACTGCCGCTTCATGTCAGCCATCGAATGGTAGTCCCCTCGACGACGAGAGTCAGCGGAATCGGTTTTGATGCCGCGGGTGCACAGGCCTACTTGGCTACCGGTGCCGCTGTGACTGCGTTCGACGCAACGTCGTTCCGCCAGACCGATTCGCTGCAACTGCCGGCCGCGGCTGTGGCAATGGCTATCGATCAGGAAGGTAGCAAGGGCTACGCCGCCATCGCCGCACCCGCCGAACTGGTGGTATTCAAGCTGCATCCACTACACATCGAGTCCACGATTCCGTTACATGACGGCGTACCGGCGGCCCTGCTATACGCATCGTCCGAGCACGCGCTCTATGTGTTGAGCGATGCAAGCTCAACCATCACGCGCTGGGATGCTGCGAGCGGCAAGCGCAGCGGACAGGTCCGTCTGTCCGGTGCGCTTGGGCAGATGGCAACAAACGCGCGCGGCACCCTCTATGTTGCCAATACAACAGCCAATGCTGTCGATGCGGTGGACGAGCACAGCATGAAAAGACTGGGTGCGATCCCCACCAAGCACTGCGTCGGACCAACCGGGCTGGCCATGGACCCGATCGGCCGCCGATTGTTTGTCTCCTGTCAGGACGGTGCCCGCACGGTGATCGATACCGATATGGGCTTCACCTTCGAATCCTTTCCCACCGGCACGCCGGGTTCATCGCAGATGGTCTTCGCCATGCATCCTTTCGGTGCCGGCGGTTGGAAAGGTGCTGCGTTCAACGCTGGTGGCAATGGCGAGCTGGCAGGTCTGCGCATGAACGCTTTCGTAAACTACAGCGCGGGCGGCACTTATGCGCTGGACGGCAAGGTCCAGGCCATCGCTCTGAATGTGCCGGCTGGCCAGCTTTGGTTGGCGCTGGCGCGGCCGCAATCCACGACAACAGAGGCAAATGCGCCGGCACAGCATGTCGAGTTGCTGGTGCTTACCCCGAGCAAAGGACCCACCCCATGAATCGACTTTTGCTCAGTTTCCTCGGATGCGTGGCTGCGTTTGGTTTCAGCCCAGCGTCTCTGCAAGCCGCACCGTTGCCCTGGTCCGCGCTCAAGGGCAAACCGTTGTTGTTCGTGACAGGCCAGACTGATCCCGGCGAGCCAAACGATGACACCCTTGTGCGCCAGCATCTGGAACAACTCGGCTTCAAGGTCACCACGGCCGACGCAACGGTGTCGCCATCCGCAGCCAGCGGCATGAGCCTGATCGTTATCTCCTCCACCGCCGACGCCCACGATCTGGAAACGAAGTTTGCACAGACGCCGGTACCGTTATTCACCTGGAACACGTTCGACTATCCCAACCTTGGCATGACCGGGCGCCAACTGCACCAAGACTTCGGCATCGTCGATCCGATCCAGCATTACGCGGAAAGTTTTTCGATCCTGTACGGGTACGGCGCGAATACCACATCAGCCATCAGCCAAGCGGTCGGGCTCAAACCACAATTGTTCGGCACGCTGTATCTGGAGCCCGGCACGATTGGCTGGGCAAATCCGGGGCCCGGTGCCACCGTCATCGCCGACTTCGAAGGCAAACCGCAGCGTGCCGCCGTGTTCACTTACGAGCGCAAGGCAAGCTTGGCCGACGGTGCGATTGCACCGGCACGACGGGTCGGCTTCTTTCTTGCTGACGGCAATTTCCACCTGCTCACAGAAGTGCACGGGCCCGCGGCAAACGATCCGCAGGCGCTTCAATGGGCGGTTGGCCGGAAGCTCTTCGACGAGGCGATTCGCTGGGCGGCCAGTCCGCCGCAGGTAGTGCAGCCCTACGACCCCACCGCACTGGACACGCGCCTAAAGAATATTGCGCACGGCAAGAAAGTGCTGTTCGTCGAGCGGGTCAATGCAGGTGAGGGCCGCGAGGCCGACGAGCACACCGTCGCGCACCTGCGCAGCCTTGGCTTCGAGGTCACGATTGCCGATCAGACCGACCCACAGACTCGCGCTGACGGCGAGGATCTGGTGCTTATCTCATCCTCATGCTCGAAGTACAAATTGGCCAACCGGTACGTCGACACCACAGTGCCGCTGATCACGCTGGAAGGGCTCTATGCGGACGCACTGCACCTCGCCGGCCGCGACCGCTATGCCGATTATGGTGAGCATGGTGAGGAGAAGGAGAGTGACGACCCACCGGACAATTACCTCGACATCGTGGGCGCCTGGAATCCCATGGCGGCCGGCTTGCCGGCAGGACTGGTGAAGTTTACGGAGCACCCCGGCGTACTCAAGTGGGCCCGCCCAACACCCGATGCGATCGTCATCGCCACCTTGCCGAATTCACCGAATGAACGCGCAATCTTCGGTTATCCCGAGCACGCCGTTATGGCAGACGGTTTTATCGCCCCGGCACGGCGCGCCCTGCTGCCACTGGACAACCCCAGCTTCGATGACCTGACGGCGCAGGGTCATGCGCTGTTCGACGCGGTCGTACTGTGGACCGTCAGCGGGAAGAGCCCCTGACATGCCGGCCTGGCGGAGACTGGCGGAACAACGGGGTCGATACCTCGGCCGTCGGAATCGCCGCTGATGTTCGGTGCCGGGCGCCCACACGGGCTGGCGCGGACGGCGTGGACCATAGCTGCCGCGCTGCTTGGTGTCAGCCCATGTGGCGCGGCAAGCGTGGTCACCGCATCGAGCATCGCGGCGACGTCTGCCGCAACGACGGACGGCCTGTATTGCATGGGCGCCAGCACGATGCATCCGCTGGTTGCGGCGTGGGCCAAGGCATTCACTGCGCGTCGGCCTGACGTGCCGATCCGGGTGGCGGATACCACCCACTTTTCCGCTGCCGGCGTGACGGCCATGCTTGCCGGTCGCGTCAATTGCGTCACCTTCGCGCGCGAGCCCTTTCCTGCGGAATCGGCAGCGCTGCGGGTGGCGAAGAGTGGCACCCTGATCCTCGTACCGGTGGCTGGCGGCAGCTATGCCGCGCCGCACGGCACCTTCGCCATCGCGGTGTACGTCAACCGCGCCAATCCGCTGCGCGGTTTGACCCTGGCGCAGTTGGCAGCGTTGTTTTCGGGCCGCATCGACGGACAGCCGCTGCGACGGTGGGGACAGCTGGGTCTGCGTGGTCCGTGGACGGCGCAGCCAATCCACCTGTACGGCATGACCCCGCGGCGCAGCAGCGGCAACCCGCCGGGGATCGTGAATTTTCTGGATCGTCGCGTGCTGCAGCGACGCCCGTGGCGTACTGACCTGCGCGTGCAGACCGATGCCCCCGGACAGAGCGCCCTGGGCGCCATCGTGCAGCGGGTGAGTCAGGACCCTGACGGCGTCGGCTACAGCGGCTTTGGCTACGCCGTTCCCGCCGTGCATCCTGTCGCGCTGGCAGCGACCAGGGACGGGCACTACATCACCGGTGATCCAGCCACCGTGGCATCGGCGCGCTATCCTTTGTCCCGGCAGATTTACCTCGGGCTGGCGCGGACCGACCGCGGCCGCCTGTCACCGCAGACATGCGCGTTTCTCTCCTTCGTGCTTGGTGCCGACGGTCAGCGGCTGATCGCGCGGAACTCAATGCACTTCGAGCCGCTTACCGCGCGACAACTTCGCGTGTCCCAACAGGCGTTGCAGCAGGGCGGCTGCAACCCAGTGCAGCCACCTCCCGTGCGTCCAGTCAGTCCGCTGGCCGGCGAAGCCTACGTTGAGCCCGACGGCGCCATCCGGGTAGTCGGCTACAACGATATGCGCTGGATGCTGGAAGCACTGGATCGACGGTTCGAGGTCAGTCATCCTGGCGTTCGCTTCGATCTCGTGCTCAAGGGAACACGCACCGCACCTGCCGCGCTGGCGGCTGGCACCAGCTTGTTCGCCCCGATGGGAGCCGAGTTTTCCGCTGCCGAACTGGCTGACTATCGGAAGGCGACGGGAGCCGGCCCGGTCAAGTTTCGCGTCGCCCACGCGGCGCTCAATCCACTCGCGCGCTCTTCACCGTTGGCAATCTACGTCCATCGCGGCAATCCACTCGCAGTCGTCAATCTGCAGCAGCTGCGCGAAATCTTCGCTGCGCCCCAGCGTATCCGACGATGGTCGCAGCTTGGTCTGACCGGAGAATGGGCGACTCGGCCGATTCATCCCTGCGGACTGGCGGCTTCGACGGCTCTGGGTGTCTATTTCAGGCGACACGCCCTTGATGGCCAACCGTATGCGGTGGACTATCTCGGCTTCCGCGAGTCAACCTTGGCGCTCGATCAAGCCGCGACCGATAGCGATGCGCTGTGCGTGGGCGATCTGAATCAGGCAAACGATACGGTCCGCGTCGTGAGCCTCGCCGTCTCCGGTGGCAGTGAGGTCTCTTCCGGCTCGCGCGATGATCTTGTCTCGGGTCGGTATCCACTTGACCGCTATCTCTACATCTACATCCGCGCACACGACGATCCGCGCTCTGCTGCACTGCTGTGCCAGTACCTGCGCGAGGCGTGGTCGCCTGTGGGGCAGTTACTGATCAGCGCCTCGGCACCCGGTTACCTGCCGCTGAGTCCTTCCCGGGTAGCATCCGAATTGCGCCGTCTCAACCACATGCACTGCGGATCATGAACGCGGTGCACCCAGCCATCCTGCGCACAGGCGATGCTCAAGGGTCCAGAACCTCACCATTCGAGCAAGTGCCTCTGCGCAAAAACTGCGACAGCCCACTGCTCATGCGCTTCGGCGCGCACACGCTATGGGAAGGATCGCCGACCTTCACCTGCGCAGTTGAGTGGCGCCAACCCGGTCTATTGGCTATGACTGCAGAACCGCCGACCTATCCCGCTGTGCGCGGGCTGGGCGCCGTGGAAAGCCACGCTGCGGTGACTCATCAGCTCCTCCATCACGGTCGCCACCACGGGCAATACACTCGCGCCGCTTCGGGATCGCCGCCGCAGGAACCACCATGATCAGGTCGCTCGTCGTCCTGCTCACCTTCGGCCCCCCCCTCTCATGACACTCAACTTTCAAATCCCCGCCATATTTGTGCCACGATTCGTGGAGTCACCATGAACACCTCACGCTTTTCAACTTGGACTCGTCGGCTGCACTGGCTTGTTTTCATTCTTGTCACCGTCACCCTGATTCTGATCTACGCACATAATTGGTCACCCAAGGGATCGGTTATTCAAGCGCAATTCAAGTGGGCCCACATGCAATTTGGCATAGCGATCTTGCTGGTGATGTTGCCTCGGGCGATTATGCGTCGCCGGGGTGGGCGTCCGAATATTTTTCCGCCGTTGCCCGCGTGGCAGGACTGGCTCGCCCAGCTGATGCAATTCGTGTTGTACGTATTGCTGCTCGCGCTGCCCCTGCTCGGCATCGCCAACCGATTGTGGTCGCCCGAAGCCTGGAATTTTCTCGGCATTGCTCTGCCGCATGCGCCGGTGCCAGACAAGATCTTTTCAAAACAGCTTTTGAGCATCCACGAAACACTCGGAAACGTATTGATGTATCTGGCGGGTGCCCACGCCGCCATTGCGCTGGTGCATCACTTCATACTGCGCGACAGCACACTGCGCGGCATGTTGCCGATCTGGCGCCGTGCGAACGCCACACACGAAGATTCAAGGATGAGCATGGATGCGCAAGACGAATGACTGCAAGCGCCCGATAAAGACATCGTCCTCATCGCACTCATGGCCATTGCAATACAACCCTGCTTCCACAGGAGCGAGCCCAGCAAGAGCGAAGGTGATGAATGTTGGCATCCGGTCCCAGCGGGCTGGTCATGGCTCCTTAGTATTGGCCCGCGCGAGCAACCCACAACCCACACTGACCTTCAACTTGTCGCTGCAAGACCATGATCAATTACAAATCACGCAGAGATGATCAATTTTCACCCGCGAGCGAAAGTTCAGTGCGAGACAAAGCGATTGGTAAGAGGAGGATGAGTATGTATTGGCGATTACAGCACCCCCGTCACCGGCGTGGGCTTGTGCTTGTGCTTGTGCTTGGACTTGCATCCGGACTCGCAGCAGGAATGCCTGCCGCCACGCAGACAGCGCCAGACCAGGCGACTGCAGCCAGGGCGATGGATCCAGTGCTGACCCTGGCGTTCAAGGTCAAGCCCGCTGACCGACCCGCGTTCCGAAAGCTTATGACAGACATCCAGGCAACGCGGCTGCGGAAATGGAAGGAACATGGGCTGTTGGCCGGCTATCGGCTGTTGGCCACCCGTTATGCGGACGATGGTCAATGGGACGTGATGGAAGTTCTGGACTTCCGCGATGATGCCGCTCTGGCGCGGTGGAATTCGCTTGAAAGCGACTCTGTGGGCGGCCTTTCTGCGGGCGCGCTTGCGCTCGTTCAGTCCGTGACGACAACGCCAGTCGAGCGCGTTGATGCCGGTGGATCGCGCACTGCAAGCGATTCGGCGGTGTTGGTTGTGCCCTATGTCGCGCACGTGTCAGCGGACGAATATCAGAGCTATCTCGATGGCTACACCATTCCCCAGTTCAAGGGATGGATCGCCCAGGGCATCCTCGACAGCTATGATGTCTTGACCAGCATCTATCCGGCCGGTCGGCCATGGACGACCTTGATCGTCCTCCGCTATCGCAACGATGCAGCGCTCGCACGCCGCGAACAGGTCAAGGCGAAGGTACGCGCAGACCTGACCACCGATGCTACCTGGATGGCTTTCAGCAAGAACAAGAAGGACATACGCGCCGAAGGGGTGGCCGCACTCGTCGACGAACTCGCCGCTTCCGAGGTTGCGCCATGAAACTGCGCAAGCGGTTGCCAGCGTTCGATCCTGATTTCAGTGACGTTTGAGTTAAGGCAACCTGGCTTGGCTTTATGCCCGGCCGGCGGTTCTGTGCTGCCACCTCACGCCTGGCCCCGTCGGCATCAAACTTTCTTCGTATGGATTCTACGCATAGACATGACACTCCATATTGGCCATGGTCGGTCTTCGTGGAAATACCCTACCCAGCAGGGAAAACCCCCAAGCGTACTCTCATCAGACTGTTGGACGCGGTGTCCGAGAAATCATCAGACAACCAAGTTCCATCATCGTCGATTCCGACACAACCTGAATAAATTTTCAGGACATTTTAGGGCGGCGTCAAACGTGACATGGTACATGCCAATGTCTTCGATAACTTTTTCAGCTATTTCATTAGGGGATCTCAAATCTGAATCTCTCTTCATCTGACTTTCAGCCTCGATTGAGCTTTGCGGCCTTTGTTCGGCGCGCCATCAATTGCGCCGCTCAGGAGCGCATGCGGGATAAAATCAGATCGCATCGGAATCGGTGGGCGCGACCGAAATTTCCCAAGTTGGGAGACAGGAGCAACCACGCGCCATCCGCACCAATTGCACCTGGTCAAAACCTGCGATACCAGCAGCGCAAGAGAGATCCCTTCACGCAGCAGGCTGCCACAGCCGCTGCAGTCCACTCCTGTCCAGCAGATCGTCGTCACTGGAACACTGATATCGATCGCCCGCAACGCGGCGGGCATCGCTATCAGAACCCTCGATCCGGACGAATTCGACCCGCTTGCTGCAGACTCGGGCTTTACCCGGCTCGGACGGAGAATCGGGTCACGAATAAGGGAATCCAAAGGTGCTCACGATAGCTTGGGCGAACATCTGGCCGCTGCGCATGTTCGCAGCGAATGTTCACAAGGGAGTCCGCTTGGTGGGAAAGCTGTCAACAATCTGGCTGGCCGGTCGGAAAACCGTGCCCGCACCACCCTGGTCACGCGTCGGACGATTCGCAAGTCTGATAGTGGCCACCGCGCTGACTTTATCCGGCTGCGCCAGCTTCACGGGCCTGGCTCTGAGCGATGGGCGAGGAGCACGCAGCGTGGCGCAGCTCTCCGCGCCCACTACCGGCATGCCTGCGCCGATCCAGTCCGCTCACCGCTTCGACCCCTCGGATGGGATGGACGCGACCGAAGTGGCGATGCTGGCGGTGGCCAACAGTTCGGCGTTGAAGGTACAGCGCGACGCGCTTGGCATCGCGCGCGCGCAAGCCTTCGCAGCCGGCCTGCTGCCCGACCCGCAGCTCAGCCTGGGCGCGGACTTTCCGCAGCACTCCGGTCCGGGCCTGACCACCGCGTTCAACCTCGGCATCAGCGAGGACATCACGGCACTGCTCACGCGTTCCTCGCGCACGGCCGAAGCACGCAGCCACGTCACGCAGGTCAATCTGGACTTGCTGTGGGCGGAATGGCAAACGGTGACGCAGGCACGCCAGCTGTTCGAGCAGGTCGTCTCGCTGCGCGCGCAACAAGGTCGACTGCAGCTGGAGGCGGACGCGCTGGCGCCGGTGGATCGTTACGTGCAGATGGCGCTGCAGGCGGGCAACCTCACCTACGACACGGCCAGCGCGGGGCTCAACGCCGGCGCCGACGTGCGCAAACGCTTGGGTGACACGGCGGTGCAACTGCACCAGGCGCAAAGCGATCTGCATGTGCTGCTGGGGCTGGCCGCCGACGCGCCGATCACGCTGGTGGGCACCGCCGACTCCGTGCAACCCAGCGCGGCGCAAATCCGGCAGGCGCTGACCGACCTGCCCGCGCGACGGCCGGACCTGCTTGCGCTCAAGGCCGGCTACGCCGCGCAGAACTCCGCCCTGCGCGGTGCGATCCTGGCGCAGTTCCCCGCGCTCACGCTGGGCTTCAACAGCGCGCGCGACACCAGCGCCATCTACACCAAGGGCTTCAGCATCGGCATCAGCCTGCCGCTGTTCAACCGCAACCGCGGCAACATTGCGATCGAGCGCGCCACCCGTGTGCAGCTCAAGGATGCCTACGACGAGCGTGTGCTGAGCGCGCGCAGCGACGTGCAGCGGCTGCAGGCCGACCTGGCCACGCTGGATCGCCAGCGCGCGCCGCTCACCGCCCACGTACGCCAGCTTGACGTCGCTCGACGCTCGGCCGAAAAGGCCTGGCGCGAGCAGCTGCTGGACTGGCCCACGTATCTGGCTATTCGCGGCAACGTGCTCAGCGCCGATCTCGACTTGCTCACCTTTCGCCAGCAGCAAGCCAAGGCGGCGATTGCGCTGCAGGCGCTGCTGGGCAATACCGATATTCCCGTCGCCAGGAAACCCTCATCATGATCGGCCACCACCTGATCTCTTGCCTCGGTGCCGCCGCCCTGCTTGGGCTGCTGGCCGGCTGCAGCGGCGACGCTGGCACGCCCACGGCCACCGACGACAGCAACACGGTGACTGTCACCACCGTGCTGCCGCAGCGCCAGACCTTCCACGACACGATCGAGACCGTCGGCACGGCGATGGGAGACCCGCATCGCGCGCGCACGTTGAGCCTGGCCTATGGCGGCCAGATCGTGGGGGTGACCGCCAGCGCGGGACAAAGCGTGCAGCGCGGCCAGCCGCTGCTGACGATCAGTGCCGACCCGGCCACCCGGCAGGCGTATCAGCAGGCGCAGGCGGCGCTGGGGCTGGCGCGCGGTGACCTGCAGCGCACCGAAAAACTCGCGGCGCAGCGTCTGGCCACGCAGTCCCAGGTAGCCGCCGCACGCAAGAGTCTGGCTGATGCGCAAGCGGCGCTGAACGCACAGCAGGCGATCGGTGGCGGTAGCGACAGCCACGCAGTAACGGCGCCGACCGATGGCGTGGTGACCGCGTTGCGGGTGGGCCTGGGCGAGCGCGTGGCGGCGAACGCGCCGCTGCTGGACTTCACGCCGGCGCACGCGCTGGTGGCGCAACTCGGGCTACAGCCGGAGAGCGGTGGGAAGCTGCGGGCGGGCATGCCGGTGCAATTGAAGAGCGTGTACGGACCAGCGGAAACTTTCACCGGCACGCTGCGCATGGTC
>DASRUB010000149.1:0-5683 GCA_035655635.1 Rhodanobacter sp. | reverse complement strand
GACCGTGATCAAGCCAGTCAGCCAACCCGCGACAGACGATCCGAGCAACCTGCTGCCCGAGCCAGATGCGGAGCCGGGCGTGGGGCAGAACGCAAACCCGACGGCGGAGCGTCCCGACTAGTCCAAGGCAACCACGGCTTTCAGTACGGCGCTGCCGGTTTATTCCTGGCGGCGAGCACGTTGCTGCCCGAGTGTGTTTGCACGATCAGCGCCGGGCGCACCTGCATGGCATTTCGCGTGATCGTGTCGCCGCTGTCACGCGCTCGGCACACCAGCGAATGTTAGGGTGCAATCAAGTATCGGCAGGAAGCCTTCGCACCCCACTCCCTCCACTGCCAGGATGAATGCCATGCATACCCTACAGAGCAACACGACATGAACGCCGTCGCAAAGGACTGGCCGCAGGTCATGGTGGTCGAAGACGACATGCTGATTTCTGCGACGCTGGAGATTGCACTCGAATCAAGGGATTACCGCGTGCTCGGCCCGGTCGCCACGCTGGAAGAGGCCTACCAGCTGCTGGAAACATCGGAGCCGGATATCGCGCTGATCGACTACCGACTGGCCACATCGACTACCGAAGATCTGTTGGCGTCGCTTCATGCCCGACAGGTGCCGACCTGCGTATTGACCGGGCTGCGCGCCGATGAACTGCCGGCGGCCTTTGCAAGCTGCGCCGTGCTGCAAAAGCCTTTCCGGCTGGACGCGTTACTGGATGCGCTGAAACAGGTCAGGCCGGGCTGAGCGGCATCCTGAAGACGAACTGCGTCGCCGCCTCGGTCGACGACACGGCCAGGCTGCCGCGATGCGCCTTGGCCACTTCGGCCGCGATATAAAGCCCAAGCCCGAGGCCCGGTTGCGGGGCCGCATCTGCCCCGCGCGAAAATGGCTGGAACAGGCGCCCGATCTTGTCGGGCGGAATCGGCTTGCCGCCGTTCGTCACGGACAGCTCGAAGTCCTGTGTGTCGCAGCGAGCCGTGACGGACACCGGCTGGTCGGCCGCACCGTGGGCGACTGCGTTGTTGAGCAGGTTGGCCAGCAATTGCGCGATACGCCGCGAATCGGCGGTGACCGCCTGCCCGATCGCCATCGTCGCGTGGATTTGCCGGCCGGGGTGGCTTCCCTGCACTTCCGCGATCACGTGCTGCAGGTCGGCAGTGAGGTTGTCCTGCGGCTGCAGGGTCACTGGAATACCGCCACCCAGCCGGCCCCGTGCAAAGTCGAGAATGTTCTCGATCATCTCGGTCATGCGCTCGCAACTGCGCAGGATGTGGTCGACGATCCGGTCGGAACGGGCATCGATTTCCATCGACTTCAGCAGATCGGCGCCGACCTGGACAGCGCTCAGCGGACTGCGCAGGTCGTGACCGAGCACGGCGATGAACTGCTCGCGCAGCTTCGCGGTTTCCTGGGCATCGAGCAGGGCGTTGGCGCTGTGTTCGAGCCGCTCCTCGCTCTCCAGCTCGGCGGCGATCAGCTTGGTGAACAGCTGCAGCGTCTTGAGCACGTGCGGATCGTCGAGCTTCGCCGGCAGCGGATCGAGCGCGCACAGCGTGCCGAAGAACTTGCCGTCGGTACGGAAGATCGGGATCGAGATATAGCTCTCGAAGCCGTACTGCTTCGGCACGGGATGGGTGGAAAAATGCGGATGCATGCTGGCGTGACCGAATACCACCGGCTGATGGTGCTGGCGGACCTCGTTGCATATGGTGGATTCCAGTACCAGCTCGCCACCGGGTTTCAGGCCGAAGTCGATCGCGTCGTATACGGCGCAGGCCGTCCAGCTCGTGTCGGTGACGCGGGCGATCGCCGCAAAACGCAGGCCGGTCGTGTGCGCAACGGTCTGCAGGATCGTGGGCACGGAGCCGAGCAGACCGACCCGCTTAACGTCGTCGGCCGTCGATCGATCGACCGTGCCTCCCTGGTTACTGTCTGTATGCATGTCCGGCAGCTTAGCCTGACGGCTGAAATATTGCCGGTGGCACTGTCGGCCATGCGTCCCGGCACTGGCAAACGGGCGTTGCCGGGCGGAAGCTGCTGCGCAAGCTGGGAAGGAGTCGACCGATGTCACGCAGCACCTGGTTTGCCCTGTTGCTTGCCGCCTCGTCGAGCGCGCTGGCGATGGCGCCCGCACCCGTAGCGCACAATGCAGCGTGCGAGGTCTGGCAGCGCGAGCTGGCATTCGCGCAAAGCGTGCAGCAGCACGATGCCGCCGCGTTCGCGAGCCACCTCGCACCGGATGCCGTGTTCGATGCGAATACCGGCAAGCCGACGCACGGTGCCGATGCGATCCGGCAGCACTGGGCCGCGATCATCGCCGGCAAGACCGTGCATCTGGACTGGTATCCGCAGCAGGTGGTGGCGACGGCGGATGGTGCGCTGGCGTATTCCAGCGGCGCGTATCTGTACGAAGATCCCGCACCGAACGCGAAGCCCCGTTACGTGATCGGCAAGTTCGCCACGACTTGGCGACGCGGTGGCGACGGTACTTGGCGCATCGCGTTCGACGGTGGCGACGAAGGCAAACCGGCCAGCGATGCGGGCGCCGTGGCGTTCCGTGCCGGCCGACACATTCAATGCCCGACGGTCGCCAGCGCCGAGCTGCCCTCGATCCGGCATTGATGTCCGAAAACGGCGAGTCGGGCCGGATGCCTGGTGCTAACCTTCGCGCATGTCCGAACCATCGATCGCCGCCCTGCCCGACATCAAGGTCTGTGAGCGGGCCCGGTTGAGCCGTGACGCACGATTCGACGGGTTGTTCTTCACTGCCGTGACCAGCACGCGCATCTATTGCCGCCCGGTGTGCCCGGCGCCATCGCCGAAACCGGCGAACATCCGCTACTACGCCAGCGCCGCCGCGGCCGAGGCGGCAGGCTTTCGCCCGTGCCTGCGTTGTCGGCCGGAACTGGCGCCGGGCAATGCCGTTTGGCATCGCGGCGAACACGTGGTGGCGCGTGCGCTGAAACTGATCGACGCGGGCGCACTGGCGGAGCAGTCGCTGGACGACCTGGCGCAGCGGGTCGGCGTCGGCGCGCGACAACTGCGCCGCCTGTTCGTGGCGCATCTCGGTGCGCCTCCGATCGATGTGCACACCACGCGCCGCCTGCTGTTCGCGAAGCAGTTGCTGACCGAAACGGCGTTGCCGGTGACCGAAGTGGCGCTGGCTTCAGGCTTTGCCAGCCTGCGCCGCTTCAACGCCGCGTTTGCGCAGGCGAACCGGATGCCGCCGCGCGAACTGCGTCGGCGGCCGCCGGCGGCGCCCGTCAGTGGACTGGTGCTTCGCCTGGGTTATCGGCCGCCGTACGATTTTGCAGCGCTGCTCGCGTTCCTGCGCATGCGCGCGCTGCCCGGTGTCGAGCAGGTCGATGAACACGCCTATCTGCGCGTGTTCGGCAGTGCCGATGCGGCGGGATGGTTGCGTCTGAGCGCATGGCCGCAAACCGGGCACGCCGCCGGGCACGCGTTGAAGCTGGAATTGCACGGTGCGCAAACCGCGCAGTTGCTGCCGCTGGTCACGCGGCTGCGGCGCATGTTCGACCTCGATGCCGATCCACGCGTGATCGCCGCCACGCTCGGCGCCAGCCAGGTACTGAAACCGCTGCTGCGCAGGCATCCTGGCCAGCGTCTGCCCGGCGGCTGGGACGGTTTCGAGATTGCGGTGCGCGCCGTGCTTGGCCAGCAGGTGAGCGTGGCCGCGGCCCGCACGCTGGCGACGCGCATCGTGCAGCGTTACGGCAGCACGCTGAGTGCGCCGCTGCCGAGCGGGCTGGATCGCCTGTTCCCCACGCCGGCGCAACTGGCCGACGCCGATCTGCGCGAGATCGGCGTGACCACCGCCCGCGCCGCCACGATCCGCGGTATCGCGCAGGCGGTGCTCGACGGTCGCGCGGACTTCCGCCCCGAGCAGCCGCTGGAGGATTTCGTGGCGCACTGGGTGGCGTTGCCGGGCATCGGCGAATGGACCGCGCATTACATGGCGATGCGCGCGCTGAGCCATCCCGATGCGTTCCCCGCCGCCGACCTGATCCTGCGTCGTGCCGCCGCCGGTGACGCGCCCGAGTTGAGCACGAAGGCGCTGACCGCGCTGGCCGAAGCATGGCGCCCGTGGCGCGCGTATGCGGTGATGCACCTGTGGCGCAGCACCGGCGACGTCGCCACGGCGAAACGGAGGAAGTGATGATTGCAGACACCGTCCATTACGACGAGATGGACAGCCCGGTCGGTACGCTGCGCCTGGTCGCGGACAGCCGCGGCCTGCGCGAGATCTGGTTCGAGCGCGAACGCCATCCGAAGCAGGCGCATGCGGGCTGGGTCCGCGCCGCCGCGCCACTGAAATTCGCCCGCATGCAGCTGGAGGAATATTTCGCCGGTGCGCGCCAGCACTTCGAGCTGCCGCTGCATCCCGTCGGCACGCCGTTCCAGCTTGAGGTGTGGGAAGAACTCGGGCGGATTCCGTACGGCATCACGATCAGTTACGGCGAGCTGGCCCGACGCATCGACAAGCCGCAGGCGGTGCGTGCGGTCGGTGCCGCAAACGGACGCAATCCGCTGCCGATCGTGCTGCCGTGCCATCGCGTGATCGGCGCCGACGGCAGCCTCACCGGCTTCGGCGGCGGCCTGCCGACGAAGCGTTTTCTGTTGGCGATGGAAGACCGTGTTGCGCGGGGCGACCTGTTTGTCGGTCCGATGTAGCCGCGGATACGCCTGGATGGTACGCCGCGCACGGGCCTGGCGATCTGCAAGGACATGGATTTCCAGGACATCGGTCGCGCTTGCTCGGCGCGGGACGCGCAACTGCTGCTGGTCCAGGCCGTGCGCCCGCGCCGAGCCAGATGAGCCGATCAGCCCCCGCTGCGCGATGATGCCGGCGCGTCCCGCGGTATCACCCGGGGCAACGAATTGACCTGGTCTCGATAGCGATTCACCAGATCCTGCTGCGCAGCGCGATCACGATCGCGCTGCGCCTGATCGGCCTGGTCCAGTTGTCGCTGCAGGCTCGCATCTTTCGCACCGGGCTGCCTGGCCTGGTCGGAAACGGATTGATGCAGTTGCTGCTCCAGCTGGCGCTTCTGCAACTGGTCAGTCACCTGCTGCTGGCGTGCGGCTTGCTGGAATTGGGTGTCCGGCGCTGGCACGACCACCTGCGGCCTGGCCGCCGGCGGGGCAACCGACTGCCACGCGCCAGCGAAGCCGGCCGGCGCCAGCGCGAGTACGCTGATCAGGAGCGGTTGAAAGGTGCGACGGAACAAGACAAGACGTGCCATGGCCATGACTCTGCGCGATCATGTGGGGATTGTTGACGCCAGTTTGAGGCCTGCCGTATGAAAATCCTGTTTCGTCTGCTGTTTTGCGCGCTAGCCGCCAGCAGCCTCGGCTGTGCGCACCAGCCTGCGAGTCCCGCCACCGCCAGCACCGCCGCGAGCCAGCCCGCCCCGCTGGTGTTGATCTCAATCGACGCCTATCGCCACGACTATATCGAGCGCGGGCTGAGTCCGACCCTGGCGATGCTGGCGGAGCACGGCGTACAGGCCGCGTCGATGCAGCCCTCGTTTCCGACGCTGACCTTCCCCAACCACTACACCCTCGTCACCGGGCTGCGCCCCGACCACAACGGCATCGTCAACAACACCATGTTCGATCCCCGGCTGGGCAAGTTCTCGCTGGGCAACCGCAAGGCGGTCGC
>DASRUB010000148.1:0-19509 GCA_035655635.1 Rhodanobacter sp. | reverse complement strand
AATCGCTTGAACTGGCCGAACAACGCGTTCACCGTGGCGTACCACGCCTGGTGCGCCGCGGTGTGCGTGAACTGGTATGGGCCGGCGACATCGCCGCAAGCGTAGATGTTCGGATACAGCGTGGCCAGCCAGGCATCGGTTTCCACCGTGGGCCCGGTCGGAATGCCCAGTGCTTCCAGGCCGAAACCCGTGGTGCGCGGCTTGCGCCCGACGGCCACCAGCAACTGGTCGTACGGCAGGCGCACCTGTTCGTCGCCCGCCACGCACACCAGCACGCGACCGTCACCCTCTTGTTCGACCGCCACCGCCTTGTGCCCGGTGCGCACATCCACCCCGTCGTCCGCCAGCCGCGCCTGCACGAAGGCCGACACCTCATCGTCCTCGCGCAGCAGCAGCCGGTCCATCGCCTCGACCTGGGTCACGTGCGAACCCAGCCGGGCAAAGGCCTGCGCCAACTCGCAGCCGATCGGGCCACCGCCCATCACCAGCAGGCGCGGCGGCAACTCGCGCAATTGCCACAAAGTCTCGGAGGTGAGATAGCCCGCTTCCTCGATACCCTTGATCGGCGGCACCCACGGCTCGGCGCCCGACGCGATCACGATCGAGCGCGTCGTGATCGGCTTGCCGTCCACCTCCACCACCCACGGCGACACGATGCGGGCGTCGCCGCGCTGCACATCCACACCGAGCGCGGTGTAACGCTCGACCGAATCGTGCGGTGCCACCGTCGCGATGGCCTGCTGCACGCGCTCCATCAACGCGCGGAAATCCACCCGAACGTCGCCGACATCCACGCCCAGTGATTTTGCGCCACGCGCCTGCGCCGCCAGCCTGGCGGCGTGGATCAAGGTCTTCGACGGCACGCAGCCCGTGTTGAGGCAATCGCCGCCCATCTCGTGCTTTTCGACCAGGGTCACCTTCGCCCGCACGGTGGCGGCGATATACGCGCTGACCAGGCCAGCCGAACCGGCCCCGATCACCACCAGGTTGCGGTCGAACCTGTCCGGTTTCGGCCAGTTCGCAACCACCCGCCGCGCCTCGAACCATTTGACGCTCCAGCGCGCCAACAACGGAAGCGCGCCCAGCAGCACGAACGAACCGATGATCCGCAGCGACAGGATGCCGGACAGCGAATCCAGGCTGGCCAGTTGCGTCCCCGCATTCACAAACACCACGGTGGCGGCCAGCATGCCCAACTGGCTGACCCAGTAAAACGTGCGCAACGGCAGCGTGGTCAGGCCCATCACCAGGTTGACCACGAAGAACGGAAACACCGGTACCAGTCGCAGCGTGAACAGATAGAAGCCGCCCTCGCGCTGCACACCCTCGTTGATGGTGGACAGGCGCTTGCCGAAACGCCGCTGCACGGTGTCGCGCAGTACAAAGCGACTGGCCAGGAACGCCAACGTGGCGCCGATGCTGGAGGCGAACGAGACCAGCAAGGTTCCCTCGATCAAGCCGAACACCGCGCCGGCGGCCAGCGTCAGCAAGGTGGCTGCCGGCAACGACAGCGCGGTGACGGCCACGTACACCAGGAAGAACCCGGCGGCGAGCCAGGCCGGGTGAGCCTGGCGAAACGCATCCAGCTCATGTTGGCGCGCTTTCAGTGCCTCCAGGCTCAACTGATGCTGCAGGCCCAGGACGAAGAACGCCACCACCGCGCCAACCAGCGCAATGACGATCAGCCAGCGAATCGGCGTGAGCTTGCTTTTCATCAACGTTGAAAGCCTTGGACATTGGAGCGTGGGCCGTAGAACAGGACTTTGACCAGCTGCGCTGTTGTAAAGCTCTTCGCCTCGAGCGTTTCTACGGCCCACGCTCCTTGGCCCCGAGCATAGCGGGGCCAATGACGCAAACGTGACCGGCGCAGTAACCCGTACTTCCTGATTCGTCCGGGCTGCCACCCCGGTTACCCGTGCGCGCTACGATGCTGAAGGCCCGTCTCGAACCGGATCGACCACCTTGACCACCTGGTTACTCACGCATGAAGCCGCGATCCGCCTGGGTGCCTTTGCCGGCATCTTCGCGGTGATGGCACTGTGGGAAGTGTTGGCGCCGAGACGTCGGCAAGACATCGATCGGTGGCGGCGCTGGCCTTCCAACCTGGGCATCGTCGTGCTGGACAGCGTGCTTGTGCGGCTGATCTTTCCCACCGCGGCGGTCGGCGTGGCGCTGTTTGCCGAAGCCCACGGCTGGGGCCTGTTCCACGCGTGGCAAACGCCAGCGTGGGTCGCGCTGGTGGCCTCCGTGCTGCTGCTGGATCTGGCGATCTACCTGCAACACGTCATGCTGCACGCCGTGCCGCTGCTGTGGCGGCTGCACCGGATGCATCACACCGACCTCGAATTCGACCTGACCACCGGCGCGCGCTTTCATCCGCTGGAGATCCTGCTGTCGCTGCTGATCAAGCTCGGGGTCATCGTTGCGCTGGGCGCTCCGGCGGCGGCGGTGCTGGCGTTCGAGGTGGTGCTGAATGTCAGCTCGATGTTCAACCACGGCAATGTCCGCCTGCCGCGTCGGGCCGATCGCGTGCTGCGCTGGCTGCTGGTCACGCCGGACATGCATCGCGTGCATCACTCCTGGCATCCGGCGGAAACCAACTCCAACTTCGGTTTCAACCTATCGTGGTGGGACCGCGTGTTCGGTACCTATCGTGCGCAACCGCGCGACGGCCACACCGGCATGACGATCGGCATCAACCAGTTCCGCGACCCGCGCGAACTGCGCCTGGACCGCATGCTGTGGCAGCCGGCTCGCGGGCCGGCGAGCAGCTATCCGATCAACAGCGACAGGGAGAACGCGCCCTGATTCGACCGGATCGGGCTACCGACAGGCGCATCCGAAAGCACTTTATTTCAGGTGAAATGCGTCAAACGCGAAAAATTTCGCTACATTGTGCAGGCCGCGAGGCCTCCGAGCCCTTGAAAGCCGGAGTTTCCCACTAACGAGACGAAATCCATGGCTACCAAAACCACTGCCAAGAAAGCACCCGCAAAGAAGGCTCCCGCCAAGGCTGCCAAGCCCGCCGCAACCGTCAAGCCGATGAACGAGACCTTGTCGAAGTCCGGGCTGATCGCCCATATCGCCGCCCAGGCCAACGTCGACGCGAAGACGGTCAAGGCCGTGCTGGCCGGCCTCGAGTCGACCGTGCTCGCCTCGGTGCACAAGAAAGGCGTGGGCCAGTTCACCCTGCCCGGTCTGTTCAAGATCAACGCGGTGAAGGTGGCGGCCAAGCCCAAGCGCAAGGGCAAGAACCCGTTCACCGGCCTGGAGCAGATGTTTGCGGCCAAGCCCGCCACCGTCAAGGTCAAGGTGCGCGCGCTGAAGAAGCTGAAGGACGCCGCGGTCTGATCCTGCTGGTCTGACCCAAGTCGTCTGATCCATCCGCACGCCGCTGTCCACCGGAGCTTTCCCGGACAGCGGTGGTGCAACGCAAGCGAACTCCGGCGCAAGCTCCCTGCTGAGCCGCTGGGCGGCGGTCATCCCGTTCCGGATTTCCCACGGCGTCAAAGACTCGTGCTTTCCGCAAGCCACGAGGCCGCCGTCATGAAGAACGTCGCCACCACATTGACCTTCGCGCTCGCCATCGGAGGCATGTTTCCGGGTGCTGCGCATCGATGCAATCATCGGCAAGGTCATTGGCACGGATTGAACAAGCTGCGGCAGACCCGTCGCGAATAGACCGCCATCGGGATGTTCACTAGTATCCGAAGCTCCTCTCCCCCACTGGTGATTGCCCGTGAAGCGACTCCTCCTGTCCGCGCTCATCATCACCGCCTGTGCCAGCGCACAGGCGGCTGACGCGCCCACCTTCAGCACGCAGCGACTTTCTGACGAGGTCAAGACGTTGTCCTCCGATGCTTTCGAGGGCCGTGGCCCGGCCACCCCGGCCGAGACAAAAACCATCGACTATGTGGTGGCGCAGATGAAAGCCGCCGGGCTGCAGCCCGGCGGCGACCTCAAGGACGGCAAACGACTGTGGACGCAGGCCGTGCCGCTGCTGCGCACCGAGATCATCGGCCAGCCGTCGCTGAGCCTGCAGCTGGGCAGCAAGACCGAGCCACTGACCCAGGGCCGGCAGATCGCCATTCGCGCACCGATGGACGGCTCCACCGCAGTGGATATCAGCAACGCGCCACTGGTCTTCGTGGGTTACGGGGTCAAGGCGCCGGAGCGCCACTGGGACGACTTCAAGGGCGTCGACCTGCACGGCAAGATCGCCGTGGTACTGGTCAATGATCCCGACTTCGAAACCGGCAAGGGCGACTTCGGCGGCAAGGCGATGACCTATTACGGCCGCTGGACCTACAAGTACGAGGAGGCGGCGCGCCAGGGCGCGCTGGGCATGCTGGTGATCCACGAAACCGCGCCGGCCTCGTACGGCTGGGCCACGGTGAAGAATTCCAACACCAACACCATGTTCGATATCGTGCGCGACAAGCCCGGCGAGGTGCATCCGCAACTGGAGGGCTGGATCCAGCGCGATCTGGCGGTGCAGATGTTCAAGCAGGCGGGGCTGGATTTCGACAGTCTGAAGAAGCAGGCGCAGACGCGTGCGTTCAAGCCGGTCGCGCTGAAGGGCGAAAGCCTTTCAGCCAACTTCAAAGTCGACAAGAGCGTGATCACCTCGCACAACATCGTCGGCCGCGTGATCGGCAGCAAGCATCCGGACCAGACCGTGATCTACAGCGCGCACTGGGATCACCTCGGTGTCGGCCAGCCGGATGCCACCGGCGACCGCATCTACAACGGTGCGGTCGACAACGCCACCGGCACCGCGGCGCTGATCGAAATAGGCCGCGCCTTCGCACACGCGCCGCAGCCGGAGCGTTCGGTGGTGTTCCTCAACGTCACCGCCGAAGAAAAAGGCCTGCTCGGTTCGGAGTACTACGCCACCCACCCGCTGTATCCGCTGGCCACCACCGCCGGCGTAATCAACATGGACGCGCTCGATCCGCACGGGCCGACCCGCAACTTCACCATTTCGGGCAACGCCAAACTCGGCTTGCTGGATGACCTGGTCACCGACGCGAAGCAGTTCAACATGGTCTACACGCCGGACCCGAAACCGGAGGCGGGCTACTTCTTCCGCTCCGATCATTTCTCGTTCGCCAAGCGTGGCGTGCCGGCAGTCTCGTTCGGCTCGGGCAACGACTGGGTCGACGGCGGCGTCAAGGCCGGCGACGCAGCCGAAGCGGAATACACCGCCAGGCACTACCACCAGCCCTCCGACGAGTGGCAGGCCAGCTGGCCGTTCACCGGCATCGCGCGTGACCTGCAGTTGCTCTACACCGTGGGCAGCCAGCTGGCCAATTCGAACCAGTGGCCCGGCTGGGGCAAGGACTCCGAGTTCCGCGCCGCACGCGAGGGCACCGCGGACCAACGCCAATAAACCCGCTAACCGTAGGAGCCCGCTTGCGGGCGATGCTTTCGGGTTGGTGTTCACGAGAGCAAAAGCATCGCCCGCGAGCGGGCTCCTACGCGCGTGCGGTAAGGTCACGCGGAGGTCGCGGGATCCAGTCGGGCAAACCAGGCGCCGTGGCCGGGCAGGCGCAAGCTGCCATCGTGCAGCGAGCCTTCCCCCAGACCGTGCCCGTGCAATGCCGTCAGCGTGCCGGGCAGCGTGGGTAGCGACAGCTCCGTCGGTGCGGCACCGAGATTGAACACCACCAGCAGGGCGTCGCCATCCAGCCTGCGGATGAAAGCGAGCACCGGCTCGGTCGTGTCGATGAACTCGATTTCGCCCCAGCGCAGCGCGGGCTGGGTCTGGCGCCAGCGCATGAAGGCGCGAAAGCCGTTCAACACCGAATGCGGGTCGGCCTGCTGCTGCGCCACCGCGCGCGCGCGATGCTCCTCGGGCACTGGCAGCCATGGCATGCCATGGCTGAAGCCCGCTTGCACGTCGGTATCGCTCCAGGGCATCGGCGTGCGGCAACCATCGCGTCCCTTGAACTGCGGCCAGAACGCGATGCCGTACGGGTCGCGCAATGACTCGTAGGGCACATCCGCCTCGGTCAGGCCAAGTTCCTCGCCCTGGTAGACACACACCGAGCCGCGCAGCGAACAGACCATCGCCGTGAACAGATTGGCCAGTTGCGCCGACGCATTGCCGTTGCCCCAACGGCTGAGCACGCGCTCCACGTCGTGATTGGAGATAGCCCAGCATGGCCAGCCCTCGGTCATCTGCGCTTCCAGCTGGCGCACCGTGTCGCGGATGTGCGCCGCGCTGAAGTCGTCGGTCAGCAGCTCGAAGCTGTAGCCCATGTGCAGGCGGCCGCCTGCGGTGTACTCGGCCATCGTCGCCAGTGAATCCTCCGAGGAGATTTCGCCGAGTGCGGCGACGTCCGGATAGCGGTCCATCAAGGCGCGCAGTTCGCCGAGGAAGGCCAGATTCTCCGGCTGGGTGTTGTTGTGGTAGTGATACTGAAACGCATACGGGTTGGCCGGGCTGAAGCCGCGGCCGACGCGCTGGTCGCTGGGCTTTGGCGGGTTGTCGCGCAACTGGCGATCATGGAAGCAGAAATTGATTGCATCCAGGCGCACGCCGTCCACGCCCTTGTCCAGCCAGAAACGCAGGTTGTCCAGCGTAGCCGCGCGCACCTCGGGGTGATGGAAGTTCAGGTCGGGCTGCGCGGCCAGGAAGTTGTGCAGGTAGTACTGCCCGCGACGCGGCTCCCACTGCCACGCGCTGCCGCCGAACAGCGACAGCCAGTTATTCGGCGGCGTGCCGTCGGGCCGCGCGTCGGCCCACACGTACCAGTCCGCCATCGGGTTGTCGCGGCTCTGCCGGCTTGCGCGAAACCACGCATGCTCGGCCGAGGTATGGCTGAGCACCTGGTCGATCATCACCTTCAGCCCGAGCCGGTGCGCCTTCGCCAGCAGGCGATCGAAATCATCCAGCGTACCGAACAACGGATCGACATCGCGGTAGTCGGCGATGTCGTAGCCGAAATCCGCCATCGGCGACTTGAAGAACGGTGCGATCCAGATCGCGTCGACGCCCAGGGCCGCCACGTAGTCCAGCCGCTCGACAATGCCCGGCAGATCGCCCACCCCGTCGCCGTCGGTGTCGAGGAAGCTGCGCGGATAGATCTGGTAGATGACGGCACCGCGCCACCAGGGGGCATCGCTCATTCGCATGTCCATGCAGTTGCCGCCCGGGTTGCAACGACACGCCGAATGACGACGCTGCCGGGCCTTGCAGGCAGCTTAATGGCTGCGCGCGTAACCACCGCGTCTGTGCATACGTATTCATGGATGACGCCTGTCGCTGTGCAACATTCATCGCCGCGATCCGTTTGGCCGTCCATACCAGAGCCTGTTCCGGCCGCCAAAAGCGCTGGAATAACGGCATCCACGCAACTATTTCGAAGCCACCCATGCGCTACTTCAGCGCAGGCCAAGTTGCGCTACTCGCAACGTGCAACGCGACTTTGCGACGCGCCGCAACAGAATGAATACGTATGCAGGGACGGTTCGTCCATACACAGCCGTCCTAACATCGGCTCCACGGAGAGACAACGCTTCCGCTCGCCAGCATCGCCAGCCAGCCGTGTCTTGCCCATGATCGCAACCATCACAAGATTGCAGTACTACCCTGGGAGGGGACAACGGTGATACTCAAACACAACATGCTTGCCCTGGCACTGGCATCGGTCGGCTTCTGCGCTTTCTTTAATGCTTACGCGGCGGCGCCGCTCGCCGCCCCTGCGACCAGCCCGCAGGACACCTCGACCCCACAGGACGCCACGCCCGCGGATGCCGCCACGAGCACGGACAAGCGCAACCGCAAGTCAGCCAAGCAGAACGCCAAGCAGTTGCAGGCGGTCGAGGTCAACGGCTTCGTCAGCAGTATCGAGAACTCCACCGCGCTAAAACGCAACGCGGACAGCATCGTCGAGGCGGTTTCGGCCGAACAGATCGGCAAGCTGCCCGGCGTGAGCATTGCCGACACCCTGGGCCGCCTGCCCGGCCTGGCGGTGCAGACCGTCAGCGGCCGCCCGCAGGTGCTGACCATCCATGGCCTGGGTCCGGATTTCTCCACCGCGCTGATCAACGGCGGCCAGCAGGTTTCGACCTCGAACAACCGCGACGTGCAGTTCGACCAGTACCCCTCGAGCTGGTTCGACAACGTGGTGGTGCACCTGACCCCGCAGGCCAACCTGATCGGCCAGGGCCTGACCGGCACGGTCGACATGCACACCATCCGCCCGCTGGAAAAGAGCGGCCCCGAGGCCGCGGTGAATGCCCACTACATCTGGGACGGCATGTCGCAGCCGGCCACCGGCCCCGGCGTCAGCGACAAGGGCTACAACGTCAACGGCGTGTGGGTGAACCAGTTCGCCGGCAACACCATCGGCGTCACCCTCGGCGTGGATCTGGAATCCAACCCGGCGCAGATCGAGCACCAGGCACCGTGGGGCTATCCGAACGACGCCAACGGTGACGCCGTGATTGGCGGCTCGAAGAACTACGGCATCTCCGACAGCATGAAGCGCCGCGGCCTGCTGGGCACCGTGCAGTGGAAGCCGAACGACCATTACACCGGCACCATTGACATGACCTACGACAACTTCAAGGAAGTGCAGCAGGCCAAGGGCATGGAGTTCCCGTTGTTCTGGGGCAACGCGACACTGCAGCCGGGTGGCAACGTGCAGAACGGCTTCGTGCAGAGCGGCACCTACGACGGCGTCAAGGCCGTCATCCGCAACGACTACAACAGCACCAGCGCGCGTGTCTACAACTTCAACTGGGACAACAAGTTCACCATCAACGAGAACTGGTCCGTCGACGCCGACGCGAACTACTCGCGCGCCACCCGCAAGGACGTCAACCTCGAAAGCTATTCCGGCACCGCCTTCGGCGCGAACAACGGCGCCAGGGACACCCTGGGTTTCACCGAGCGTGACAACGGCCTGTTCTACGTCAACCCCTCGCTGGATTACGGCAGCGGCATGGTGCTGACCGACCCGCAGGGCTGGGGCGGCGGCAACGACGTGGTGCAGGCCGGCTTCATCAACGCACCGCGCACCGTGGACTACCTGGCCAACCTGCACCTGGCGGTGCAGCGCAGCTTCTCCAGTGGCCCGTTCTCCAGCATGGAGTTCGGCGTGGCGCACAGCACCCGCAACAAGACCTACAACATCGAGCAGAACTTCCTGACCCTCGGTGGCGGCACGATCAGCGGCGGCAGCGCCGTCGAGACCGCACCGTTCAGCGGCAGCAACTGCAGCCCGCTGGCATGGATGGGGGTCAATTCGCAGACCTGCTACAACCCGTTCGACCTGATCCGCAGCGGCACCCTGCAGGAGGTGCCCACCTTCGGCTCGTCGCTGGCGATGCCGCCGAACTGGAAGGTGCGCGAGAAGACGCTGACCCCGTACTTCCAATTCAACCTCGACACCTATCTCGGCGGCGTCAGCCTGCGCGGCAACTTCGGCGTGCAGGCGCAGCACACCTCGCAGCGCGCGGAAGGCGAACGCGTGGCACCGGGCAGCGCGATCACCGGCAATGCGATCACGCTGATTCCGGTGGTCGGCAGCACCAGCTACACCAAGGTCCTGCCCAGCGCCAACCTGATCTTCGGCTTCGGCGACAACGACGACCTGCGCGTCAGCGCCGCACGCACCCTGGCGCGCCCGCGCATGGATCAGATGAACGCCAGCCTCGGGGTGAGCGGCAACATCACGCACCTGACGTCGACCGATCCGAACCAGGCGTACTTCAGCGCCTCCGGCGGCAATGCCAAGCTCAAGCCGACCATGGCCGACAACTACAACGTCAGCTACGAGCACTACTTCTCGAACGGCAACGGCTACAACTGCAATGCCGCAGACGCGAAGAACTCGGACATCTGCCGCAGCGGCGGTGGTGGTTACTTCGCGCTGTCGGGCTATTTCCTCAAACTGACGGATTACATCAACCCGAACGCGGCTTACCTGTACGACTTCAGCTCATTCCTGCCGTTCGGCCTGACGCCGGCCCAGCAGGCCCAGCTGGGCACCACCCTGGGCACGGTTTCCGGCCCGACCAACGACGGCCACGGCCAGGTGAAGGGCGTCCAGGTCACCTTGAACCTGCCGTTCAACCTGATCGCGCAACCGCTGGACGGTTTCGGCATGATCCTCACCGGCAACCGCACCAGCAGTTCGCTGGTGTTCGCCGGCAACAGCAACCCGATCACCGTGCCGGGCCTGTCGAAGTGGGTCGCCAACGGCACGCTGTACTACCAGCACAACGGTTTCGAAGCGCGCATCAGCGACAGCTACCGCTCCAGTTTCCTGGGCGAAGTGTCAGGCATCAGCGCCTCGCGCATCGAGCAAACCATCCAGGGCGGCAGCACTTATGACGCCCAGGTCAGCTACTCGTTCGAAAGCGGTGCGCTCAAGGGCCTGACCCTGATCGCG
This sequence comes from Rhodanobacter sp., assembly GCA_035655635.1. GTDB lineage: Bacteria > Pseudomonadota > Gammaproteobacteria > Xanthomonadales > Rhodanobacteraceae > Rhodanobacter. Next base: position 9,103 of record DASRUB010000148.1, on the reverse strand, counting down.
CAGGGCTCCAACCTGTCCAACAAGACCTTCATCACCTACCAGAACAACGATCCGCGGCAGGTGTTGACGTGGGAGGAGTACGGCCGCCGGTTCGATGTCGGCGTTTCGTACAAGTTCCAGTAAGCGCTGCCAACGTTGTCTCCCCTGATGCCCCGCCGTGCGTTTTCCGGCGGGGTTTTTTTCATGATCCACGCGCCCCCGACAAGGGTTGTGCGGCAACCAAAGCCACACGCGCAGGAGCGACCGCATGAGTGATCCCGGCATCCGTCACATCGTGATCGTCGGCGGCGGCACCGCCGGCTGGATGACCGCCGCGCTGCTCGCCAAGGCACTGGGCACGGCGGTGCAGATCCGGCTGATCGAATCGGACGAGATCGGCATTGTCGGCGTGGGCGAAGCCACCATCCCGCAGATTCGCCACATCAATGCCTTCCTCGGCATCGACGAGGACGACATGCTGCGCGCCACCCAGGGCACGTTCAAGCTGGGCGTGCAGCTGAACGACTTCGGGCGCCTCGGCGATTCCTACCTGCATGCGTTCAGCGATATCGGCCTGCCGCTCGGCCTGATCGGTTTCCATCACTACTGGCTGCGGGAGCGCCAACGCAATCCGGACAGCGACCTGTGGGCGTACTCGCTCAACACGCAGGCCGCCAACCAGCATCGCTTCGCGCGCATGGACAAGGTCGGCAACACCCCGCTCGGCGGCATCAAGTACGCCTATCACTTCGATGCCGGACTCTACGGCCAGTACCTGCGCAGGCGCTGCGACCCGGCCGTGGTCACGCGCACCGAAGGCAAGGTGGTGGACGTGCATCTGCGCGCCGGAGATGGCTTCATCGAATCGGTGCAGCTGGCCAGCGGCGAAGTCATTGGCGGCGACCTGTTCATCGACTGCTCGGGTTTCCGCGGCCTGCTGATCGAGGGCGCGCTGAAAACCGGGTACGAAAGCTGGCAGCACTGGCTGCCCTGCGATCGGGCGATAGCGGTGGCCTGCGCACGCAGCGAACCGCTGTGGCCGTACACCCGCGCCACCGCGCGCACGGCGGGCTGGCAATGGCGGGTGCCGCTGCAACATCGCACCGGCAACGGCCACGTCTACGCCAGCCAGCACCTCAGCGACGACGAAGCCGCCGCGATACTGCTGGCCAATCTCGATGGCGAAGTGATCGGCGAGCCGCGGCCGCTGCGCTTCACCACCGGCATGCGGCGCAAGGCATGGCAGCGCAACTGCGTGGCGCTCGGCCTCGCCGCCGGTTTCATGGAGCCGCTGGAATCGACCAGCATCCACCTGATCCAGTCCGGCATCAGCCGCCTGCTGGCAATGTTTCCCGACCGCCACTGCGACCCGCTGTTGGTCGACGAATACAATCGCCAGACCCGTTTCGAATACGAAAGCATCCGCGACTTCCTGATCCTGCACTACAAGGCCACCGAGCGCGACGACACGGCGTTCTGGCGCCAGTGCGCAGCCATGGAGATCCCGCCGGGGCTTGCACGCAAGATCGCCCTGTTCCGCGGCCACGGCCAGATCTTCCGCGAGCACGACGAGCTGTTCACCGAGGTCGCCTGGCTGCAGGTGATAATCGGCCAGCGCATCGTGCCGCAGTCCCACCACCCGCTGGCCGACACACTGGACGAGGCGCAACTGGACAGCTTCCTCGGCGACATCCGCACCCTGATCGACCGCGCCGCAACCAGCATGCCCGATCACACCCGCTTCGTCGCCGACCACTGCCGGGCCGGCACCTGAGGAGAGTCTCCATGTTCCGACACCTGCGTTTCGCCATGATCGTCCTGCTGGTCACGCTGGCCACGCCGCATTCCTCGCAAGCGGCCGCGACGGCGCCCGGCGACGTGCCACAAGCGGCCTCGGGCGTGTGGTACGAGATCTTCGTGCGCAGCTGGTACGACACCAACGGCGACGGCATCGGCGACCTCAACGGCGTCACCGCCAAGCTCGATTACCTGCAGTCGCTGGGCATCAGCGGCATCTGGCTGATGCCGATCAATCCCTCGCCCAGCTACCACGGCTACGACGTCACCGATTACTACGGCATCAATCCGCAATACGGCACGCCGGCCGATTTCCGCCAGCTGCTGGCCGAGGCGCACCAGCGCGGCATCAAGGTCGTCATCGACATGGTGATCAACCACAGCGGCAACGAGAACCGCTGGTTCAAGGCCGGGCTCGACCCGAACAGCCCGTACCACGACTGGTACACCTGGGCGAACAAGTACACCGATCTGGCAAGCGACAGCGTCACCGGCAGTCCGGCATGGCATGCGACGGGCAAACCGTCTACGTCGGGACAGCCCGCTCCTGGACAGTATTACCTCGGCATCTTCGCGCCGACCATGCCCGACCTGAACTACGACAACCCGGCCGTGCGCGCCGAGATGATCAAGGTCGGCCAGTACTGGCTGAAGCAGGGCGTGGACGGCTTCCGCCTCGACGCCGCGCGGCACATCTACGAGAACTTCCCGTGGGACGTGGATGACCCCGCCGCGCAAGCGAAGAACTTCGCCTGGTGGAACCAGTACCGTCGCGGTCTCGACGCGGTGAATCCGCACACCTATCTGGTCGGCGAGGTGACACGCGACCGCGCCAGCGAGCTGGCGCCGTGGCTGAAACCGCTGGATGCGGTATTCAACTTCCCGCTGGCGACACAGTTGATCGCCGCTGCCGGCAGCGAACGCAACCTCGGTCTTGGCCCCACACTCGACCGCACCTACGCCGCCTACGAAGCCTCCGGCGGCACGGCGATAAAGGATGCGCCGTTCCTGTCCAACCACGACCAGGAACGGGTGATGAGCCAGCTCGACGGCAACGCGCAACACATGCGCACGGCGGCCGCGATGCTGCTCACCCTGCCCGGCGAGCCGTACATCTACTACGGTGAGGAACTGGGGACCCAAGGCAAGAAACCCGACCCCGACCTGCGCCAGCCGATGCGCTGGCAGCGCGCGACGAAAGCGAAGGGCGAAACCACCTGGGAAGCCGGCAATCCGCTCAACGGCGCGGCGGTCTCGGTCGAGGCCGAACAAGCCGACCCGCATTCGCTGCTGCATCTCTACACGCGGCTGACCCACTGGCGCAGCGAAATCCCCGCCTTGCGCGACGGCAGTTTCCGCGCGTGGCCGGAAGCCAGCGATCACCTGGTGGCGTGGGAGCGCACCGCGCCGCACGGCAGCGTGCTGGTGGTGCACAACCTGTCCGGCCAGGCACAGACGATGGCGCTGGACGTGCCCGGTCGAGCGCACTTCACCCATGTGCTGAAGCAGACTGGCCCCGGCGCCACGATCCGCGCAAACACGCTGAACGTGCCTGCCTATACCAGCGTGGTGCTGCAATGATCGGGTAAGGCACTGCGCCTTCCCGGTTGGCCACCAGCCAGCAATACCGTCATCCCCCATCACGGCCGCCTTCCCATGCCCACCAAGATCTTTCGCCTCGGCACCCGCCGTATCCTCGCCGCCGCGCTGACCGCCGGCCTGCTGCTGGGTACATCGGCGCGTGCCACCGAAACGCCTGCCGTGACCGCACCGCAGAATATCCGCATCGGTGCCGGCAGCGTGAGCTTTCGCGTACCGCACGAGACCCTCTCGATCCAGCTCGATGGCCAAGGCGTCGTGCACGTGCGTACCTTGCCTGATGGCGTGGACGACACGCCGACGCTGGTGATGGATCCACACCCGATCGCGCCATATGACATGCACCCGGATGTGCGCCGCGACGGTGGTGATCTGGTCGTGGTCGGCGACCGGCTGACGGCCACCTGGCACAAGCAGTCCGGCACGCTGGAGTTGCAGGACACCCACCACCATCCACTGCTCACCCTCGACCTTGCCGCGCTGGCACACGGCCACGTCGAACTGAGCCACGCGCCCGGCGATGCGCTGTACGGCATCGCCGGTTACAACAAGGATGCCGACGCCGGCGCCGGACTGCTGCGCACGGGCATGCAGGTGGCCAAGGCCGGGGAACAAGGCCATGCCGGTGCACCGTTCGTGTGGAGCACTGCCGGCTGGGGCGTGCTGGTGGACAGCAATGGCGCGAACTATGCGCTCAACGATGGCCGCATCGACATCAGCGGCTTGTCCAGGCGCGCAACGGACGTCTATCTGATGGTCGGCACACCGACACAGCTGTTCGCCGAGTTGGCGAAGCTGAGCGGCCCCACCCCGCTGTTTCCGAAGTGGGCGATAGGCTTCACCAACAGCCAGTGGGGCATCGACCAGCAGGAACTGCTGCAGATCGTCGATACCTACCGCGCCAAACACATCCCGATCGACAACTTCACCCTGGACTTCGACTGGAAGGCCTGGGGCGAGGACAACTACGGCGAGTTCCGCTGGAACCCGGTGAAGTTTCCCGGCGGCCCCACCGGCGCACTGGCGAAACAGCTGCGTGCGCAGGGGATCCAACTCACCGGCATCATGAAGCCGCGCATCCACGTCGATACGGTGGAAGGCCGCTACGCCACCGCGCACGACTTCTGGGTGCCCGGTGAAAAAGTCAGCGACGACTATTTCTCGCACAAGCCGGTGAAGAACATCGACTTCGACATCCCCGCCGCACGCACCTGGTTCGGCGACCTGGCGCTGAAGTACGCCTTCGACGAAGGCATCGTGGGCTGGTGGAACGACGAGGCCGACACCACCGGCAGCGACACCGAATTCATGAACATGCAGCGCGCGCTGTACGACGCGCAGCGCGCCCGCAGCGACCTGCGCGTGTGGTCGGTCAACCGCAACTTCTGGCTGGGTTCGCAGCGCTACGCCTACGGCTTGTGGTCGGGCGACATCGACACCGGTTTCAAGAGTATGGCCGCGCAACGCCCGCGCATGCTCAGCGCAATCAACGTGGGCGAGATGCAATGGGGCATGGACGGCGGCGGTTTCAACGGCCATCCGTCGGATGAAAACTACGCGCGCTGGATCGAGTTCGGCGCGTTCACGCCGATCTTCCGCGTGCACGGCACGTTCGATGAAAAGCGCCAGCCTTGGGTCTATGGCCCGGTCGCCGAAAAGGCCGCCACCGCGGCGATCCGCCTGCGCTACGCGCTGATCCCGTACATCTACAGCTACGAATACCAGCGCCGCCTCAGCGGTGTAGGCCTGGTGCGTCCCTTGATCTTCGGCTGGCCGCACGACCCGAAGCTGCACAACGACGTGGACAGCTGGATGTTCGGCGACTACCTGCTGGTCTCACCGGTGGTCAAGCAGGGCCAGACCGCAAAGGCCGTCTACCTGCCCGCGGGCCAATGGACCGACTGGTTCAGCGGCAAGATCTACCAGGGCGGACAGACCATCACGCTGGCGATCGACGACAAGCACTGGGACGACATCCCGCTGTTCGTGCGCGAAGGCGCGATCATCCCGATGCAACCGCCGATGGACTACGTCGGCGAAAAGCCGCTAACCGAAGTCACCGTAGAGGTATTCCCCAGCGACCAGCGCAGCACGTTCGACTACTACGACGACGACGGCACCACCTATGCCTACGAGCACGGCGCCTGGTTCAGCCAGACCCTGGCGACGCAACGGCAGGGCAATACGGTGACCTTCGAAACCGATGCGGCCAGCGGTTCGTTCAAACCGGCGTTGCGTTTCTACCTGCTGAAGATCCATGGCGCCGCCGCCGGCAAGGTGAGCGTGGACGGCAAGGCGCTCCCGCAACAGGAAAGCGTCGAATCGCTGCAAGGGAACGACGCCGCAGCCTGGGCCCGCGGTCATGATCGTTTCGGTGCCGTCACCTGGGTTCGACTCGCCGCTGGCCAGGCCAGCAGGGTGCAACTGCGCCTGCAGCCGTGACACCTGATGCTGCGGCTTGCGCCAGGCAGCTCTGCTGCAGCGCCGCTGGACGCCGGCGGCAGACTGTAAGAGACTCCCGGGCAAGCCATGTAAACGTTTACATGACCAACGCGCCTGCCCGCCATGTGACGCACGGCCCCGGCGACCGCCCAGACGACAAGGAATCCCCATGACCCACCCTTCCCTCCTTCGCCGCCTTCTCCTCACCGTCGGCGCCGCGCTGCTGCTGGTGGCTACCGCCAGCGCCGCCACTTCACCGCAAACCGTGCAGATCCGCATCGACGCGCAAGCCGCCGGCACGCCATTCCCGCATTTCTGGGAAACCACGTTCGGCTCCGGTCGCGCCTCGCTGGCGTTGCGCGACGACTACCGCAAGGATCTGGACGCGGTGCGCGATGCCACCGGTTTCAGCTACGTACGCTTCCACGGCATCTTCGACCACGACGTGGGCCTGGTGAATCGCGAGCCGGACGGCTCGATCCGCTACAACTTTTCCTATATCGACCAGATCTACGATGGCCTGCTCGAGCATCACGTGAAACCGTTCGTCGAACTGGGCTTCATGCCGCCGGCGCTGAGCTCAGACCCGAAGGCACTGCAGGAATTCTGGTACCACCCGAACATCGCGCCGCCGAAGGACTACGCCGAATGGGACGCAATGATCACCGCGTTCGCCAAACATCTGGTCGCGCGCTACGGCATCGACGAAGTGGCCAGCTGGTACTTCGAGGTGTGGAACGAACCGAACATCGGCTTCTGGGCCGGCACCCCGCCACAGCCGACCTACTTCACGTTGTACGACCACACCGCGCGCGCGCTCAAGGCGGTGAACCCGCGCCTGCGCGTGGGCGGCCCGAGCACGGCGCAGGCAGCGTGGGTGCCCGCGTTCCTCAAGCACACGCACGATGCGAAGGTGCCGGTGGATTTCGTCAGCACGCACGTCTACGGCGACGACACCGCCGCCAACGTGTTCCACACCAGCGAGAACATCCCGCGCGCGGACATGGTCTGCCGCGCGGTGGACAAGGTACACAAGGAGATCGGCGCGTCGCCCTACCCGCACATGCCGCTGATCTTCAGCGAGTACAACGCCTCCTACGCGAACCTGCCGAACGTCACCGACACGGTGTTCATGGGCCCGTGGATGGCCAACACCATCCGCGAATGCGCGGGCAAGGTCGAGATCATGAGCTACTGGTCGTTCTCCGACGTGTTCGAGGAACAGGGCGTGGTGCGGAACCCGTTCTACGGCGGCTTCGGCCTGATCGCGACCGACCGCATCCCGAAACCCGCGTTCAACGCGTTCGCGCTGCTGCACAAGCTGGGTGACACGCGCCTCGCCCCCGACACGGATTCAGCCCTGGCCACCCGACGTGCCGACGGCACCGTCGTCCTCGCACTGTGGAATTACGCACCACCGGTGGGCGACACGGCCAGCTATACCAGGGGCGAACCCAGCGGCACGCCGAAGCACTTCAGCGTCGACGTCGCCCATCTCGCCGCTGTTGCCCACGCCACTGTGTGGCGACTCGATGAAAAGCACGGCAACGCCATCGCCCTGTTCGACCGGATGGGCCGCCCCGACTTTCCCAGCCGCGAACAGATCGCCCAGCTGCGCGCCGCCGGAAAACTGTCGGCGCCGGAGCAGGTGAGCGTGAACAACGGCAAGTTCGACATCGCCATTCCGCCGCAGGGACTGGTGCTGATCGAGCTGACCGCTCGCACCTCATCGCTGTGACAGCCGAACGAATATACTCGGATGCTGATGCGGCAAGAATGCGAAACCACCGGAAAGAACTGACCATGAAACGATACCTGGCCTGCGTCATTGCAGCGACGCTGCTATCGGGATGCTCAAGCGCAGGAACGTTGCGCAACACCGCTCCGACCGCGGTCTATGTCGGAGACAACACTGCGGAAGCCGTCGCCACCTGTATATCCAATGCCTGGTCGGCGAAACAGCTGCAAATGACCACCGTTCCGGTATTCGGCGGCACCAGCATCCAGCTGCAGGAAAGCGCTGATGGTCCCATCGTCGCGCTCGTGGATATCACACCGACCGGATCACACACGACCGCAAAGTACTATTCGCGGTTTTCTTACGACGACACCTGGTTTTTCAAGCAGGTCCAGAACTGCATGACGTAGTCGAATGATGCAGTCGCCCACCATCCGGATGGAAGCCTGCCGAAGTACAGGCTCTCTGCATCCGGTCATGCCTGCACCCCGGCTGCTTTCCGTCAATCGCTTACGCCTTGCCACGCCTGCATGAATACGTATGCATAAGCTGGTTGCTGCAGTGCGACGCTGCCTACCATGCAAAGGCTGCGTCACTGACCACGCGTCAGCGATGTTGCACCCGCAACATGCGGGGTACGTCGCACCGTGACATAACAGCTGCAGGAGGAATCGGCCGATGAAGCACCTGAAGCATGCCGGGACACGCGCGGTGCACGCATGCTGAGCGTGCTGCTGGCCGCGGCGATGGCCGCAGGCGCAAGTGCGCCCGCGTGGCGGGACGGGCTGGACTGGCACGGTGTGCATGTGAGCATGAGTCGCGATGCGCAGGACGCCTACACACTGGCGTGGCCTTTCGGACAGCGTGTGATTGCGGCGCAACCATTGCTCGTGGATGCCGCCAGCCCGCTGTTCAATGGCCTGTTCGCGATGGCGCAGGACGACCTGCAACAGGATTCGGTCACGGCCATTCGCGATGGTGCGTTCGATCATGGCCAGCCGATTCCCTGCCTGTGCTTCGAGACCGGCTTGAAGTGGCCGTATGTGTGGACGCGCGATCTGTCGTACTCGATTGATCTGGGACTGTGGCGCTTCGATCCCGCGCGCGCGCGCAATGGACTGAAGTTCAAATTGTCCGACGTGCGCGTACCGTCCGCGCCGCAAGGTCTGTACGTGATGCAGGACACCGGCTCCGGCGGCAGCTGGCCGATCAGCACCGACCGCGTGGTGTGGTTCCTCGGCGCGCAGCATCTGCTCGACGACAAGGCCTTCGCCGAGGACGTCTACCGCGCGCTGGGCAACACGCTGGCGCAGGATCGGCAGTATGCGTTCGACGTCGCGTTCGGGCTGTATCGCGGCGAGACGTCTTTCCTCGACTGGCGCGAGCAGACCTATCCGGCATGGACCGCGGATAACGTCGTTGCCATCGGACAGTCGTTCGCGCTGTCCACCAACGTGTTGCATTACCAGGCGCTGCAGCTGGCCGCCACGCTGGCCGATGCGCACCATGACGCGAAAGCCGCAGCCGATTACCGCGCGCAGGCCGCCG
>DASRUB010000147.1:0-5490 GCA_035655635.1 Rhodanobacter sp. | reverse complement strand
CGGGTCTCGGAAATCGTGGTGACGTTCAAGCCGGTGCCGCATTCGATGTTCGACAGCGCCTCTGGCACGCTGGCACAGAACCGGCTGGTGCTGCGGCTGCAGCCGGACGAGGGCGTGAAGCTGTGGCTGACCATCAAGCACCCCGGCCCCGGCGGCCTGCGCCTGCGTCACGTGCCGCTGGACATGAGCTTCGCCGAGGCCTTCGGCGTGCAGCAACCCGATGCCTACGAACGCCTGCTGCTCGACGTGGTACGCGGCAACCCGACCTTGTTCATGCGCCGCGATGAAGTCGAGGCCGCCTGGCGCTGGGCGGGCCCGATCCTCGCCGCGTGGGCGGCCAGCGGCGAGGCGCCGCGCCCCTATGCGGCGGGTAGCTGGGGACCCAGCGCGTCGGTCGCGCTGATCGAGCGCGACGGTCGCACCTGGCACGACGACAGTGACTGAGTCGTCGTCATTGCCCAGGAGCCTGTCGGGCCTTGGCTGGCCGGTCTGCGAATCCGCCTGTGCGGCCCATATTCCCGCCGATTCTTGGTCCATAGAACCACTATGGACCGGCAAATCGTCAGCAATCTGTTCTCGCACAGCCGCATTCTCGACTCGACCACCAAAGCCCGATAGGCTCCTGGTTCACCCGTTGCCTGCAACCGCTGTAGCAGGCTGGTCAATCCCACCCCATTCGTGGTGCCGCCTGCCATGCGCACGCCACTGAACGTCACCACCCACAGCTTCACCGACTGCCAGGCCCAGGCCATGGCCCTGGCCGAGCGCGTCGCCGAGCGATTGCGTTACGCGTTGAATGAGCGCGACCACGCCGTGCTGGCCGTATCGGGGGGCAGCACCCCGAAGAATTTTTTCGAGCGCCTCTCCCGCGAGAAACTCGACTGGTCGAAGGTGCTGGTGACCCTGGTCGACGAACGCTGGGTGCCGGACAGCGACGAACGCTCGAACGCGCGGCTGGTCAAGTCGCATCTGCTGCAACATTCCGCGGCCAGCGCATCGCTGATCCCCCTGTACACCGGCGACGCCAGCCCGGAAGCCGGTCTGGCCGAAGCCGACGCACGCATCCACGCCTTGCCGCTGCCGTTCGACGCGGTGGTGCTGGGCATGGGCGACGACGGCCACACGGCCTCGTTCTTTCCTGGCGGCGACCACCTGGCGGAGGCGCTGGACATGGATGGCCGCGCCCGCGTGCTGCCGATGCATGCACCTGACGCCGGCGAGTCGCGCATCACCCTGACCCTGCCCACCTTGCTCGACACCCGCGCGCTGTACCTGTTGGTCTGCGGCGAGAAGAAGCGCGATGTCCTTGCCGACGCGCGGCTCGGCCTCGGCGCCGCGCGCGACTACCCGATACGCGCCGTGCTGGCCCAGCAACGCGTACCGGTGGCGGTGTACTGGTGCCCTTGAAAAACACACCTGAACCTGTAGGAGCGGCTTTCAGCCGCGATGCTCTTTCGTGCGCCCTCACTCGCGAAGAGCATCGCGGCTGAAGCCGCTCCTACACCGCCGGAACCTGCCATGACCAGGCAGCATTCCGTCTTCGCCGAAAAGCATCGCGGCTGAAGCCGCTCCTACGCTGCAGGAACCTGCCATGACCACGCTGCATCCCGTCGTCGCCGAAGTCACCGAACGCCTGCGCGAGCGCAGCCGCGATACGCGCGCGGCGTATCTGAGGCGCATCGATGCGGTGGACCGCAGCGGGCCGCAGCGCGGACACCTGTCCTGCGGCAACCTCGCGCACGGGTTCGCGGCCTGCGGCAGCACCGACAAGGAAGCGCTGCGCAGCGGCCATCGCGCCAACCTCGCGATCGTCACCGCCTACAACGACATGCTTTCCGCGCACCAGCCGTATGAGCGCTACCCCGCGCTGATCCGCCAGATCGCGCGCGACAGCGGCTTCACCGCGCAGGTCGCCGGTGGCGTGCCGGCGATGTGCGACGGCATCACCCAGGGCCGCGCCGGCATGCAGCTGTCGCTGTTCTCGCGCGACCTGATCGCGATGGCCACCGCGGTGGCGCTGTCGCATGACATGTTCGACGGCGCGCTGTACCTGGGCATCTGCGACAAGATCGTGCCCGGCCTGCTGATCGCCGCGCTGAGCTTCGGCCACCTGCCCGGTGCCTTCGTGCCGTCCGGCCCGATGCCCAGCGGCATTCCCAATGAGCAGAAGTCGAAAGTGCGCCAGGCCTTCGCCGACGGCAAGGCAAGCAAAGCCGAACTGCTGGAAGCCGAAGCCGCCTCGTATCACGCCGCTGGCACCTGCACCTTCTACGGCACCGCCAACTCCAACCAGATGCTGATGGAGATCATGGGTCTGCATCTGCCCGGCGCCAGCTTCACCGCACCGGACACGCCGCTGCGCGACGCACTCACCGCCGACGTGGTGCGCCGCGTCGCCGGCCACAGCGCACTGGGCGAACACTACTTGCCAGTCGGCCACATCATCGACGAGCGCGCGATCATCAATGGCGTGATCGGTTTGCACGCCACCGGCGGCTCAACCAACCACCTGTTGCATCTGGTGGCGATCGCACACGCCGCCGGCATCGCGCTGCGCTGGGACGATTTCGACGCGCTGTCCGGCGCGATCCCACTGCTGGCTCGCGTCTATCCGAACGGCTACGCCGACGTGAACCAGTTCCATGAGGCGGGCGGGATGGCGTTCCTGATCGACCAACTGCTCGGCGCCGGCCTGCTGCATGGCGACGTGCAGACCATCTTCGGCACTGGCCTGGAGGGTTATGCGCAGGTGCCGCAACTGGATGAAGACGGTGCGCTGCGCTGGAAACCCGTATCGAAACAGAGCGGCAACCGCGGCGTGCTGCGCGGGGTGGACGAGCCATTCCGCGCCGACGGTGGCCTGCGCATGCTCGACGGCAACCTCGGCCGCGCGGTGATCAAGGTGTCCTCGGTACCCGAGGATCGGCTGGTGATCGAGGCGCCGGCGATTGTCTTCCACGATCAGGATGAAGTGGCCGGCGCCTACCAGCGTGGCGAATTGAATCGCGACTTCATCGCCGTAGTACGGTTCCAGGGGCCGCAGGCCAACGGCATGCCCGAACTGCACAAGCTCACCCCCACGCTGGCCCTGCTGCAGGATCGCGGCCATCGCATTGCCCTGCTCACCGACGGGCGCATGTCCGGCGCCTCCGGCCGCGTACCGGCGGCGATCCATGTAACCCCGGAAGCCGTCGCCGGCGGCAACATCGGCAAGCTGCGCGATGGCGACATGATCCGGCTCGATGCGGCGAATGGCCGTCTGGACGTCCTGATCGAAGCGCACGAACTCGATGCACGCCTGCCAGTCACCGCCGACCTCTCCAGCCAGCACAGCGGCATGGGCCGCGAGCTGTTCAGCCTGTTCCGCCAGGCCGCGTCCAGTGCCGATCTCGGCGCCGGCGTCCTTTGATTGCAAATCCGTAGGAGCCCGCTGGCGGGCGATGCTCTTGATTCGATCTACCATCGTGCGTCAAGGCAACAGCATCGCCCGCCAGCGGGCTCCTACGGCAAGCGCGACACTGACGATACGAGGGATCCATGAGCAACATCGAAGCCAAGCAGCAAGTCATCGAAGCCACCATGCGCCTCGCGCGGGTGATCCCGGTGGTGGTGATCCATGACCTGAAGGCCGCGGTGCCGATGGCACGCGCGCTGGTCGCCGGTGGCACGACGGCGATCGAGGTGACGCTGCGCACGCCATTGGCGCTCGACGCGATTCGTGCGATCGCGGCCGAAGTCGAAGGTGCCACGGTCGGCGTGGGCACCGTGCTCAGCGCCACCGATCTGCATGCCGCGCAACAGGCTGGCGCCCGGTTTGCGGTAGCGCCGGGCATATCGCCCTATCTGCTTGAGGCGGCCGGCGACAGTCCCTTGCCGCTACTGCCCGGAGTCGCCACCGCTAGCGAGGCGATGAGCCTGCTCGAACGCGGTTATCGCCATCTGAAATTCTTTCCCGCGGTACCGGCCGGCGGTCACAAGCTGCTCGGTGCCTGGGCCAGCCCGCTACCGCAGATCCGCTTCTGTCCCACCGGTGGTATCAGCCTCACCAACGCGGCGGATTTTCTCGCCCTGCCCAACGTGATCTGTGTGGGCGGCTCATGGCTCACGCCTGCCGACAAGCTTGCGGCAGGCGACTGGGCCGGCATCGAATTGCTGGCGCACGAGGCGAGCGCCCTCAAAGGGCGCCTCGGATAAACGACGTTCCAGTGCACCAGGACGCGGCCCATCGTCGGCGAGCCGCGAGCGGCTGGCGTATCCAGCGCTGGCGTAGTCGCTGAGCCAGATTCAGCCGGGCGCCGCGACGTCGTCCGGGATTTTCATACTGGGACAGTCCGTACCCACCCCTGAGGATTCGCTGGGTCACCCGTGACCCAGGGCAGTCGCGCACGCGGCGCGCCAACCCTTTGAATGGGCGCAATGGCGAATGCCACTGTCGTGGCATGGATGTTGCTGCCTCAGTTGAAACGGGAATAGCCGGGGATAACTCGGCAACCTCCGTATGGGCAAAACCAGCGCGCGAACCCGAAGCGACTCATGGCCGATTCGGTATTCATTTTGAACACGAACCGGAGGCGTGCCATGAACAGGTCAGCGTTTCGCTCGCTGCTCGTGTCCGGCGGTAGCTGGTATTAGGACATTGTGAGGCCTGACGTTTCGCTGCCGAAACGGGGGCCAGGTTCGCTTTCCGGCATGTGTCCGCCGTGGAGCGGGCGGCGCGCTTCAGAACGGCCGCCACCTGTGGACACTGGAAGTCAGGAGAATCGCGATGATTCCTTGTCAGGGGCGGGTAGCCATTTTCCTGTTGGCGGGCCTGATCGCCGTGGGTTGCTCCAGGAATCCGCAGCCCGAGCCCGGCAAGGTGCTCGACGAAGCCAAACAGGCCGGTCGCGACGGCGCTTCATTCCCGCAGGCATCGGAGGACTACTTTCATGACATGGATGGTGCTCTGACGCTCACGCCGGACGAGGTCAAGGGACGCAACATGTGGCTGGTCTGGAGTGGCGGCAACGACTACTTCTGGAACCGCATGAGCGACTACACGTTCGGCGCGTTCGACCTGCTGAAGTCGATCAGCACGTACCCGAGCCTGGGCTACTCACGGGCCGACCGCTGGACCTACTTCGGCATGGTCAACGAGCCGTGTTTCGAGCAGGCGACCGGCCCGGACAAGAACCGCCGTGGCCTGTGGCTGGACGTGCGCAGCAAGGACTGCCCACCCGATCCGTTCGAGAACGAAAGCAAGTACCCGGGTGTCGTGATCGGTTCGCGCGGCAAGCCGCTGGGTGACGGCACCACGCAGCCGGTAGGTTCGTTCTACGGCTACGCGACCGGCATCGTCGGCCTGCGCCTGTTCCCGAACCCGGACTTCGATGCCAAGGCCGCCAAGGCCTGGGATCCGGTGCGCTACTACACCGATCCTTCCTACTACAACCGCAAGGATCTGGTCCGCCCGTACCGGGTCGGCATGACCTGCGGCTTCTGCCATGTCGG
>DASRUB010000146.1:0-3639 GCA_035655635.1 Rhodanobacter sp. | reverse complement strand
GGGTTCGAGCCACTTGGCGAACGCGTCGGCGTGGGCCAAGGGCGCGAACTCGCCAAAGAATTGCAGTTGGCCGTTGCGGTGCGCCTGCGCCAGGCGTTCGAGGAAGAGCCGCCGAAACAGTCGCGATAGCACCCGCACCGGAAGGAAGAAACCAGGCTTGCAGGCGATCCAGCGTTGGCCGTCCGGCGCGATGCCGCCGCCGGGCACGATCCCGTGCACATGCGGATGGTGGGTCATCGCCGAGCCCCAGGTGTGCAGGACCAACAGCATGCCGATACGGGCCCCCAGATGTTTGGGATCGGCGGCGATGGTGAGCAAGGTCTGCGCCGTAGCCTGAAACAGCAAGCCGTAGATCACCGCCTTGTTGGTGTAGGCCAGGGCGCTGATCGGCGCGGGTAGCGTGAAGACCACGTGGTAGTAATCCACCGGCAGCAGCTCGGTCTGCCGGGCGTCCAGCCAGCGTCGGGCAAGACTGCCCTGGCACTTGGGGCAGTGCCGGTTGCGGCAGGAGTTGTACGCCATCTGGAGGTGGTCGCAGGCTGGGCACTGCAGGCTATGGCCACCCAGCGCCGCACTGCGGCACTGCTCGATGGCCGACATCACCTTGAGCTGGCCCAGGCTCAGATGGCCGTGCTGTTCCTGACGCCAGTGCGGCCCGTGGGTGCGGAAGATGTCCGCGACCTCCAGCGCGAGGCGTGCCACGGGCCTATCCCGGCGGCAACCCCTCCAGTGGACTGATCACCTGGCGCAGAATCTCGGTGGCGACCTGCGCGTACAGCGCTGTCGTCTCCAGCTTTTTGTGACCCAGCAGCACCTGGATCACCCGAATATCCACCTTCTGTTCCAGCAGGTGCGTGGCGAAGCTGTGCCGTAGCGTGTGCATCGACACGCGCTTCTCGATGCCGGCCGCCTGAGCGGCGGCGTGGATGGCGCGGTTGAGCTGGCGCGGCGTCAACGAGTTGACCCGGTTCATGCCGGGGAACAGCCAGCCGCCATCGAGCAGCTTGCCTTGGGCGTGTGCCGTGCGCCACCAGATGCGTAGCGTCTGCAGCAGCACCGGCGAGAGCATCGCAAAGCGATCCCGGTGCCCCTTGCCCTGATCCACGCGCAAGACCATCCGTTGGCTATCGATGTCGCCGATCTTCAGGCCGACAACTTCGCTGACGCGCAGCCCGGCACCGTAGGCCACGGACAGCGCCGCCCGGTACTTGTCGTTGCCGGCGCACTCGATCAACCGGGCGACCTCCTCGCGACTCAACACCACCGGCAACCTGTGCGGGACGCGCACCGGACTCATCTTGGCGAGGGCATCGGCACGCTCCACCGTCACCTCGAAGAAAAACTTCAATCCGGTGATCGCCGCGTTGACCGACATCGGCGAGACGCCGGTCTCGACCAGATGCAGCTGATACCGCCGCAGGTCCTCGGCGGTCGCCGTGTCAGGAGGGCGGCGCA
Organism: Rhodanobacter sp.; assembly: GCA_035655635.1. Taxonomy (GTDB): domain Bacteria; phylum Pseudomonadota; class Gammaproteobacteria; order Xanthomonadales; family Rhodanobacteraceae; genus Rhodanobacter. The sequence continues at coordinate 2,184 of DASRUB010000146.1, read as the reverse complement.
AGTAGCCGGCGAATCCGCGCACGGCGCGGACGTACGCGGACTGGGTCTTGTCGGACAGCTTGCGCAACGTCATGTCTTCGAGCATGCGTTGCCGCAACGGGCTGATGGTTTGAGTGGGAAGACTCATGGCTGTACTCCTGTCGTGATCGAGGCATATGCCTCGACGCACAACATTGCAGCGCAACCACCCGATTTGTAGCGGCACTCATCGAAGTCGCGAGCCCCTACCGCGATAGCGGTTTAGTCCTTCGGCCGGAACCGGCCTCTCGATACGCTTTTGCTACTTGCTCCGAGAAATACCCGTACGCCTTCCTGTGGGCCGATGCCTTCGATCAGGGCGTCAGCGACGCCATGAACACCGCACACATCGCCTCCATCCCCACGCGGTCCTTCTCGTCGAAACGATCGGTGACCGGGCTGTCGACATCCCACACGCCGAGCAGCGAGCCATCGGCCTTGATCAGCGGCACCACGATTTCCGATTGCGAGGCCGAGTCGCAGAAGATGTGGTTGGGGTGCGCGTTGACGTCGTGCACCAGTTGGGTCTGGCGAGTCTGCGCGGCGGTGCCGCAGACGCCGCGGCCGAGCGCGATGCGGATGCAGGCGGGCTTGCCCTGGAATGGGCCGACCACCAGTTCGGTGCCGTCGAACAGGTAGAACCCGGCCCAGTTCAATTGGGGCAGGCTGTGGTAGATCAGCGCGCTGAAGTTGGCCGCGTTGGCGATCAGGTCGCGCTCGCCGTGGAGCAGTCCCCGCGCCTGCTGCAGCAGGTCCTGGTAGTGCTCCTGCTTGCTGGCATAGGTCTGCGACTTGGACTCGAACATGCGAAAAGGTCCTTCAACAAACGCACATTATGCGCCGGACCGTTGCGGGCATCTGCATGCCTGATGAAAGTACCCGCGCCGTGCTCGCGCCGCCGTACGCAGCGGCGCGAGTGGAGTTTCAGTTTGCGGGCGCTCCGGCGCTCTTCGGGCGCATGTTCGGCGGCGCCTTGTCCAGCCCCGGTGGTTGCGCTGGCAATACTACCGGGTGCGCCTTGATCTGCTGCTCCAGCACCTCGATCGCCTTGTCGAGCTGCGGATCCTTGCCGGCCAGTTGGTCGGACACGTTTTCGTTGACCACGATGTCCGGGTCGACGCCGTGGCCCTCGACCACGTATTTGCCGTCGAGGCCGACGATGCCCGCGTAGGTCGGCACGAACACGGTGCCGCCGTCGATCAACGGACCCAGCCCGTGGATGCCGATCACGCCGCCCCAGGTGCGGGTGCCGATCAGCGGTCCCAGCTTCGCCTGCTTGAACATGTACGAGAAAATGTCGCCATCGGATGCCGAGGTCCCGTTCGACAGTGCCGCGAGGTGGCCGATGTAGGTCGCCGCCGGGTAGGTGCCGGTGATGCTGCTGTTGCGCAGATAGTTGTAGGCCAGCAACTTGCGCGAGAGCCGCTCGATCATGGTCTGCGACATGAAGCCGCCACCGTTGTCGCGTACATCGATGATCAACCCCGGCTTGCGCAGTTGCGGGTAGTACCACTTGATGAATTCGCGCGCGCCATCGGCGCCCATGTCCGGGATGTGCAGGTAACCGATCCTGCCGCCGGTGGCCTTGGCGACGTAGGCGCGGTTCGCCTGCACCCAGTCGTAGTAATGCAGCGACATCTCGCTCGAGATCGGCTTGACCAGCACGGTGCGTGCACCGTCGGTCGACGGCCGCGAGTTGACCGTGAGCTGCACCATCTGGCCCGGCGCGACACGCAGCAGCCGATACGGGTTTTCGTCGGCGCTCAGCGGCGTGCCGTTGATGGCGAGGATGTAATCGCCGGCCTTGATGTCGACGCCGAACTGGGTGAGCGGCGAGCGGTAGCGCGACTCGTCGTTTTCGCCTGGGAACACGTTGGCGATCTGGTAACGGCCACTCGCCGCGTCCAGCTTGAAGTCGGCGCCGAGCAGACCGACATGCGGCTTGTCGGGCAGGTCGAGGTCGCCGCCGGCGACGTAGGTGTGCGAGTTGGACAGCTCGGCAATCATCTCGCCGAGCACGTAGTTGAGGTCGGTGCGGTCGCCGACGTCCTGCAGCAGCGGCTCGTACTTGGCGCGGATCGCCTCCCAGTCGTAGCCGTTCATGTTGGTGACGTAGAAATAGTCGCGATAACGGCGCCACACGTCGTTGAAGATCTCGGCGTACTC
>DASRUB010000145.1:0-4566 GCA_035655635.1 Rhodanobacter sp. | reverse complement strand
TGGGGACGATCGACGGAATACCGTATGGGCCGAGTACGAAATTATTGGTGACATTCAGCCCAATGCTGGGCCCGAAGGTTTGACCGAAAACCGTCAGGCTTGCGGAAGCGCCGATCGAGGAAAGCACGAAGCCCCCGCCGTTGTACTGCAACCCGATATTCGCAACGCCGGGCGCTGACATTACAGGCGTGTAGCTGGTTGCGAAGGTACCGGCGACAGTGCCCATCACCGTGCCCGCGGTCACGTTGAAGCCGTAGCCGAAGCCTTCCGTGCCCAAACCCAAGGGCAGGTCCCAGCTCGCGCTGTCGGAGAGGTTGATCGGAGGCGGTCCACCCGGCCCCCACAGACTCTGGTCTGGAGCTATGAAGTTCACGAACGTATTCACCGTGGTCGCATGCGCCTGCAGGCTCAGGCATACCGCTGCTGCGACGAGCGTCATCGAGACGGCCTTGAAAGCGTTGAATGTTGACATGCTTGTCTCCGTTTTTTCCGATACACCAAACCAGACCGAAGATGCGATTCATGGACGGCCCCCTTTTCCGGAAGTGCTTCCGGAAGTGCTGACGTGCTGATTGAAACGGCCACGCCATCTACATGAGAAGTGTGACGCAGATCACGTTTCGCTTGGCATCACGTTAGGTGGCGGGTACGCAAAAAGCATCCCCGAGTTCGGGGGGTGCCGCGACAAGATCTTGCCGGCGCTGCGCGCGAATCAGGCAGGCGTCGCCTGCCCGGCACCCGCAGATGCCACGGGAACCTCGAGTCGCAGGCACGCACCGCGGCCGGGCGCGGCATCGATGGTCAGCGTTGCGTTCAGCCGACGCGCACGTGAGGCGAGGCTTGCCAGTCCCGCGCCCGTGCGATGCGTCGCGGCATCGAACCCGCAGCCGTCGTCGCGGATCCCGATGCCGAGCATTGCACCGATGCATTGCACGTCGACATGGACCTGACTGGCGCCACTGTGTTTCAGCACGTTGGTCAGGGCTTCCTGGATGAGGCGCAACACGTCCAGCCGATGGCCCGGCGGAAGCTGCAGGCCAGCGACGCCTGCCAGGCGCCAGTGACTGGCCATGCCCGCGGCATCCAGCCGGTCGCTCCAGCGATGTCGCAGCGCCCGCACGGCCTCGCCGAGGTCGCCGCTGGCCGCGTGCGTGGTGGTATTGACGACCAGATGCAAATCGTCGCGCAGCGCTTTCAGCGTCTCGACCGCATGGGCATGGGCGTTCGCGCGTTCCGGGCCGTGCTCCAGTGTTGCAATGGCGGACACCAGGCTGCCGCCGAAGCCATCGTGTAGGTCACGCACCAGGTCGAGGCGCGCGCCGATCTGGGCGTTGGCCAGCGCCAGCGCATGTTCGCGGCCGAGCGTTTCCGACAAGCGCGCGGTCGCGCTGTCGACACGTGCGCGCAACTGATGGTTGAAATCCTCCACCCGCCGCATGGCGGCGGTAAACCGATAAGCCAGCACCACGCTCATGCCCACGAGCGTGAACGGCGCCGTCAGCGAGGCGATGTAGGCGCGATCGCGGACCACCTCGAAGAAACGCAGCACGTCGTGCACGTTCGCCAGCAACGGCAACAGCAGGCACACGGCCAGCGCCAGCATGTCCGGGCGGCGCCGGCGCGCGGCGTAGGCGATGAACACCAGCGGCACCGCGAAGTACAACGCGATGGCGATCGGCGCCAGGTAGAACCGCCACGCCCCCAGCAGGTGCGGCACGAACACGGCGCACAACGCGACCGCGCCGGTGTACGTCCACAACGCGGCTTCGGTGCGCGGCCAGCGGCGTCCGCAAAAACGCAACAGGAAGACCGCGAGCGCTACGGTGCCAGCCACGTAGCACAGCATGTTCCATGACTGGAACGCATCGGTGCTGGGGAATGGCCACGCACTCGGGGCGACGTTGTTCCAGTCCCACGCGCCGATCAACAAGGTGCTGGCGGCGAACCAGCCGTACAACGTGTCGCGGCGGCGAAACAGCCACAACACCAGGAACACCACGCCCATCGCGAGGAAAAAGGCCTGGTTGTACAGGCGCAACTGGTAGCGGATCAGCCAGCCTGTGTGATACCGCGCGTACACCGCGCGGGGAGCCCCCACGCTGATGACGCCAAGACCGGGCTGGTAGTCGGCGAGGCCCGACACGCGCACCAGCAAGGTATTGGTGCCGGCTCGGAGGATCGGCGCATCGACCACGAAATACTGTGGCTTGATCCAGCTTCGCGACAGCGGTTCGACCAGACTCGGGTCGCGATGGATCAAGCTGCCGTTGACATAAACCGCATCGGCCAGCGTGACCTGGTTGAGCAGCACGCCAACCGGCTGGCTTGCCTGTGCCTGTCGCCAGGTCAGCCGGTACCACACCACGCCATCGTGCCGCGGCCAGCGATGCGACCAGTCGTCAGGCAACGTGACCGGAACCCACCCCGTCGCGGGTGGCGCCGCCGCGTTCCAGTCCGATGGCGCCGCCTCGGCGTCCCGCAGGGTGAGCGCGGACGCCGCATGTGCGGTCGTGAAGGTGAACGCAGCCAGCACCGAAAACAGCCACGCGGCACGCCGTGCGCGCGGCGATGGCATCACCGCAACAGTCCCCGCGCCTGCGCCTCGAATACCGCGGCCGCCCGCGAACCCACCGCAAGCTTGCGGTAAATCTGCTTGGTGTAGTCCTCGATCGTGAACCGCGACAACCCGATCATTTCCGCAATCTGGCGGTTGTTGTGACCGTGCGCGACCAGATCGAGGATCTGGTGTTCGCGCACGGACAAGACCTCGCGCTGCGCCGCGTCAACCTTCGCGAGCGGGGTCGCGGCGGGCAGCATCGCCAGGATGCGACGGGCAACGAATGGATCGATGGGCACGCCTCCACCCTGGATGTTCCGCAGCGCGCGCGACAGCTCGTCGTCGTCGCGATCCTTCAACAGGTAGCCGATGGCGCCGGCGCGCAACGCGGCCAGCACGGTGTCGGCGTCGCCCCACGCGGTGATCACGAGGCAGGCGACTTCAGGGCGCCACGCCTGCAGCCATGCAATCAGCTCGACGCCGTTGCCGTCCGGCAGGCCGATGTCGACCAGCGCGATGTCGAACGTCCCCGCCTGCGCCGCAGCCTGCGCTTCGCCCACGCTGCCGGCGACGGTGACGGCAAGCCCCTTGCCCACGATCGCCCCAAGCAATGCGCACAGGCGTCGCTGGCCGGAATCTTGATCCTCGACGATCAGGGCACGATTCAACGGGATCGGCTGGGACGTATTCATACTGGCTGCCTGGGTTCGGAAACGCGCGTCGACTCAGGCGACCCGCCCGCTCAACGGAATTCCCGCACGCACGCGTCGACTTTTGCGTCAGGGAACGGGTCCGCGATGGCGGCCATGTGTGTGCACCAGACGCGATGGGTATCGAAGGTCACTGCGTCGCCGTCTGCGCCGGGCGCATCGGACTGCGCGCGGAGGATGCGCCGCCGCCCGGCACCATCCGGGACAACGGCGAACTCCTTGCGTTCGCTCGTCTCCCCGGCGGCGCGCCGATCGTCACGGCAGGTCCGGGATGAAATGGACAGAACGATGCATGGATCCCCCTCGGTATCATCAACGGCTAGCCGCTCCCCGCATTCAGCGCACACGTTGCAGCGTGTGCCACTAGCCACCTTACGGTCGAGCGAAGCGCTGCGCAAGCACGGCGGTGACGTGATTGGGCAAGAACAGGGTCAGGTTCACTTTCCCACATGCTCAGCTCGGACTATGGGACGGGGCAGTTGTTTGATCAGGCTCCGATCAGGCTTTCTGCCGGGATGCCGAGGTTCCGGTGCAGGCTGCGGATCATCTCGATGGTGAGGCCGCGCTTGCAGTTGAGTTCCTCCGCGAAGCGGTCACGGCCGGCCTTGCGAGGTGGTATGCACCATTCCGGCTTTCGCGTCCCCGTGCCACCGGGCAGCCAACCCCGTAAGCTATGCCGCTGCCCGGCTGGCCGGCATTTTCCCTGCTGCAACGGATCCCCCTCGTGATCGAACTGCTCAAAGTCATCCTGCTCGGCATCATCGAAGGCATCACCGAATTCCTGCCGATTTCCAGCACCGGCCACCTGTTGATTGCCGAGAAGTTCTGGCTCGGCGAGCGCTCGGACCTGTTCAACATCGGCATCCAGGCCGGCGCCATCCTGGCGGTGACGCTGATTTACTGGACCCGGATCTGGCAGTTGCTGACGCAGTGGCGCGATCCGGCCAACCGCGACTACCTGCTGAAATTGATCGTGGCGTTCGCGATCACCGCCGTGCTGGGTTTCATCGCGGTGAAGTTCGGCTTCAAGCTGCCCGAGACGGTGACGCCAATTGCGTGGGCGCTGGTGATCGGCGGGTTCTGGATGATCGGCGCCGAACTGCTGGCCGCGCGACAACCCGACCGCACTGAAGTGACCTGGCGCGTGGCGATCCTGGTCGGCATCGCGCAAATGGTGGCCGGCCTCTTTCCCGGCACCTCGCGCTCGGCGGCGACCATCTTCACGGCGATGCTGTTCGGTACCAGCAACCGCGCCGCCGCCACCGAGTTCGCCTTCCTGGTCGGCATCCCGACCATGTA
>DASRUB010000144.1:0-17576 GCA_035655635.1 Rhodanobacter sp. | reverse complement strand
CGGTGCCGGTGATCATTCTCGTGGCGCTGTTCGTCACCCTGATCCCGACGACGATCGGGGCGCTGCTGTCGGCCATCGGCATCGCCGGCATGGATCGTCTGGTGCGCTTCAACGTGCTGGCGATGTCCGGCCGCGCGGTGGAGGCGGCGGGCGACGTCGATACCCTGTTGCTGGACAAGACCGGCACGATCACCTTGGGCAACCGGCAGGCGACGGACTTCTTCCCGTTGACTGGCGTCAGCCCGGCCGAACTGGCGGATTCCGCGCAGCTTTCTTCGTTGCCGGACGAAACGCCGGAGGGCCGCTCGATCGTTGTTCTGGCGAAGGAGAAATACGCGATCCGCGGGCGCGAGATGGCGCCGATGGGGGCCCACTTCATCCCTTTCTCAGCACAGACGCGGCTGTCGGGCATCGATTTTGACGGCTCGTCGATCCGCAAGGGCGCGGTCGACGCGGTGCTGGCCTGGGTGCGCGGGATACACGACGCGGCGGCGAAGAAGAACGGTGGCATCACCACGGCGTTGCGGCCGGCGGTCACCGACGCCGCGGTGCGGGAATTGACCGCCAAAGCCGAGGAGATCGGCAAGGCGGGCGGCACGCCTCTCGCGGTGGCGAAGGATGGGCGTCTGCTTGGCGTCATCTACCTCAAGGACATCGTCAAGGGCGGCATCCGCGAACGTTTCGCGGAACTGCGCCTGATGGGCATCCGCACGGTGATGATCACCGGCGACAATCCGCTGACCGCCGCGGCGATCGCGGCCGAGGCGGGGGTCGACGACTTCCTCGCCCAGGCGACGCCGGAGATGAAACTTAGCCTGATCCGGGAGGAGCAGGCGCAAGGCAAGCTGGTGGCGATGTGCGGTGACGGCACCAACGATGCGCCGGCTCTGGCGCAGGCTGACGTGGGTGTAGCGATGAACACCGGCACCATGGCGGCGCGCGAGGCCGGCAACATGGTCGATCTGGACAGCGATCCGACGAAGTTGATCGAAATTGTCGAGATCGGCAAGCAGCTGCTGATGACTCGCGGTGCTTTGACGACGTTCTCCATCGCCAACGACGTGGCGAAGTACTTCGCCATGATCCCGGCGATGTTCATCGTCATCTATCCGCAGTTGCAGGCGCTGAACGTCATGCATCTGGCGAACCCGCGCAGCGCCATCCTGTCGGCGATCATCTTCAACGCGCTGATCATCGTCGCCCTGATTCCGCTGGCGTTGAAGGGTATCGCCTATCGGCCGATCGGTGCCGCGGCGCTGCTTCGCCGTAACCTGCTGATCTATGGCGTCGGCGGCATCATCGCACCGTTCGTCGGCATCAAGCTGATCGACATGATCGTCACCACGATCGGGCTCGCTTAACTTCATTCCCGGCCTGGCGGGGCTGTTATCCGCCAGGCCGGGGATCCTCAAGGACCCACTCCCATGCTGCAACACATCCGTCCCGCCATTGTGATGATCGTCGGAATGACCATCATCACCGGACTCGCTTATCCTCTGGGCATGACCGGGATCGCCCAGGTGCTGTTCCACCATCAGGCCAATGGCAGCCTGATCGAGAAGGACGGCAAAGTGATCGGCTCTACGCTCATCGGCCAGAACTTCGCGAGTGAGAAGTATTTCCATGGCCGTCCCTCGGCCACGACGGACACCGATCCGAACGACGCGACCAAGACCGTGCCGGCGCCGTACAATGCCGACAATTCCAGCGGCTCCAACCTTGGTCCGACGTCCAAGGCGCTGGTGAACCGGGTGAAGGGCGACGTGGAGAAGCTGGCGGCGGAGAACCCGACGGCGGTTGTGCCGATAGACCTCGTGACCACCTCCGCCAGCGGGCTCGACCCCGACATCACGCCGGCGGCGGCGCTGTTCCAGGTGCCGCGTGTGGCGAAGGCTCGCGGCACGTCCGAAGATAAGGTTCGCCAACTGGTCGAGGACCACACCACTGGCCGGCTGCTGGGCGTCATCGGCGAGCCGCACGTCAACGTGCTGGAACTCAATCTGGCCCTGGATACATTGAGCCACGGTTAGCGACGACTGGACGGGAATTGAATGGACGAGCGCGCGACTGGCGATCGCCGTCCTTCACCCGAGGCGCTGTTGCGGGTGGCCGTGCAGACACTGCGCGGCAGGCTGAAGATTTTCCTCGGGGCTGCCCCGGGGATTGGCAAAACCTACGAGATGCTCTCCGCCGCGCAGGCCAGGCGGCAGGAGGGCATCGACGTCGTCATCGGCATCGTCGAGACGCATCGCCGAGCGGAGACCGAGGCACTGGTCGCCGGTCTGGAAATCATTCCGCGCCGCAAGATCGACTATAAGGGTCGTGATCTCGAGGAGATGGATTTGGACGCCATTCTGGCGCGCCGTCCGCAACTCGTTCTGGTGGACGAACTAGCCCACACCAACGCGCCCGGCAGCCGCCACCCCAAGCGCTACATGGATGTCGAGGAACTGCTGGCGACCGGCATCAATGTGTACACCACGCTCAATATCCAGCACGTCGAGAGCCTCAATGACGTTGTCGCCCGGATCACGCGGATCCGGGTGCGCGAGACCGTGCCTGACTCGGTGATCGACCGCGCTGACGACATCGAACTGATCGACCTGACGCCCGAGGACCTGATCCAGCGCCTGCGGGAAGGCAAGGTCTACCTCCCGAAGCAGGCGGAACGCGCCGTTCGGCACTACTTCCAGGCCGGCAACCTGACCGCGCTGCGGGAGTTGGCCCTGCGGCGTACCGCACAGCGTGTCGACGATCAGATGGTCGACTATATGCGCAGCCGCGCGATCCCCGGGCCGTGGCCCGCCGGCGAGCGCGTGCTGGTCTGCATCGAAGGCGGCCCAAAGGCGACCTCAACCGTGCGGCACGCCAAGCGCCTGGCTGACCAGTTCCGCGCCCCGTGGTCCGCGATCAGTGTCGACACGTCGCACAGCCGACGTGGCACCGCGGAGCAGCAGGACAGCGTATCTGCGGCGCTGCGTCTGGCGCAGCGGCTCGGCGGCGAACCGGTGGTGTTGCCGGGCGAGGATATCGCTGACTCTGTCATCGACTACGCACGCGCTAACAACGTCACGCATATCATCATCGGCAAGTCGCGCCGGGCGGGCTGGCGCCAGTTGATCGGCCGCTCCATCACCCAGCGCATAATCAATCACGCCGGCGGGATCAACATCCACGTCATCGAAGCCCCGGCTGAGGCCGCAGCAACCGACCGCGCCGCGGCACATACGGAACCCGTGGCGAAAGCCTCTGACCCCTGGCCCTATGTGATCAGCCTGCTGCTGGTGTTTGCTGCGATCCCCGTCGCTCTCGCGCTGCACCAGTTCCTCGGCGTGGCCAATATCGCGCTCGTCTTCCTGACCGCGATCCTGATCAGCGCGGTGCTGCACGGACTTGGGCCGTCGCTGTTCGGCTGCCTGATCGCCGTGCTGGCCTACAACTTCTTCTTTCTGCCGCCGCTCTACACGTTCACAATTGCCGACCCGGAAAATTTGGTCGCGCTGTTCTTCTTTGCCGTTGTCGCGGTCATCGCCAGCAATCTCGCGGCACGCGTGCGTGGCCAGGCAATGGCCGCTCGGCAGCGCGCCAAGACCACCGACGATCTCTACCAGTTCAGTCGGAAGCTTGCGGTCGCCGTGACGCTGGACGATCTGCTCTGGGCGACCGCGCACCAGATGGCCCTGATGCTCAAGGTTCGGGTCGTCCTGCTGCTGCCGGATGGCGACACGATCAGCGTTCGTGCCGGATTCCCACCCGAGGATGAGTTGGACGAGGCTGACCTCGCCGCCGCGACATGGTGCTGGGACAAGACCCGTGCCGCCGGCCGAGGCTCCGACACGCTGCCCGGCGCGAAATGGCTCTTTCTGCCGCTGCGCACGGGCCGTGGCCGAATGGGGGTGGTCGGCATCATCCGCGACGAACCCGGCCCGCTGCTGGCACCCAATCAGCAGCGGCTGCTGGACGCGCTCTCGGACCAGGCCGCACTTGCGATCGAGCGGATAAATTTGGCGCTGGATCTGCACCAGGCCAGGCTCCAGGCCGAAACCGATCGGCTGCGGCAGGCGCTACTGACCTCGATATCGCACGATCTGCGCACGCCGCTTGCATCGATCCTGGGTTCCGCCAGCAGCCTGAAATCGCATAGCGCAATCCTGGACGAACCGACGAAGCAGGCACTGCTTGGCACCATTCTTGAAGAATCGGAACGACTGAACCGGTTCATCGGCAACCTGCTGGACATGACCCGCCTCGAATCCGGCGCGCTGAAGCCACGGAGCGGCCTGGTCGTGCTGTCTGACGTGGTCGGGGCGGCGTTGCAGCGTGCCTCCAAGATCCTCGCGGCACATCGGGTGGACGTGGACTTGCCGGCCGGGTTGCCGATGCTCGACCTCGACATGGTTCTGTTCGAGCAGGTGCTGTTCAATGTCCTCGACAACGCAGCCAAATACGCGCCGCCAGGATCATTGATCCAGCTTCGTGCGCGGCTGGATGACAGCTTGGTCAAGCTAGAGATCATGGATGAGGGCGACGGAGTACCGCCGGGCACCGAGGAATTGGTTTTCGAGAAGTTCTATCGGGCCCGCGGCGCTGATCGGCGCCGCGCCGGTACCGGCCTGGGTCTGGCAATCTGCCGCGGCTTTGTCGAGGCGATGAATGGCACCATTGTGCTGGCGAACCGCACGGACCGGTCCGGTCTCATTGTCACCATCACGTTCAAAGTCCCGATCGGCGCCCCGTTGCCAGAGGATACCACGACATGACGACCGGAGCCGGCCCCTTGCGTGTCCTGGTGGTCGATGACGAGCCGGCGATCCGCCGTTTCCTGCGCGCAGGTCTCGCGTCGCAAGGCTACGTGGTGTCAGAGCTGGAAACAGGTGGTCCCGCTATCGACATCGTACGCCGCAAGGGAACCGATCTTCTGGTGCTCGACCTCGGCCTGCCTGACATCGATGGGATTGACGTAATCCGTCGTATCCGCGCCGCCGGTTCGGCCGTGCCGATCATCGTTCTGTCCAGCCGCAACGATGAGGCGGCGAAGGTCGAATTACTCGATTGCGGCGCGGACGACTATGTCACCAAGCCGTTCGGCATCGATGAACTGCTGGCGCGGATTCGCACGGCGCAGCGTCACAAGCTGCAAGAGGAAGGCGAACAGCCAATCTTTCAAAGCGGAGACCTGACTATGGATTTGGTGCGCCGTATCGTCACGGTCCGCGGCGATGAGGTGAAGTTCTCCCCTCGGGAGTATGACGTACTTCGATTGCTCGTCGCGCACGCTGGCAAAGTGCTGACGCACAGGCTCATCCTGAAGGAGGTCTGGGGCGGCGATACCGACGTGCAGTATCTGCGTATGTATATCCGCGCGCTCCGGCAAAAGATTGAGCCTGACCCGCAGCGGCCAACTCATATCCTCACGGAAACCGGTGTCGGTTACCGGCTCAGAGGACCAGACTGATGAAAATCGGCGATGTGATAGGTCCGAACCGTATCATCGTGGAACTGCGGGTTGCCGATAAGACGCAGCTTCTGCAGGAACTGGCACGCCGGTCCGCGGCCGCGCTGTCCCTGGATCAACGCGTGATCTTCGACGCTCTTCAGGCGCGCGAAAGCCTCGGCTCCACAGGCTTCGGCAAAGGCTTCGCTCTGCCGCATGCAAGGCTCGACACATTGTCCGAATCCTTTGCGTTGTTCGTGCGACTTGCTCGGCCCATCGACTTCGCGTCCGTCGACGAACGCCCAGTGGATCTGGTCATTTTGCTGCTGACGCCTGCAAATATTGATAATCAACACATCGCCACTCTCGCTGCGCTGTCTCGACCCTTGCGTGATGAGGCATTCGTGCGGCGTTTGCGGCAGGCACCCGATGCAGCAGCGCTGCATGAGTTGCTAGCGAACGTCTGAACCTCGCTTGAGGCGCTTAAGTGCAACTGTGGACCCAGTTCTCGACATGAGCCTGACCCGGACAAAACTGCTCGTTATCGACGCGGATCCGGCGACCTACCGGTACTTACGTCGCCGGCTTTCCCCCGAAGGCTATGACATTGTCGGTGTACAGCAGCCGGAACTCGCACCTGCAAGAGTGGCCGAATGGAACCCTGATATCGTGGTGATGGCAACCGATCGGCTGGCGACCGAGGGCGCGTTGCTCATCAGGGCGATTAAGATGGTCACGCCAGTCCCAATAATCGGCCTGCTGCCGGGTTCGGACGCGGCGGATGCCATCCAGGCTTTCAATGCAGGTGTTGATGACTGCATTGCGAAACCGTTTAGCCTCGAAGAGTTGGCGGCGCGGCTGAGGAAGGCGCTGCGCCAGGATATGCTCCGACGCGGTTTGAAACCACGCTTCACATCTGGTGAACTCCAGGTCGACCTCGTCGCCAGACGTGTTCGGCGTGACGGCCACGACCGTATCCTTTCAGGCATTCAGGTTAAACTCTTGCAGCTCCTGATGGCGGCGGACGGCGGGGTGGTTACTGTAAAGGATCTTCTGCAAGGACTTTGGGGTGTCCATGGCGGAAACCAGGTCGGTGCGCTGCGGAGCGCAATCTGCTCACTGCGCAATAAAGTCGAGGCGAATCCACACAGACCCATGCACATTTTGACCACGCCGCGCATTGGATACCGGCTTGCCTCCCCTTCCACGACCAATGTCTCTGGACCATCGCGATCGCGTTGACTCGCGGTTTCAACCAAAGCCATTCGTCCACTGTCGTGGGCTGCCCGCCCGTCAAGCCATCTCGCATTTATATACTGGGCCGGGGCATCTTGAGTGGCTCGGGGAAATTGCATTGAAAATGTCCGCTATCTTTTGGACGAACTACGAGGGCTGTGGAGCTTGGGGCTCGCTCGCTTCTTTTCTCTGGCGACCATGCTGATGACACAGTCTCCAGTCGCACCGAGCAAGAGCACCCAATCGAGGTGTGGGAGGCGCTTCCATGGAGGTCCCTATCGAACAATCGTTTGTGGCAGATCCAGCGGTGCATTGCGTTACGCAGCGTACAAGGAGTGCAAAAGGAAGAGAAACGGCGTTCGCGATGGCAGTTAATCCGATGGTAATATTGATGATTTTTAATGCCATCAAGTGTAGGCCGCCCTGTCTGCATGCCCATGAGGGGAATCATAGTGCGGAATCGGCCGGAAGCTGCTTTCGTGCGCAGCACCGATGCCCCTGTCTCTAGTGGGTCAGAGCGATCGCATATGCCAATTCTATGCGAATCGACTGCGATACAACTCGCAATTATATGCCGCCGCGTTGATGTTTCGGCTTGCCATGATCTGGGACCATTTCAGTCCACCCGTTACCTTCACCAGGAGAAACCGCCCATGCTGACGCACGCCCGTACGGTGGCCGCGCCTCGTCGCACGCCGCCCAGCCTGCCGCTGCAACCGCCAGAACTGGGGGCCGCCCTGCTCGAGAGCCTCGGCGCAATCGAGGACGAGGACAACATACTCGTTCTCGGCAGGGACGGCCCTGACCTGATGTGCGCGCTCCTGCGAGCCGGCGCGCCGAATGTGACCCACCTTTGCTCGTTCGAACGGCTGGAAGCCGACAGCACGAGCCTGGTGATCGTGCCGCAAGTCCCCTCGCTCGCCTGGCTGGAGAGCGCGCTGTCACCGATCCGCTTCGCGCTGATAGCCAACGGCCGACTAGCGGTCTGCGTCGACCCCCTACCCATCACGCAAGCCCGCGTCCGCCGCATGCTGACACTGCACGGCTTTACCGCGATCCGCGCCACTCGCGCAGCGGGCCACCAGGTGCTCAGTGCCGAGGTGCCCGCGTTCGGCCTTCGCAGGTGCATCTGACAGGAGCCAGCCATGATGATGCACAACCCCTTCTTCGGCGTCGGTGGCTCATTGACCGCGCTCGCCACGCCATTCCGCGAGACACGCATTGACTGGGCAGCCTTATCCCGCCTGTCCGAGCGGCAGATTGACCGCGGCACCGCCGCACTGATCGTCTGTGGCAGCACCGGCGAGGCCGCCGCGCTGATACCGTCGGAGTACGCGCACACGGTGCGCACGGTGGCGGAGGCTGCGGCGGGCCGCGTGCCGGTGATCGCCGGCTGCACCACTTCGGCCACCTCGGCGGCTGTTGCGCTTGGCATCGAGGCGGCGTCCGCCGGTGCCAATGCGCTGCTCTGCGCGGTGCCGCCCTACGTGAAGCCGACGCAGGACGGCATCATCGCGCATATCCGCGCCATCGCCCACGCAACCGATCTTCCTATCGTGCTCTACGACGTTCCATCGCGGTCAGGCGTGGCGATCGCCGACGACACCGTGGCGCGACTGCACGACGCCGAACTCATCGTCGGTCTCAAGGATGCCACCGCCGATCTGTCGCGACCGACCAGACTGCGCGCGCGCTGCGGCGATGCCTTCGTGCAATGGAGCGGCGATGACGCGACCGCGCCCGCCTTCCGGGCCATGGGCGGAACCGGCTGCATCTCGGTCACCGCCAACGTGACCCCAGCGTTGTGTGCGCTGCTGCACCGTGCCTGGGACAACGGCGACATGGGCAAGTTTGCCGCTCTGCGCGACCTGCTCGATCCGCTGCACGCCGTGCTGTTCAAGGAGAGCAATCCGATCCCGGTCAAAGCGGCGCTGGCCAGTCTCGGGTTGTGTACGGACAAGGTGCGGTTGCCGCTGACGCGCGCCGCTCTGGCGACGCAAGAGAAGCTGCTGGTGGTGATGCCGCCGGTGATGCTGGCCGAGGAGCATGCCGCGCAACAGCCGATCTTTGCGCTGGCAAGTTGGCCGGAACTAACCAACAGGCCTTCTGGTACGCATAAGGGGACGGAACCAGAACGGTCCGTCGGTCCATCCTCAGAAATCCGCCAAATTCGCGTGCCTGGCGTCGATCGGGCCTTCGATGGCGATAACGGAAAACAGATGGTTTCCGTATAGTCCGGATCGAGGCCGGATCGGCCTCGTAAATCGAGCTGCAGACTGCACGAAAATCCGTGTCGGATTGACAGGCTGTGCGGAAGCCCTGGCGGATAGGTTTTCCGACAGCGCCTCTCACGGCTTATGCGTACCAGAAGGCCAGTTGGTTAGTTCCGGCCTATATCTCGCAATAGGTTCCAGAAATTCCTATGTCGCGTTTCGTACCTTTGCCGGGACGAACCCACGGTAGTGATTGTCGGCGGGTTAACTTTCCTGCCGGCGCTGGCGCTCGGCCCGGTGGCGGAGCACTTCGCCATGCAGGCCGGGATGACCTACTAACGCGGTGGGCGGACCAGCATGTGCCGGCGTCGCAGGGCCGGAAGGCCCGCGCGCGTAAAACTGCACGGTAGCGGCTTGCACGCAATATCATGGCCTGGGCAGATGCCGCTGCGGGACATCGATTCAGTCGGAAATCAAAGGCCCATGATGACCGCCTTGGTATGTATTGCACGCAATGTGATCCCCCGCGTTAGACCCCCTATTTGCTGCGTGCAATACGGCGTCTCAATAACCAATCCTGCGTGCATTCCATATTGCACGCCATGATTGCACGCAATAAACCGGCAGTCTGTATCGGAGCCGGACTAAATCCAGGCTCTGCGGTCCAAATTTGTAGGAATTCTGTCTTTGTTCACGTTTCTTACCGTGCAGTTTTACGCAGATGGGCCTTCCGACCCAAGTTACACCACCCATCGGCTGACGGCCCCATATCGGCGCATGCGGACAACGGCTACACTTTTGGTCAATCCCGCTTCTCGACGAGACATGACCCGTGCATTCGCCCTTCGATCTGCTCGCCCTTCTGCTCGTCATATCTGCAGGTCTCGCCTATCTGAACCACCGCGTCCTGAAGCTGCCCCTGACCGTGGGCCTGCTCGTTGGCGCGGCTGCCGGTGCCTTGTTGCTGATCGCGCTGGATGCCGTCCTACCCGGCCTCGGCCTAAAGTTGGCAATCCGCGGCCTCGTCGGCAGCATCAATTTCCCAGCGACCTTGCTCGACGGCTTTCTGGCCTTTCTCCTTTTCGCCGGCGCCCTCCAGGTCAATTCTGCGGATATGTTTGCGCGTAAATGGACGATCCTAGCGCTAGCCACTTTCGCTACGATACTCTCGGCCGGATTGGTCGCCGCAGCACTTCTTGCCGCTTCGCGGTTGCTCGGGCTCGGTATTTCGTTTCCCTGGTGTCTCGTATTCGGCGCTTTGATATCGCCCACCGATCCGGTCTCGGTCCTCGATGTGCTAAAGCGGATTGGTATTCCCCGGGGCCTTCAAGCGACCGTCGCCGGGGAGAGTCTGTTCAACGACGGTATCGGCGTGGTGCTGTTCACACTCACGCTGTCGCTGGCGACCGGCAGTCAAATAGACCACTTCGGTCCAGCAACAATCGCCAGCCTTTTTCTGCTAGAGGCGGCCGGCGGCGGGCTTCTCGGATTGGGGCTCGGCTATCTCGCGTTTCTGCTGATCCGACGCGTCGACGATTACAATGTCGAGCTGATCATCTCACTGGCGCTTGCGTCCGGCACCTATAGCACGGCCGGAATGCTCGGGGTTTCAGGCCCCATCGCTGTCGTCGTTGCCGGTATCCTGATCGGCAACCACGGTATGGATGGCGCGATGACCGAGAGGACCCGGCAGCATCTCATGATATTCTGGCGCCTCGTCGAGGAAATCCTGAATGCCTTGCTGTTCCTGACCATCGGTCTCGAAATTGCGGCGATCGACCTGGATCGCCGGAGTATCATCGCGATGGCAGCCATGATCCCGACGGTGCTCGGCATTCGCTGGCTCAGCGTTGCTGCTTCGGCGTTGCCCCTCAACCTGCATCTTCCGCGCAGATACGGCTCCTTACTGATCCTCACTTGGGGTGGTTTGCGCGGAGGGCTCTCCGTCGCCATGGCCCTGTCGTTGCCGGAAGGCCCGAACAAGGCTTCGATTCTCACCATCGCCTATGGGATCGTCGTCTTTTCGATCGTGGTTCAGGGCCTGACCCTCGAATCGGTCGTGCGGCGGACTCTGTCAGGTCGAACTGACAGTGAATCGGGGTAAATATTTCTGCTTTATATACCTTCTGTATTTCGTCGACCTAGCTGCAATATGGATTTGTTATGCGCTAGTCGGTCATAATCGAGGCCGTGTGTAACACAAGACATATGGCATTCACGGGTATGCTAACGAGCGTTCTTCGCGTGCTTCATCCTGGGCAAGCAAACCGCCGCCCCGCATTGTTCATTCTAGAGGTTGCGGCGGCACTGCTGTCGGTGCTGGCCCTTCGTGATAAGATCTCAGGCGGTCCGGCAGTGTCACTTGAAACAATCTTTGCGATTGGATTGTGGGGAACCCTGCTGGCAGTCGCATGCGGCCTCACAATCCGAATGCTTGCTGTCCCGATGCCATCTCGTAGCGGAGCCTCGAAATCGTCGCCTGGCTGACGTTGTAGCTGCGCGCGACGCTGCGCTGTGTCTCGCCGGCCTCGACCCGCTTGCGGGCTTCCTTCTGCTGGTGCGGTGTCAGGATCGGCTTGCGGCCGAACTTCACGCCCTTGGCCTTCGCATCGGCCCGGCCACGCGCGGTGCGCTCCATGATCCGGCGGCGTTCAAGCTTGGCGGCAACCCCGAGCATGGCGAGCACCAGCTCAGCAAAGTCGGACGTGGTATCGACAACCGGCTCGGCGATCGAGCGCAATCCGGCTCCGGCGCGCTGCATGTCGCGCGCGATCACCAGAAGGTCGGTCGTGTCACGGGACAGGCGATCAACCGCGAGGATGATAACCACGTCGCCGGCGTCGAGCTTGGCCATCAGCTTCTTGAGCTGTGGCCTCTCGACATGGGTGCCGGTCATCTTC
Organism: Rhodanobacter sp.; assembly: GCA_035655635.1. Lineage (GTDB taxonomy): Bacteria > Pseudomonadota > Gammaproteobacteria > Xanthomonadales > Rhodanobacteraceae > Rhodanobacter. The sequence continues at coordinate 5,793 of DASRUB010000144.1, read as the reverse complement.
TCGTGGAAGATGGTGGCGCACCCGGCGGCCTTAAGCTGGGCCACCTGGTTGGTGAGGTCTTGGGCGTCGGTCGAGACGCCGGCATAGCCGTAAATCATGCCCTCATTGTGCATCAGAAATCTGCATCGGAAAAGGCCAATTACATCAACGGCCTGGGTTTGATACAAATATCTTGAATTACGCAAACCGGGAGTCCGCTATGGTGAAGGTTTTCCGACGCCTCACGGTATCCGAAAACCTTCACCCAAAGCCAGCCGTTGAGCAGGTTGGACGTTCCTCTCCGAAGCGGACGTCTAGCCGGGTGCCGACGCACTTATGGCGTCGCGTTGGCCGGCCCAGCTGAGCAGCGCATCGAGCGCCGGACATAGGGCCTGTCCCCAATCGGTCAGGCCATATTCGACCTTTGGCGGCACCTGATGATGCACGATGCGGCGCACGATGCCGTCGCTCTCCATTTGCCGAAGCTGCTGGATGAGCATCTTCTGCGAGATGCCGGAGATCGCCCGCTCAAGGTCGGAAAAACGCAGCAGCTTGCCGCCGAAGAGATGGAACAGGATCACGAGCTTCCATCGGCCCTCCAGCATCTTGAAGGCCTGCTCCACGCCGTCGGCGGCCGTCGCGGCGGTATAATCAACCTTACTCAAAGGTTAGTACCTTACTTTTTCGTGCGTTCTTGTCATTTGGTGAGTCTAAGGACACCTTTTCTCCAACGCAATTCCATCGCGCGCGCCGCGCCCCGGACTTATGCAAGGAGAGGAACCCTCAATGTCGCTTGATTTGCCGACACCGATCGCCGCTTATTTCGCTGCGGACAAGGGCGATGGTGACGCCGTTGCCGGATGCTTCGCCGAACAGGCTGTCGTGAAGGATGAAGGTCATACCTATAACGGCCGCGCTGCTATCAGGCAGTGGAAGGCCGACGCATCGGCCAAATACAACTACACGAGCGAGCCCGTCGACGTGGAACACAAGGACGGCAAGACCGTCGTGACCAGGCATCTGGTCGGCGATTTTCCCGGCAGCCCGGTCAATCTGCGATATTTTTTCGTCATCGAGGGTGACAAGATCGCTTCCCTGGAGATCATCTCGTGAGTTTCGCTCTCGGATTGGAAGGCCGCCGGGTGCTTGTGACGGGCGGCACGAAGGGCGTCGGAGCGGCCGTCGTCGACGTGCTGCGCGAGGAAGGCGCGAAGGTGATCGCAACGGCGCGCTCGGTGCCGGACACCTCGTCCGACGGCGTGGGTTACATTGCAGCCGATATCACCACGGCGGAAGGCTGCGTGGCTGTCGCCAAGGCAGTCGTCGACCGGCTTGGTGGGATCGACATCCTTGTCAACGTACTCGGCGGTTCGACGGCGCCGGGCGGCGGCTTTGCTGTCCTCGACGATGAGGAATGGTCGAAGGAACTCAACCTCAATCTCATGGCGGCCGTTCGCCTCGATCGCGCGCTCCTACCGTCGATGATCGAGCAGGGCTCCGGCGTCGTTGTTCATGTCACCTCGATCCAGCACGAGCTGCCGCTGCCGGAATCGACAACGGCTTACGCCGCCGCGAAAGCTGCGCTCTCGACCTATAGCAAGAGCCTGTCGAAGGAGGTGACGCCGAAGGGCATTCGGGTGGTACGGGTGTCGCCCGGCTGGGTGGAAACGGAAGCCGCCGTCGCTCTTGCCAAGCGCTTGGCCGCGCAGACCGGCACGGGCTACGAGGGCGGCAAGCAGATCATCATGAAGGCGCTGGGCGGCATTCCGCTCGGGCGCCCAGCGAAGCCGAAGGAGGTGGCGGACCTCATTGCCTTCCTCGTCTCCCCGCGCGCCGATGCCATCACGGGCACCGAATACGTGATCGACGGCGGCACCGTGCCAACGGCGTAACAGACGGCGGTTACGCAACCGGCCAACCCCCGGATGTGTCGCTGCCTCCATCGATTGAGATGCCAAATCGGTTTCTCGGAGACCTAGGCTGGCACGTTGGTTGTGGCAGCTTGTTCACCGCATGAACGGAGCGGCAGCTATCTCAAGTCGCAACCCAGAAGCAGCCCGTCGGGTTTCGGCCACAACTTGCCGTTCGATCGTGTTGCCCGAATGTCCGCTGTAGGTCGATATCAGGCATCCATCGGGTGCAGCGCCTGTCCGTCAAACCGTCCTTTGCTGAACACCCCGAGCGTGTATTTCCCGCCTACTGGAGAGCATGACGATTTGTGGGGGTATTCACGCGGCGGCCGCTTGAGTGATGGCGGCTGAATTGTCGTTCGCCAGCCCAGGATACCATTGCTCGAACAGCGGCCGGAGCGTGCCGTCGAGCACGCGTGTTCGAATCTGAAGCAACAGATGTGCGCCGCGTTTTGTCCACTGCATCTGCTGACGTTTGGCGAAACGTTTGCTGATGACGGCGTTCACCGTCGACTCTGCCAGGCATGATGAGATGCGCTCGCCGGCGCGGAACCGCTCGCCATAGTTGATCAGGCTGCTTGTATTCGACTTGATGTAGACAGCGAACTCGTGGGCGAACTTGGCGAATTTGCCCAGGTTCGGGTAGCCGACCTCCAACCCGTCCACGTCGTCCTCGAAGAGATCAATCGATTCTCGAGCACGATGCTGGTTGCCATGCCAAAGCAGCCACTTGATTCGTTCCAGATCGGCCAGCAGGCGAGCCCCCGCTGCCTCGTCATGGTGGGCGGCGCCACGCGCGTATTGTTCCAGAACGGTCACGCGCATCGTAATGTGGAACCAATCCAACACGTGCTCGGACGCCGGCGTGACGAATTCGGTCAGTGCCCGAATCTCCTCGCCGCCATCGGTCAAGAAGGTGACATCCTGGTTCGCCTGCAGACCCTGGCTCTTGAGTATGTCGAACAGCCGGCGCTTTGGTTTGCTGTCATAGCCATGCGCCAGACCGAAGTAGCGGGCGTCACGGTCTTCGGGTATTGACCGGCCGACGATGACCTCGAAATTGCTCTTCTTGTCTTCCCAGTTGCGAACGTAACCACCATCAAGGCCAACCGCGATGCGCCCTTCCGGAATAGGCAGCTTCTGCCAATCGGCTGGGCAGCCGTCGATGAAGCTGAACTGCTCTTCCCCAAGTTCAGTCTCGGCACGTTCGGCGACACGCAGGGTATGTTCGCGCAGGGTTTTGGCATTGGCGCCGGACTCCATCGGTAGGATGTCGGCCAGCAGTCCAGCCGCGGCAGCGTAGGGCACGAGCGAAGACCAGCGAGCCTCAAGGTAGAGCCGCTCGGGTGCGACATGATCGGGAATCAGATCGCGCAAGGGCGAGACCGTGGCCGGACTGTCTGCGCTCTGACACGGGCAACGCAGCAGTCGCGGGCTGGCGAGTTCTACGTCGCCGTAGAGTGTCATGAAGGTGACGGGGTAACTGCCTTTACTGCGCCGGCGCTCGCCACACGTTTGGCAACGGCGATGCCGCTCTGCCCAAACAACGGCCTGGGCATTGACTGTTCGGCGCTGAACAGCGGCCAGCGCCGCCTTGCCCTCGGCGATCGACAGGCCGAGATCCTCCGGATGTTCCGTTATCTTCTCGAACAGGGCGACTTCCTCGATCGCGCTGGCGGTGCCGTCGTCGCCGGTGATTTGAAGCAGAACCCTGACGCGCATGGCACACCTCCAATACGGATCGCCGGCAATCGAGTTTTCCACAATCACCGGTGTGGAAAGCCCAAGGCCAGTGCGGCACGCTGGCCCGCGACCATCTTGGCCCGTTTAGGCACTTCGGCACCATAGGCTTGCACTTCGGAGGCTATGATGCAAACTGGCCCATGGCTTCCATCAAGCGCGCTGCCGCCGCTATCGCCACCATCCTCGTGCGTGAGGGCGTGGACTATGCGCAGAGCAAGGCCGTCTTCAAAGCCGCGAGGGAACGCGCCGGGCTGCGGGCGGCCCCGGAACATCGCGGCGGCGTCGATCGGCTGACAGTTGAAGAAGAGCTCCGCTTCCTCGATCAGGCCTACGCGCGCGACGGCCGCACCGGGCTGATGCTGCAGACGTTGCTGGAAACCGGCGCCAGAGCATCGGAGCTTGTCCAGCTTCGCGTTGAGGATGTCAGCCTAGCCGAGCGGGTGGTCACCATCCGTGAGGGCAAGGGCGGAAAGCGCCGGGAGGTGCCGATCCGGCGCGACCTGGCGCAGCTGCTTCGGTTGCATATTGGCACGCGGCGGGCCGGGCCGCTGTTCGTCAGCCGCCAGGAAGGTTCGGGTCCAACACCACACGTGCTGACGCGCCAGCGGGTCGGCCAAATGGTCCGAACCGCCGCCATTGCCGCCGGGATCAGCAAGCGCGTCTATCCGCACTTGCTGCGCCACACCGTGGCGACTCGTCTGCTCGCGCTCGGTATGGACATCACGGACTTGCAACGTTTCCTCGGACACGAGAGTATCACCACGACCCGCCTCTATGCCGAGACAACCGCCGCCACCTTGCAGCGCCGCTTCGACCAGTTGACCGATCCCGCGGCGCACGCGCTGGTCGCCGGCATCCGCCAGAAGCAAGGAGACGAAGCAGCACTGGTCGCCGCCAACTTGCTCGCACTGCGGCGAGCGGAGCTGCTCAAGGTTCCACCGGTGTAACCCGGTGGAATGGCAACGGAGGGGAGCGCGTCACCACTGCTGGTGCATGAGGTTGAGATGCTCGCCATCGCGAAGACTGACATTGACATCCCGCCGTGAAAACGGCCGTCCCTGGGCTTCCTCGCGAGCCTTGGCCCGCGCCAAGGCATCCTCCAACCGCCAGCGGGTCTCCCGGTCGAACTTGAGCATCTCCGACCCGTCCTTCAGCGCGACTTGCTGGAGAACCTCAACCATGGTGTCCATATCCTCAAGAGCATCGAATGAATACCAGTCGTCCCGGTGATCCATAAAGCTCTCCGGACCGCCGCAATCCTCGGGCGGGCAGACGCCGTCGCCTCCGGTGCAGACGGGATAGGTCTTCCGAGCCTCTGGTGCGAGCCGGTTCTCGATGCGGACCTCATGGCGCCAGGGGATGTTCAGATCGTACTCGTAAATAAACCGAGCACCTTTGCGCAATCGCAGCGCCGCCAGCGTGACGTCGGGCGACGATGCGGCCACTTCCCACGAGCCATAACGCGCCGTGCGAAGATGGAAATCATAGAGGTGGATGCCCTCCCAGCCCATGGCGACCTGGATCACGCCATGGAGTTCGCGGAACGTGAACGTTGCCGGCACGAGAACACGGCGCCAAATCATCGGGCTGATCCCGATGAGCCAGACTTTGACCTGCAGGATCGCCTCGCCATCCGCCACCGCCGGTGACGGTTTCTCCTCAACTCGAGACAGCTTCGACGGTCGCTTCATTCAACCGGATTTACCGCGTCAGCCCAAAACCCCACAAATCGTCATGCTCTCCAAGCTGGCTGACCAGGAAAGCCATGACAGATCCGGGGATTTCAAGATCAGCACCAGGGAAGATGCCGAGGAACCTGGCCGATCCCAGCATGAGCGCGAAGCCCAGGCGGTTGTGGTCGCCGCGCAGCCCATCGATGACCTCGCGGTCGCTTCGATCCAGGTGGAAATACTGCGCCAGCTGATCCGGCGAAGGAGCGACGGCAAAATTAGCATAGCGTTGCCGCTGCTCGTCGGACAGGTGGCGGGTGGGCATATCGTGCGGAACTTTAGACTTTTGCGAAAGGTCAACGAGACACGGAAAACACGGGACATTTTCCTTGCAAAATACCTATGCGGAAGTCATCATATTTGCAATATGTTTTGCAACGTCAGGAAGGCGCGCGCATGAGGCTGGGATATGCCAGGGTCTCGACCGGGGA
>DASRUB010000143.1:0-8611 GCA_035655635.1 Rhodanobacter sp. | reverse complement strand
GCCCACGTTCGAGATCGACGGCATCAAGATGTTGCCCACGTCGAAGGAGTCCCCGTTCGAGGATGCGCAACGCAAGGTGGCGCTGGTCGAGCCGCGCGGCAAGGTGTTGCTCGATACGTGCGGCGGCCTCGGCTACTTCGCCGCCTGTTGCCTGGAAGCCGGCGTGGCGCGTATTCGTTCGTTCGAGAAGAACGCCGATGTACTGTGGCTGCGCACGCTCAATCCGTGGTCGCCGGATCCCGGTGCCGCCAGCAGTGGCGGCCGACTGCAACTGGAACATGCCGACGTGTCACAGGCAATCACGCGGATGGCCGACGCGTCGTTCGATGCGCTGCTGCATGATCCGCCACGTTTCGGCATCGCTGGCGAGCTGTATTCGCAGGCTTTCTACGAGCAACTCGCGCGCGTACTGCGTCGCGGCGGCCGCCTGTTCCATTACACCGGCAGCCCGAACCGGCTCACCAGCGGGCGCGATGTACCCCGCGAGGTGGCGAAGCGGCTGGAGAAGGCCGGGTTCAAGGCCCAACTGGCACTCGACGGTGTGCTGGCCGTGCGCCGCTGAGAACACGTGAATAGTTGTGCTTGCTTCCTCGCGCGGCGCTTCGACTTCGCCCGCGCGCGGGCTACGCTCAGCGTGAACGGTGAGGAGTCAGGCGACTCTGGCTGGAAGACCTTGGCGCCGGCGCGGCGTCTGCCGCGCGCTTGACGGCGGCCACGAATGCCCGTCGCGACGCCACCAGCTCTTTCGACGTCGCCTGCGGCCAGGCACCCACCTGCACCATGACCAGCTGACGCGCCGGGTCGACGTAGACCATCTGCCCGAAGATGCCGATCGCGGCGTAGCTGCCATCCGCGTCGGTCCACCACAGATAGCCATAGCCGCGTCCGGGACTGTCCACGGCCTGCTGGCGACGCAGGGCGCCATGCATCCAGGCTTCGGCAATCACCGGCTTGCCGTTGATGCGGCCGCCGTCGAGCATGAACTGGCCGATGCGGGCGTAATCGGCCAGCGTGGCCGACAAACCGCTGCCGCCGGTGTCGCTGCCGTCGCACTCGTCCTTCAACCAGTACGCGTCCGACGCCATGCCATAGGGCTTCCAGATCGTCTGCGACAGGAAGCTTGCCAGTGATTGCCTGGTGGCACGCTGGACCAGGATGCCGAGCAGGTCGGTCTCGGCCGTGTTGTAGTTCCAATGGCTGCCTGCTGGCCATTCACGTGGCAGTTTCGCCAGATACGAAATCACGTGCGGCTGGCCATTCTCGCAGGCGCCGCGGTACATCTGCGCCACGTCGGAATGCGGATCGGCGTAGTCCTCGTTCCAGCGCACGCCGGAGGTCATCGTCAGCAACTGTTCCACCGTCACCTTGGCGTAGGCGCTGTGGCGCAACTGCGGGATATACGTGTCCAGCGTGTCGTCGAGGCTGTGAATATCCCCGCGCTCCAGGGCGATGCCCAGCAAGGTGGAGGTGACCGACTTGGCCACGGAAAACGACGTCCAGCGCTGCTCGGGCCCGAAGCCTGGCGCGTAGCGCTGCAGGCGGATGCGCCCATGCTGCAGCACCATCACACCGGCCAGATGATGCTGCTTCATGTAGCTGGCCAGCGTGGTCGCAGCATCGGCCCAGTGCGGCGTCAGCACCTTGCCCTGCGGCAAGGCATGCACATGGCTGCCGTGTGCCGCGCGATCGGCGGGAAAGATTTCGTTCATCCGCGAGAAGCGCGCCGTGTGCTGGACCTGCGTCCAGAACAGCACATCCTCGCGCTGCTGGCCCACGCTTTGCTGGTCCTGCGGCAGCGTCGGGCGCGACGCCGCGAGACCAGGCAAGACGAAAACGAGCAACAGGCAGAGACAGATGATCGAGCGCATGGGATTTCCCGTGAGGGCTGGCAGCAGGCGTGCACGGCCTGTTGCGGGGCGGAGGCGGCGCGAAACTCAAAGGCGCATCCGAAAGCCAGCTATTCTAGAACCAGCCGGCGCTCTCACGGACGCGCTCGCTCATTTGCCGAGGCAGCCACGCACCCGCGCCGGTTTCAGATCGTTTGCATGACACGCCTCACTGTCGCGCCAAAGGCGGCCATTCGAGAATGCGCTTCGTGAACCGGGACGAGCGGGAAAACGCATGAGCGCGTCACCACGAAAAAGTCGTTACGGTATCGACGCGCCCTATGTGCCCTTGCTGATGGCGACCGGACTGCTGGCGTGCCTCGGCGTGATCGCGTTTACTCCGCTCAAGGGCTGGTGGCTCACCGCGCTCATTCTGGCCGCCATGCTCGTTTTGTACCTGCACACCACGTTGCGTGGGAAGTTTGTGGTGTGGCGAGAGCTGCTCGGCGCCCAGGCCTGGCGCGGCGACGAGCAGGTACTCGATCTGGGCTGCGGTCGCGGAGCAGTCCTGCTGATGGCCGCCACATTCATACCGCAAGGCCGGGCCGTAGGTGTCGACATCTGGAGCAGCAAGGACCAGTCCGGAAACGCCATGGACGTAACGATGCGCAACGCTGAAGCGGAAGGTGTCGCCGACCGGGTTGGGCTGAAGACCGCTGACATGCGCGTACTGCCATTCGCCGACGGCAGCTTCGACCTGGTCGTGTCCAATGTGGCGATCCACAACATCAGCGACGCGGCCGGTCGCGACCGCGCGATCGACGAGGCATGGCGCGTGCTGCGCCCGGGTGGGCGTTTGCTGATCGCCGACATTTCGAAGAGCAACCAGTACCGCAAACGACTGGCTGCCCACGACGCCAAGATCGAACGGCGCGCACTGGGGTGGCGCATGTGGTGGGGTGGCCCGTGGATGCCGACGATGCTGGTCACGGCGCAAAAGCCGCCCCATGTCGGCGCGCGTCGGCCCACGATCGAGGTCGGTTGAGAAACCCGGCCCGTTGTCACGCGGCCTCGCCCAGCATGCTGGCCGACACGCGACCCGACGAGCGCTGCGTCGGATGCGGCAGCCGCTCAGGGCCGGCCCCTGATCGCGTGCCGTGGAAACAAGGGAAAAGACGCGGCTACCACCCCGTGGACACAACGATGATGCGGTCTTAACCCGGTGCCCCGCACCCTGCACAATCCGACCTCACACGAGAACCCCATGAAAACCAAAGACAAGGAAATGGAAAAGCGCGGCGCCGACAACACCAGACACGAACAGGAAGACGTGGCCCTGCGCGACCACGCCAAACAACGCGAGGCCGGCGTCAAGCAATACCAGGAGAAGGCCAGGAAACAGAAGCAGAAGCAGAAGGATTCCGGCAAGTAGGCGCGGGTCGAACCAGCTCTCAGCCCGATCTTCTTCGGGAAGGCGTGCGCCTGTTGTCGATTGGATACCGCGGAAAGCCGGCGGGCAGTGCCCGCCCTACAGCGGTCATCGTAGGGCGGGCACTGCCCGCCGGCCCTCTGCATCAATGCAGGAGTATTCAAGAGAAAGATGCGGATGAGAACCTGCGCCCCGCGAGAGAAAGCAAGCTAACCCGGCGGGGCTCGCACACGGTCAAGAGGCGCAAGCCAGCTGCACTTTCTCTTGGACTGACCAGACCTGCGCAGCGTATCCTGAGCGGCGCTGCCGATTGACGCAGCACCACATCGCAATGACCCCACGCCCCGCATGAACGAAATCGCCTCCGACGCGCAACCCTTGATCGCCGATGTTGAAGCCGGCGCCGCGCCGCCACTGATCTCCACGGCACCAGCCACGACCACCTCGACCACGCGCTACGGCGTGCTTGGTGCAGTCAGCTTCGTGCATGTCCTCAACGACATGATGCAGTCGGTGATCCTGGCGATCTACCCGCTGCTGAAAGGCGAGTTCGACCTGAGCTTCTTCCAGATCGGCGCGATTACCCTGACCTTCCAGCTGACCGCCTCGCTGTTGCAGCCAGTGGTCGGCATGGTCGCCGACAAGCATCCGCTGCCGTACTCGCTGCCGATCGGCATGTGTTTCACCCTGGCTGGCCTGCTGCTGCTGTCGGTCGCGCCGAGCTATCCGATCCTGTTGCTGTCGGTCGGGTTGATCGGCTGCGGCTCGTCCGTGTTCCATCCGGAATCGTCGCGGGTCGCACGCATGGCCTCGGGCGGCAAGTACGGCCTGGCTCAGTCGGTGTTCCAGATCGGCGGTAACCTGGGCCAGGCGCTGGGCCCGCTGCTGGCCGCCGGAATCGTGCTGAGGCTGGGACGTTCACATGTGGGCTGGTTCGGCCTGGCGGCACTGCTGGGCATCGTGGTGCTGCTGCAGGTCAGTCGCTGGTACAGCCATCACATCAACGAGCGCGTGAGGAAGCGCCTGCCGTCGGACCAGCCGATGTTTCCGGCTCCCGTCGTGCGCCGCACGATCAGCGTGTTGATGGTGCTGATGTTTTCGAAGTTCTTCTATCTGGCGAGCATCAGCAGCTACTACGAGTTTTACCTGATCCACCATTTCGGCTTGTCGATGATGACCGCCACCCACCTGCTGGCGGTGTTCCTGATGGCGGTGGCGGCTGGCACGCTGATCGGCGGACCGATCGGGGACCGCATCGGCCGCAAGCAGGTGATCTGGTTTTCCATTCTCGGCATTGCACCGTTCACCCTGCTGCTGCCGCACGTCGGGCTGGCGTGGACGGTCGGGCTCAGCGTGGTGATCGGCGTGGTGCTGGCGTCGGCCTTCCCGGCGATCATCGTGTATGCGCAGGACATGATGCCGCATCGCGTCGGCATGGTATCGGGCATGTTCTACGGCCTGTCGTTCGGCCTCGGGGGAATCGGTGCCGCCGTGCTTGGGGTGGTGGCAGACCACTACGGCATCGTGTTCGTGTACCAGATCTGCGCGTTCCTGCCGCTGCTTGGTCTGCTCGCGGTATTCCTGCCCAACGTGCGCCCACCGGGGCACGAGAGCGCACCGGCAGCGAGGACTGTCTGAGAGCCGCACAACCCATACGTCTACCCTACCCAGGAGTCGCGCATGTCCATCGATGAAACCGCACGTCCAGATCGGCGACGTTTCCTGAAAGCGTCCGCGCTGGGTGCGGCGGTACTGCCGCTGCTGGGTACTGGTGCCGCGAAGGCGACAGCGAACGAAACGACGCTGCCGCCCTCGATCATGGCGTTGAAACCGGTCGCACCGCTCGCGATCCCGATCACCGCTGCCGAGCGAGAGCAGCGCCTGCGCAAGGCGCAACGGCTGATGGCCGATCACCGGATGGATGCCATCTTCATGGGCGGCGGCACGTCGCTGGAGTATTTCACCGGCATCGACTGGTGGGTCAGCGAGCGCACCACCGGCATGCTGCTGCCCAGGTCAGGCGATCCGGTGTTCATCACGCCGGCGTTCGAACGCGAGCGCACGCTGGAGCAGATCGCCTTCGGCAGGAAGGACGTGCGCACGTGGCAGGAAAACGAAAACCCGTACGAAAAGATCGCCGGCGTGCTCGCCGAGTGGCATGTGTCCACCGGCACGCTGGGTATAGAGGAACAGCTGCGTTCGGCCAAGCAGTTCGGTATCGCCCGGGCCGCGCCGCACGTCAGCATGATCAGCGCCACGCCCGTCACTGCCGGTTGCCGCTCGATCAAGAGTCCGGCCGAACTGGCGCTGATGCAGTTGGCCAACGACGCCACCCTGGCGGTGTACCACGCGGTATGGAAAGCGCTGCAACCGGGCATGACCCAGCAGCAGATTTCCGACCTGGTCGATGCCGCCTACGCGCGCCAGGGCCTGCGCGGCGAGGTCAGCATCAACGTCGACGCGTTCACCGCCTCGCCACATGGTTCGCCCGTGCCGCAACACATCAGCGAAGGCACTGTGATCATGCTCGACGACGGCTGCAAGGTCGGCGGCTACCAGAGCGACCTGACCCGCACCTTCGTGCTGGGCAAGGCCAGCGACAAGATGAAGCGCGTGTTCGACATCGTGCACAAGGCGCAGCAGGCCGCGCTCAAGGCCGCACACCCGGGCGCCAGCATGGAGTCGGTGGACGGCGCCGCGCGCAAGGTCATCACGGACGCCGGCTACGGGCCCGGCTACAAGTACTTCAGCCATCGCCTCGGCCACGGCATCGGCATGGACATGCACGAGTGGTACTACCTGGTGCAGGGCAATACGCGCCGGATCGAGGCGGGCATGACCTTCAGCGACGAACCGGGTATCTACATCCCCGGTGAGTTCGGCGTGCGCCTGGAAGACGACATGCACATCACTGCCGACGGCGCGCGCTGGTTCACGCCGCAAAGTCCGTCGATCGAGCAACCCTTCGGATAGGCAAGTGGATGCGGCTCTGGTATCCCCGACGAAGCCTTTAAGGTGAGCCCCTCAAAGGGCCGATCGAAGCATGCCACCTGAAGGCGGTAGATGGACTCCCTTCTCCCTCCGGCGACTGAAAGGAGTCCCCTTGCGGGTGAGAAGGTGGCCCGCAGGGCCGGATGAGGGTTCGGTCGGAGCTGGATTCCTTGCTCCGGCCGAACCCTCACCCCAACCCTCTCACCCGCAAGGGGACTCCCGTTGGTCGCCGAAGGGAGAGGGGCCTTGACAACTCTATTTCCGAACAAGATCGACCACGACCGGAAAATGGTCGGACGGGTAATGCACGCCTTCGTGGGTGGTGACGGTGCGCACGGCGAGCGCCTTGAAACCGCGCGTCAGGATCCAGTCGATGCGCTGGTCCGGCTTGCCCGTGAAATTGTGGAATGTCTTCGCCGGACCCGATCGCGACGCCGCTTCCACCCAGGCGTCGTGCAGGTTCGTGGTCAGCTTCGCGTGCACCGGCGTGTCGGGACTGCAATTGAAATCCCCGGCCAGGATCACGTGCGCCGCAGGCGGCAGCTCGCCGATCCGCTGCAGGATCTCGTTCGCGCTCAGCATGCGCGCACGGACGTCTTCGGGCCTATAGGGAAAATGGGTGTTGAAGTAATCGAACTCGCCACCCCCGTCGCGCCGGCGAAACCGCGCCCAGGTGACCATGCGCGGATACGGCTGGCCCCAGGTCCTGCTGCCGGGCACCTGCGGGGTATCGGAGAGCCAGAAATCACCGGAGCGCAACACCTTCAGCCGATCCGTGCGATAGAACACACCCATGTGCTCCCCTTTGGTGCCGCCCTCCCGACCCTGCCCGAACCAGGCGTAACCGGGAAGATGCGCGGCCAGGTACTCGCCCTGCTCCTCGGTCAGCTCCTGCGTGCCGAGCACATCCGGATGCTCGGCCTTGATCACCTCCACCATCAGGTCGCGCCGGTTCGCCCACGCGTTGACGCCGGTGTCCACCGGCACCCGGACGTTGAAGGTCATCACCCGAAGCGGCGCATCAGCCGCAGCACTTGCGCCGGTCATGCCGAGCGACAAGCCAAAAGCCAGCACCGAAAACCAGCTGCGCACGTTCATTGCACGTCCTCTGTCAGGAATTGATGGCGGTTTGTGAGCCTGGCACCGGCGACGTCGGTGCACGGGGCCCTGCGCATGACCGTCGTATCGCGAATCCAACTGCACCGGAACCGCCGCTACCACGCAAGCTCCGGGATCCAGCCGCGTTGCCTGCTACTTTCGCGCCGCGATGATCTCGCTCAGGTAATCCGGCGTGCCCTCGATGCGCACCAGGTGGGGATACTGCAGGCCGCCGTGGTAGTCGACCGGCACCGTCCTGAATTCGCCCTGGTACTTCAGCAGCAGCTGGATCGGCGTCTTCCCGTCCTTTGCTGCGGAGATCGCATCCTTCAACACATCCTGCGTATAGGCCTTGCCGTTTACCGAGACGACCGTGGCACCGGTGCTGACGCCAGCCTTGAACGCCGGTCCGTTCCAGCGCACGTCGTTGATCTTTCCTTCTTTGGCCATGGTCAGACCGATCGACCAGGTGAAATTGAACAGGTGGCGCGGCGATTCCTTGCCGCTGTTGTATTGCTTCTCGTACGCGCTTTCCTTGTCGGTATAGACCAGTTTCCAGCCGGATGCCGCCAGACCGCTCTGCAGTGGCGGATCGAGCGCGTCAACGCGTGCGCGCAGGAACCCGGCCCAGTCGCTTTTCACGACGCCGTTCAATGCCGCCACCACATCGTCGAAGGTGTAGGTCTTCGTCACGAAGCTGCCGTCTTCCATGCCGAAGAACGCACGCGCGAAATCGTCCAGCGATTTGCGGTCGTGCGTGAGGGCGCGGATTTTGGCGTCCACCGCCAACCACATCATCTGGCCACCGCTGTAGTACTCCTCGCTCATCTGCCAGCTGCGGTACGGCAGGCCCGAGCGCAGGGCGGCGGTCGGGTCGTTGGTGGTGTCCTCCAGCGTGCGCCAGCCGAAACCCGGGCGGTTGCGCTCGTAATTGGCCGCGACCATGGCCAGCCCGTCGCGGAACTGCTGCGGCGTCCACATGCCGGCTCGCGCGGTCAGCACGAAGCCCCAGTACTGGGTCTGGCCTTCGTAAACCCACAGCAGTGAATCGCCCATCGGCACGTTGAAGTTGGGCGTCCACAGGTCGGCGGGGCGGCGGAACTTGCCGTTCCACGAATGGGTGTATTCGTGTGCCAGCAGGTCGCGGTTCGGCGCGTTGTCGGCCCATGCGGTGAAATAGTCCGCGTCCATGCCGTCTTCGCTGGACTGATGGTGCTCGGTGCCGTTGCCGGCCAGTACGTCCGACAGCGAGAACAGGAAGTCATAG
>DASRUB010000142.1:0-3365 GCA_035655635.1 Rhodanobacter sp. | reverse complement strand
GCTGCTCAGCTTGAAACCATCCTTCCAGAGCGCTTCGGCAAGCAACAGTTCGCCAACGCGCTGCCGGTAAACATATTCCGATCCTGTCACAAGCTCGTTGCCGAAGTGCAGGTCCGCCAAGCCGTCGTCGCAGTAACGTCGATAGGTTTCCGTCAGGAATCCGACGATCCGTTCGTGCTCCGAAATTGGCATCGGCCACTCATGCTGAAACCGCTCGATGACTTTCGATTCCATGTCATCAACCTACATTGACCGGCACGAATAGCTCCACTCCGATCATGCCACGCGCACCTGGCCGTTCATCAGCGGGGGGAGGAGCCAGTCGCGGAGTTGGGTGAGCTCGCGGCTCTGTTGCCTGTTGTTTTCGATTGCAGTGAAGTATGACTCGACATTTGCGTCGTAGTTCATCGCTACTTGACGAGATGGTATGACTATCAGCGATTGTTTGAGAAATTTGAAATGACGTGCATATCCATAGTTTGACAAATCGATCTGGCGTATGGATTGAAAGAAGGCAAGCGGCGCTACAAGTGTAAGCGACTGCCGTAGCCACCTTGCCCGGTGGGCAAGGTGGTGTGATGGTTACGCGATCGGCTGCCAAGAGTGCGGCAATAGTTCGTGGATGCGGGAGTTCGGATGGGTGGGCAGGCGGGTAAGCACGTCCTTGAGCCAGGCGTAGGGCTCCAGCCCGTTTTGCTTGGCGGTGGCGAGCAGACTCATGATCGCGGCGGCGCGTTGCCCGGCGGACAGCGAACCGGCAAAAAGCCAATTCTTTTTCCCCAGCGCGATCGGACGGATAGCGTTTTCGACCGGGTTATTATCGATCGGATAGCGGCCGTCATCGAGGTAGCGCAGCAGTGCCGGCCAGCGCTTGATCGTGTAGTCGAGCGCCTTGGCGATGCCACTGCCACCGGCGACGGTGGGTCGCACGGTCTGGATCCACGCCCACCAGGCATCGAGGATGGGTTTGGCGTGGGTCTGCCGCAGGGCCTGACGGGCGAGCGGGTCCAGACCCCGGGCGTCAGCCTCGATGCGATAGAGCTGGGCGATCGATGCCAGCGGCGGCCCGGTCAGCGTGCTGGCCTGACGTTCGTGCAGTTCGAAGAACTTGCGCCGGATGTGCGCCAGACAGGCCAGTTCGGTGATGCCTTGGGCAAAGCCGGCTTTATACCCGGCAAAGTCGTCGACCATCAACGCGCCTTTCCAGTCGCCCAGGAAGCGGCGGGCATGCTCACCGCTGCGGCTGGTACAGAAGTCGAATACAGTGATCGCCGGCGCTTGCGGGTCGGCGCTGCGGTAAGCAAAAAGATAGGCCTGTTTCGTCTTGCCCGCGCCCGGATTGAGCATCGCCACCGGCGTCTCGTCGGCATGCAGGACCGGCTGCAGCAGCAACTGCGCCTGCATCGCCTCGGCCAGTGGGGTCAACGCCACGCCGATCCGCCCGGCCCATTCGGTCAGGGTGCCACGCGACAGAGTCACGCCGCTACGGGTGTAGATCGCACTTTGCCGATACAGCGGCAGATGATCGACCCACTTGCTGACAGCGATGTGCGCCAGCAGTGCGGCGCTGGGGCGACCGCGCTCGATGATCGCCGGGCGACCGGTTCGGCCACGATGCGCTGGCAGGGGCGGCACGCGTACTTGGGATAGATGTCACGTTGGACAAAGAACCGCACCGGCTCGCAGTCCAGCCGCTCGCTCACGTCCTCGCCGATCTTCACCAGGGCGCCGCCGCAGACCTCACAGGTGCACGAGGCCGGCTCGTGGCGATGCTCGATGCGTGCCAAATGGGCCGGCAACAGCTCGCGCCGGGACGGACGCCGCGGCGAGGCCGGCGTCGTGGCCGGGGCCGTCAACGCCTCCAGCTGCGCCTCGACGGCGGCGATGTCCTCGGCCAGGGTGTCCTCGAACAAGGCACGCTGCCCCGGATCAAGCTGTTCGGAGCGCCGACCAAACTGCCAGCGGCGCAGCCGCGCGATCTCGGCGGTGAGCGTATCGATCTTGGCTTGTCGGTAAACCAGGGTGCGCTGCTGACTGTCGATCCGCTCATCTCGCTCGGCGAGTGCTGCCTGGTGCTCCGCGTCACGCTCAGCGAACTTGCGGCGCAGCGTGGCTAGGTCGTCGATGGAAGCATCGGATGAGGCGGGGTTCATGTCTCGTAGTATAGCCGTCTAGACGGCTATATGAAAGCTTTTTCATCACACCGCGTGCCGTGGCGTGACGCGATCACTCAGTCGTCGCCAGTCGACCCCCGCACACAGCCACGCAAACGCTTCGGATGAAAGCTCGCACGTGGCATCGTCGCTGCCCGGCCACACGAAATGACCCTTCGACAGCCGCCGCACGCACAGCCATACCCCTTGCGCATCACAGCACAGCACCTTGATCCGCGTGCCGGACCGGTTACGAAACACATACGCCCCACCGTCGAAGGCATCGCGGCCCAGCGCGGTTTGCACCGCCACCATCAAACGGTCCATGCCGCAGCGCAGATCCATCGGCGCCACCGCCAACCACCATCCGCTCGGGCTCAGCATGCCAGCGCCCTCACCAGCGCGGCGACCCACACCACATCGATCCCCACCGGCAGGCCCAGTCGCAGTCCACCCGCATAGCTCACCTCGACCAGCATCGGCGGCTTGGCCGCCGGCACCACCTGGACCGGGACGAAGGCCGGCACCATCGGTGCCGGTGCGGCGACGGCGCGTTGCGTCTTGCCCAGCCGCCAGGCCCAGTACGACAACGTCGCCGCCTTCACCCCATGCTCAGCGCAGTACGCCGCCCGCGTCAGACCACCGCTCCGCCACCGACGGACATGCTCCGCCCACTGCACCGCCACCTCGCTCATCGCCATCATTCCCACCCACGTCGGAGAAAACCGCAGAGTGATGGGCTTAGGCAAGGGCGACAAGATGGCTACGGGGGACGCTTACTTTTGAACCCGGTGCGCTGAGTGGGCGCCTGCCCGGATCAAGCTGCTTGGCGCAGGGGAGCCGTCGCCACAAACGGGCGAAGTGACCATTCCGTGTATCGCACGGGTTTCGCTCGTCAGCCGCTCACGCCGAACAACATGCCGACGCCGGCGGTAATCGCCATCGCCAACGCACCCCAGAACGTGATGCGCATGGCACCGATGCCCATCTTCGCGCCTCCAGCCCGCGCCGCCAGCGCGCCGAGCGCGGCGAGAAACACCAGCGACGTGGCGAATACCAGCGGCAACAGCATGGCGGTCGGCGCCAGCGCCACCACCAGTAGCGGCAATGCGGAGCCCACCGCGAAACTCAACGCGGACGCTGCGGCAGCCTGCAGCGGTTGTGCCTTGAACGCTTCGGTGATGCCGAGCTCGTCGCGTGCATGGGCATCGA
>DASRUB010000141.1:0-6664 GCA_035655635.1 Rhodanobacter sp. | reverse complement strand
GCATATCCGGCTGACCCGCCGCGACGGCGGCGGCCCCACCCTGCAGCAGGCCGTACTGCGACTGCTGGTGGCCGCCGCGCCAATGTTGCTGCTGATGCTGGCGCCAACCTGGGGACTGCGCGTCACGCTGTGGACCTTGCTGGGGGCGTGGGCCGCCTGGTTTGCGGTGGCGCTGGTCGATCCACGTCGGCGCGCGCTGCACGATATCGTCGCCGCCACCGAGTTGCGCCGGATCGACTGAGTGGCCTTGCTTCCCCTGCGCAGCGGGGACAAGATGGCAGGATTGCCATCTTGTCCCCGCTGCGCAGGGGAAGGAAGAACCGGGCTCCACGACAGGCTGCCGAGTTTTTCACAAGCTCCGGGTTTCACGTTCTGCTCAGCGCCGGCAAGGTTCAATCGACCGATGCCGCCACCGCGCCCCGCCGAAAACCGCAGCGACGCCGAATTGATCCGCAGCAATCGCGGCTTCTACGAGTCGCTGTGGGCGCAGGCGAAGCTGGTCGATCCGGCGCGCTTCAATACCTGGCCGTTGCTGCACGAACTGGCGCGGCAGGCACCGCGCCGGCTGGAAGTGGCGCCCGGATTGCGTCCGCGACTGCCGCTGGATGGCACCTGTTTCGTTGACCTGAGCCATGCGGCGTTGCGGCGCTTGCGTGCCAGCGGCGCCAACGCGGTACACGGCATGATCGGCGCGCTGCCGTGCCGCGACGCCAGCTTCGACCTGATCTGCGCGCTGGACATACTTGAGCATGTCGCCGACGACACCGGTGCACTGACCGAAATTGCGCGGGTGGCGGCACCGGGTGCCCAGGTGCTGCTGTCGGTTCCGCTACACCCGCAGGCATGGACCGCCTTTGACGAGTTCGTCGGCCACTGCCGCCGTTACGAACCGGCACGGATCCTCGCGCTGCTGGAACAGCACGGCCTGCACCTTGAACACAGCGCGGTCTATGGCATGCAGCCAAAATCCTCGCGCCTGCTCGACCTCGGCCAGTGGTACCTGACCCATCAGCGCGAGCGGGCGATGTGGTGGTACAACCGGGTGTTCATGCCACTGGGGCTGCGTTTCCAGAAGCCCCTGCGCTGGCGCGACGGGCTGGGCGAGACCCGCGGTGTCGACGAATTGCTGCTGCGTTGCCGTGTCACCGGTTGATTGGCCCGCATCGCCGCGCCGTCTGCCGCATCGCAACATGTGGCGGGCAAACCCGCTACTATCGAAGGATTCCGAACCAAGGCTTCCCCGCTTGATGCTTTATCAAATCCACGAATGGCAGCGTTCGCTGCTCGGCCCGTTGAGCAATTTCGCCGAAGCCAACGCGCGCATGCTCAGCGCCCCCACCAATCCGTTCGCCCAGTTTCCCGGGGTGCAGCGGCTGGCCGCCGGCAACGAGTTGATCTACCGGCTTGGCAAGGAATACGAAAAACCTGAATTCGGCATCCATGTCGCTCGCGCCCACGATCAGGAGATCGCGGTGATCGAGCGCGTGGCAATGGCCAAACCGTTCTGCCAGCTGAAGCGCTTCAAGCGTTTCAGCGACGACCCGGCCACCATCGAGAAAATGAAGAGCGACCCGGTCGTGCTGGTGGTGGCGCCGATGTCCGGTCACCACGCCACCTTGCTGCGCGACACCGTGCGCACCCTGCTGCGCGACCACAAGGTGTACATCACCGACTGGGTCGACGCGCGCATGGTGCCGGCGAGCGACGGTACCTTCGGCCTGGACGACTACGTCGCCTACGTGGAGGACTTCATCCGGCATATCGGGGCCGAATCGCTGCATGTGATTTCGGTGTGCCAGCCGACCGTGCCGGTGCTGGCGGCGGTGTCGCTGATGGCGGCGCGTGGCGAAACCACGCCGCGCAGCCTGACCATGATGGGCGGCCCGATCGATCCGCGGCGCAGCCCCACCAGCGTCGACAACCTGGCCACCCGCCAGCCGCTGTCGTGGTTCCAGGGCAACGTGATCCAGACGGTGCCGCCGAACTACCCGGGTCGCGGGCGCGAGGTCTACCCCGGCTTCCTGCAGCACGCCGGCTTCATCGCGATGAACCCCGGTCGCCACATGAGCTCGCACTGGGACTTCTACCAGGACCTGCTGCGCGGTGACCAGGAAGACGCCGAAGCGCACCGCAAGTTCTACGACGAGTACAACGCGGTGCTGGATATGCCGGCACGCTTCTACCTGGACACCATCGAGAAGGTATTCCAGAAGTTCCTGCTGCCGCGCGGGCTGTGGGACGTGGCCGGTGAGCGGGTCGATCCGGGCGCGATCAAGACCAGCGCGCTGCTGACCATCGAGGGCGAACTGGACGACATTTCCGGCCTTGGCCAGACCGAGGCGGCGCACGACCTGTGCAGCAGCATCCCGGCCAAGCGCAGTGTGCACCGGGTGATCGAGGGGGCCGGCCATTACGGCATCTTCAGCGGGCGACGCTGGCGCGAAACGGTATACCCGCAGGTGCGCGACTTCATCCGCCAGTTCGATCAGCCGGTCAAGCCGGCCACCAGCGCGCTAGCCACCAGCACGCGACGCAAGCGGAGCCGCTCGACGGCAGCCTGACTGGGAGCGCGGGCGTCCCGCCCGCCACAGCATGCCGGCGAGACGCCGGCGCTCCGGCGACCCACGTTGCTACTCGCCAAGCATTCCCCACAGCGCATGGTCGAGATCGCCATCCAGGCCGAACCGTGCCAGCGGCACGCGGCCATGGCGTACCTCGACGCCTTCGGCGCGCAGGCGCCGGCATTGCTCGCGAAACCCCCGACTACCGGCCGGCAAGGCAATCTGCCCGCTGGCGCGCAGCACGCGGAACCACGGCAACTCCATGCCCTCAGGCACCTCGCCGAGCAGACGACCGACCAGCCGCGCCCGCCCCGGCAGTCCCGCGCGGGCGGCGATGGCGCCATAGCTGGCCACGCGGCCGGGCGGGATCGCAGCGATGGCGGCGTAGATGCGGGCATCACGATCTTGCATGCGCACTCCAACAAGGCTGCAACTCGGAAAGTCTTCGCCGACAGAGTAACCTCGGCTTATTTCATCGGAAACGGCACCATGCGCCACTTCGAAGCCGTGCGCTCCCACATCGGCAGCCAGCACCAGCTGCATCACAACGATCCGTACCTGATCAGCTTCGACCTGAGCCTCGGGGGCGACCGCCACCAGGGCATCTACCTGGCCGAGCTGGATGGCGAGTCCGGCCGCCGCTACCTGCGCGTATCCACCCCGATCGGACCGCTGGCGGGCGCCGACCCGCAGCGCTGCCTGCGTTTCAACTGGGCCCAGCGCACCGGATTCCTGGCGGTGGCCGATCTGGACGGTTCCCCTTACCTGCACCTGTGCGAAAACCGCCTGTACGAATTTCTCGATGCCAGCGAGCTGGAGCGTGTCATCCACGATCTGGGCTCACTCGGCGATCAGCTGGAGCAGGTGGTCGCCAGCGCCGACGACACCCTCTGACAGCCACTGGGAGCGCGGGCGTCCCCGCCCGCCAGAGCATGCCGGCGAGACGCCTGCGCTCCACATACCTGCCAAGAGTCAGAGCCTGTGAAAAAACCACTTCCTGTGGTTTTCTTCTATCGCGTGTCCGGTGCAGGCCCGGACTCGCTCACGCGAATCAAGCACTTGCATGCTCGATTCGCGCCCGGCCATCCGTGGCCGGCCTGAGAGGTTGAAAAACTCACAACCTCTCAGCCTGTCGGTGCAACGTCAGAACAGCACGCGATACCCCAGCACGAAGCCATAGGCCATCAACGCGGTGATCGGCAGGGTCAGGATCCACGCCCATACCATGCGCTCCACCACCGACCAGCGGATCGCGCTGAAGCGCTTGGCCGAGCCCACGCCCATGATCGAGGCGGACACGCAGTGGGTGGTGGACACCGGGATGCCGAACACCGAGGCGGTCAGGATCACCGCGGCCGCGCTGGTTTCGGCCGCGAAGCCATTGATCGGATGCAGCTTGACCATCTTGTGGCCCAGCGTCTTGATGATGCGCCAACCACCACCGGCGGTACCGGCAGCCATGGTCAGGGCGGAGACCACCTTGACCCATCCCGGGATGACCAAACCCGCGCCGGCGGTCTCGTGGATGCGCAGGAACGAGAATGCCGCCGGCAGGTGGTCGAACTGATGGGCCGCGGTAGCGCCAGCCAGCGCCAGCGCAATGATGCCCATGCTCTTTTGCGCATCGTTCATGCCGTGCGCCACACCCATCGCAGCGGCCGAGGCGATCTGGGCCTTGCCGAAGAAGGCGTTGACGAACGGGGTGCGGCCCAACCGGCGCAGCCAGCCCTGTCGACGCGCAAACCACACCAGCAGCGCATACAGCGCCCCCATCACGATGAAGCCGATGACGAACCCGCCGAGCGGCGACAACACCATCGGAATGATGACCTTGGGAATCACGCCGTGGCCGTCCAGCCAGCCGCCCTGCACCCAGATCACCGACCTGAGATTGTTGTACGAGGCCGCCAGTGCCGCACCCACCAGCGCGCCGATCAGCGCGTGGCTGGAACTCGATGGCAAGCCCAGCCACCAGGTGACCAGGTTCCACACGATCGCCGCCAGCAGCGCGCAGATCAGCAGTTGGGAACTCATGTCGATCACGCCGGCGTTGATCAGTCCGGACGCGATTGTGGCTGCCACCGCGGTGCCCATGAAGGCACCGATCAGGTTGGTGCCAGCGGCCATCAGCACCGCCTGGCCGGGGCTGAGCACCTTGGTCGCCACCACCGTGGCAATGGAATTGGCGGTGTCGTGGAAACCGTTGATGTAGGTGAACACCAGCGCGATCACCACCACCGCGATGACGACACTCATGCGTGGATCCTTGCAGGATGCCGGCGGGTACCGAGCCAGGACAGCGGCGGCAGCGCCGCCCCGTGAAGCGAAATTCGCGAAATCACGGCGAGCTCCTCAGGAGTTCTTCAACACGATCGAATAGACGATGTTGCCAACGTCCCGGCACTTGTCGATGGCCTTCTCGATCAGCTCGAAAAGATCCTTGGCCAGCATCGCACGCATCGCGTCATTGCCTTCGACGTAGAGCGTGCGGTACGGCGCCAGCAGCATGCGATCGCCTTCAGACTCCAGCGCCTGCAGGCGATCCTGCAGTTTCTTCACACGGTCGATGCGCAGGCCGCGGCGCAGCTCGTGGACCATCTCCACCACCACCTCGCTGGAATGCAGCAGCACCTGCGCGCGCTGGGCGAAATCCACCCCGTGCAGACGGGTCGCGACGATCTCGTAGCGCTCGGCGAACTTTTCGATGGTCTTGGGGATCTTGTACAGCGAGGAATTGAGCGACTCGATGTCCTCGCGGTCCAGCGCGGTGACAAAGGTGTTCACCAGTCCTTCGCTGATCTGCGCCGCCAGTTCCTTCTCGCGCGCCCGGGTGGCGGCAAAGGATGCCATCAACGAGCCCTGGTCCGGCTTGGTCAGCAGGGCATGCAGCGCTTGCGCACTTTCGCAGGCGGTCGCGGCGCTCTGTTCCAGCAGGCCGTAGAACTTGTCGCCTTTGCCGAAAATCGTCTGCAGTGAAAACATGCGTGGCCGTCCGGGGGAAACCAAATGCCGCCATCGTACAGGACGGCCATGCTGCCATGCACCAACGGCAGGATGAAGTGCAGGCAGCACTGCCCTTACACTAGGAGCCATGCACCCCCCGCCATCATCCCGCCGATGCTGACCGAAATCGCGCTCGTCCTGTTGCTTTCGCTGTGCAACGGATTCTTCGCGCTGTCGGAGATGGCCTTGGTGGTGTCACGCAAGGGCCGCCTCAAGCAGATGGCGCGGTCCAGCCGCAGGGCTGCGCTGGCCCTGCGCCACGCCGAGGCGCCGGAATACTTCCTGTCCACCGTGCAGGTCGGCATCACCATGGTGATGCTGATTACCGGCGCCATTGCGGGCGATGCGCTGGGCGGGCACATCGCCAGCGCGCTGGCGGGTGAACGGCTGGGTTGGCTGCTGCCCTACGCCAGGATCATCGGCATCGTGCTCGGCTTCATCCTGATCTCGTTCATCCAAGTGGTGATCGGCGAACTGGTGCCCAAGCGACTGGCGCTGTCGGCACCGGAGAAGTTGTCGTCCTACGTGGCGATCCCGATGCTGGTGCTGTCCAGGATTGCCATGCCGTTCGTGTGGCTGCTGAACGCATCCAGCAACCTGCTGCTGCGGCTGCTGCGGGTCAACTCGCTGGGCCGTGGCGTGGTCACCGAGGACGAGATCCGGCTGCTGGTTGCCGAAAGCGCCGAACAGGGTGTGCTCGACGCAGACGAGCACAACATGGTCAACCGCGTGTTGCGGCTGGGCGACCGCACCGTCGACAGCGTCATGACGCCGCGCATGCGCATCGCTTGGCTGGACCTGGCTGCACCGCGCGAAGAAAACATCGAGGTGATGCGCGAGACCCCGTATTCGCGTTACCCCGTGTATCGCGGCGACGAGAGCGACGTGGTCGGCGTGGCCGAAGTCAAGCTGATGCTGCACAGCTTCGCCGACGGCAGCCCGGAGTTGTTCACTCACCTGTCCAAGCCGCTTTTCGTGCCCGCCACGGCGCGCGCGCTGGACCTGCTGGAGGAGTTTCGCGACGCCGAAACGCCGCTGGCCCTGGTGGTCGACGAGTACGGCGACATCGAGGGCGTGGTCACCGTCAACGACCTGCTGGC
>DASRUB010000140.1:0-2411 GCA_035655635.1 Rhodanobacter sp. | reverse complement strand
GGCGCACCAGCTCCAGCCCGCGCGGGCCATCGCCCAGGTGCAGATGCACGATGCCGGCCTTGCCGGTCATCAAGCCTGCGACATGCGCATCGGCCGCCAAGCGCAGCAATTCGTCCAGGGTCGGCTGGCTGGAGCGGTGATCGCTGATCGCCAGCTCGCCCACGCCTATCAATGCCTCGATGAAAACCAGATCTCCGCGCAGCGTGCCGGTCAACGTGCGCGGCGGCACGTGGTAACCGCCGCTGAAGGCGAACGCACTCAAGCCTTCCTCGCGCAAGCCATACACCGTGGCCAGCAGATCCTGCGGCCCGCGCGCCACGTCGTCGGTACCGAGCAGGCCGACCACCGTGGTGATGCCGGCGCGAGTGAAACGCGACACGCCCTGCGGTGGCACCCGCGTGCGGAAACCCGCCTCGCCGCCACCGCCGGTGACGTGCACATGCGCATCGATCAGGCCGGGCAGCAGCCGGCGTCCTTCCAGGTCGATCGTTTGCACCGACAGCGCCGCCGGCAGTTCGGCCAGTTCGGCACCCATCCACAGGATGCGCCCGCCACCGAGCAGCAGATGCTGGTGACCCAAGGGTTCGGGGGCGTACACCAGGGCATTTCGAAGCAGCATGAGGTTCATGGGTCAAGCGTGACGACGACCCGTAGTGGCGTCAAGCCGGTTGTGCGTCGCATTCGCGGCGGCATGGGGCATGTTCCTTGTCGTTACTCCGGGGCCGCACGCGCTTTTTACGGGCGCAACCGATGAAGCGGGCGATCGCCCTGGAACGACGAACCCTTTACGGCAGCATTCGCGAGTAACCGCAAAAGCCGGCACTGCGCACCGGCCCACTTCTACGTGTGCTTGTAGGATCCCACCCCCGGATCGAGTCCGGGGTGCGCTCCTACAATTTCATCGCGACGGCATCGGTGGTGGTGGGCAGGCCGGCCTTCTGGCAGAACGCGGCGAAGCGCGGGTCGTTGCGGTAGCGCAGGATGAAGGAATCGTAGAGCAGATAGCTGATGCCGGGATCGCGGCTGGTCCAGGCGCGGTCCAGCCACTGGAACATGGCGTCGGGATCCTTGCGCAACGCGTACACCTCGGCGATCTGGTAAGGCGCCACATCGGCTTGACCGGCGATGAGCTTTTTCAGCGCCGCGTCGGCAACGGCGCGATTGGGGCCGATCTGCGTGGCCAGCGCCAGCGCGATGCCGCGCCATCCGCTGTCCGGCTCCTGCTGCGCGGCGGCCAGCGCGGCCTTCGCATCGCCGCGCAGGATTTCGACGATCGCGAGTTGCTCGTAGTAAGCCGTCGCGCCGGGCTGCAGGGCGATCGTGGTGCCGATCGCCTGGCGGGCGGGATCGAGGTGCCCGAGCCCAGCCAGATAGGTGCTCAACCAGCTATACCAACCGGCGTGGCGCGGATCGCTTTGCAGCGCCTGCCGGGTCAGCTGCGTCGCCCGCTGCACCTGGCCCAGCGCGGCCAGCATGTTGCCCAAGTTGAATTTCGCCGCCGCATCGTTCGGCGCGAGTTGCAGCGCGCGCCGCGACTCGGCCGCGGCGCCGGTCCAGTCGAAATCCACGCTCTTGAGCAATGCCGCGTGCTCCTGATGGGCCAGCGCGGAAGCGGGGTCCAGCTTCAGCGCGGTGTCGATCGCTGCGCGCGCCTTGGCATTCGCCTGCGCGATTTCGGCAGCACCGTTCAGGAACTGGCCGGCGAGACCGTTCCAGGAACCACCCAATCGAGCGTAGGCTGCGGCGTACTTCGGTTCGAGGCGGATCGCCTCGCGGTAGGCGTCGATGGCTTGGCGCGAGCTCGCTTCGGTGCCAAGGGCGTAATAGGCGATGCCATGCTGGTACGCGGTGTAGGCATCGAGATTGCCGCCGGGCGGGCGATCGCTCTGCACCGCCGCACCGGGCGCGGTCAAGAGGTCAGCCTTCAGCGCAGCGGCCACGGCCTGAGTGATCGCGTCCTGCAGCGCGAACAGATCCTTGTAGGGCTTGTCGTAGCGCTGCGACCACAGGATGCGGCCGTCGCTGGCGTTGACCAGCGCCGCGGTGATCCGCACCGCATCGCCGGCACGTTGCACCGAGCCTTCCAGCAGGTGCGCGACGCCGAGCGCCTGGCCGATCTTCGTGCTGGAATCCTTGCTGCCCCGGAACTGGAACGCGGAATTGCGGCTGATGACCTTCAAGCCCGCGAACTGCGACAGCGCGGTGATCAGGTCGTCCGACAGTCCATCGGAAAAGAATTGCTCGTCCTGCTTGCCGCTCTCGTTGGTGAACGGCAGCACCGCCACGGATTTGGCGGGGATCGCAGCGGTGGACGCGGGCAGCGGCGCGTCGTTCGCGTTGGCTGACCCGGATGCAGCCGCGGCGGTATCGGAAGTGGTCGTCCCCGGATTGCGCTGCGCTGCATCCGGGCT
>DASRUB010000139.1:0-2197 GCA_035655635.1 Rhodanobacter sp. | reverse complement strand
TCATCCACCACCAGGATATGTGCTTCCCTGGGCACGCCGCTGCGCGGTGTCGCACGGCGCTCGCCATGTTCACCTCCGAACCACTTGCGGATCAGCTCAAGGCCAGACATGAGACGAGCCCCCTGCTCTCTGGAATGTCCTGCCCAGTCTCGATGCAGGGCGGCCCGGAATCAAGCGCCATCATGGCGCGCCACTGCCGAGCAGGAGATTGCCCAGCGGAATCGTGAGCAACGACAGCACGATGCCGGCACCCAGGATGGTGTTGGCCAGGGTCGGCTCCAGCTCGTACTCGCCGGCCAGGATCGCGGCCGACACCATCGGCGCCATCGCCGCCTGCAGGACACCCACGGTAAGCACCAGCCCGTCCACGCCAGCGGCCGTGCCCATCACCCAGCACAGCAGCGGCGCCAGCAGAAGCTTCCAGCCCAGACCCAGGGTTGCCGCACCGAGTTGCCGCTGGCCGGGATGGAACTTGAACTGCAGGCCAACCGAAAACAACGCCAGCGGGGTCAGCGTGGCGCCGATCGGCGCGAGCACGCCATCCATCCAACTGGGCCAGCCACCGAAGCGGCCGACCACGACTCCGAGCAGCAGCGCCAGGAACGGCGGAAAGGAAAGGATCCGGCGGAGCATGAGGCGCGGCCGTGGCGTGCGCCCCGAATAGATCGACGCGACCACGATGCCGGCCGACGCCAGCACCGGAAACGCGCCCAGCTGATCGGCCACCACGGCCACCGCCAGTCCGGCCTTGCCATGCAACGCCTGTATCAACGGGTAACCCATGTAGGCGGTATTGCCCAGGCCGCACACCAGGATCAGCGCACCCGTGCGTTGTCGTGACCAGCCCAGGCGCGGGCCGAGCAGACCGAACAGCAGCCACGCGCCGCCAAAGGTGAGCCACATCGCCGCTATCGGAAACCACAGCTGCGCGTCGAACTTCAGCTTCGGGATCAGCTCCAGCACCAGCGCCGCCAGCGCAATGTTCAGCACCCACCAGTTGATGCCCTGCACGATGCCGGCCGGTGGCTTGGCGAAACGGGCCACCAGCATGCCCAGGATCAGGCACACGAAAAGCAGCAGCAATGCACTCATGGAGTCACAGCATGTGTGGGGATGAATCGTGTATTAGACGCGATCGTCGCGCCGGCCGAAAGCGGCGGCGGCGCCCATCGGCCATAATCCACCCGGCTCGTCGACAAGGCTGCCCGCATCTCCCCATGAATCCCGATCATCTCGTGCACGGCCTGGCCGGTGACGAAATCACACCGGACTGGCCGGCACTGACTTCGTCCGAACTCGAGTCGCTGCTGCAGCGCTATCCGCAGCTGGGTTCGCCGTTGCGTATTGCATGGCACAGTCCACGCCCGCTGTCGGCGGCCTGTCTGGTCGAGACGGGGGCGGGGGAGTTTTTCGTGAAGCGTCATCACCGGCGTGTGCGCACGCTGGCCACGCTCGTTGAAGAGCACCGTTTCATGGCGCATTTGCGCACCAGCGGCGTGCCGATTCCGAACGTAATGCTCGATGCTGATGGCCAGAGTGCCGTGGCACTCGGCGAGTGGATCTACGAAGTGCACCAGCGCGCCGCCGGTGTCGACCTCTATCGCGAGACGGTTTCGTGGGAGCCACTGGCGAACCGGAGGCACGCGCAGCGCGCCGGCCGCATGCTCGCCGCACTGCATGAGGCAAGCACGGGTTACGACGCTGCGCAACGCCACACCCACATCCTGGTGGCGCGCAGCGAACTGATCGCGGCCGCGGACCCCGTAGCCGCGTTGCGCGCGCAACTGCCGCAACGCCCCGGCCTGGCCAGTTATCTTCATCGCCGTGATTGGGAAAACGATCTCACCGCCGCGTTTGCTCCGTGGCACGCTGACCTGCAGCCACGACTGGTCCGGGAGCCGCGCCTGTGGACGCATGGCGACTGGCATGTCTCGAACCTATGCTGGAGCGACGCTGGCGACCACGCAGGTATCACCGCGGTACTCGACTTCGGCCTGGCCGCCGCCAACTGCGCGCTGTTCGACCTGGCCATCGCGATCGAGCGCAATGCGATCGCCTGGCTGGCGCTGGACACCGGTTTGCAGGCCATCCACCCGGATATCGCCCGGGCGCTGATCGAAGGCTATCGCACGACACGCCCGCTGGACGGCGAAGACATCCGTCTGCTGGCCGATCTGCTGCCGCTGGTCCACGTGGA
>DASRUB010000138.1:0-2086 GCA_035655635.1 Rhodanobacter sp. | reverse complement strand
CGTACCTTGCGGGCCACCGCAGGCATCAGCTTCTAGGGCCGCCAGCGAGGGATGGCGGCAGCGCCATGCAGACCTCAAGCAAAGCCCGCGTGATGCGGGCTTTGCTTTTTACCCTACGGTAGCGATAGCCGGACTTTCCATGACTGACATGCGCTTGAAGAACATCATCATCGTCGGCGGCGGCACCGCCGGCTGGATGGCTGCGGCCGCCTTCGCCAAGGTGCTTGGCGCGGACTACGCCATCCGGCTGGTGGAATCCGAACAGATCGGGACGATCAGCGTGGGCGAGGGCACCGTGCCGCATCTGAAGCTGTTCAACAACCTGCTGGAAATCGACGAAATCGAGTTCATCAAGCAGGTGCAAGGCACCTTCAAGCTGGGCGTCCAGTTCAACGACTGGGGCCAGCTCGGCGACTCGTACATCCACGGTTTCGGCACGATCGGCCACGACGTGAGCCTGCTGCCGTTTCATCAGTTCTGGATCAAGGCGAACCAGCAAGGCATCGGTGCCGACCTCGGCGCCTACTCGCTGAATACGCTGGCCGCGCCGCGCGGCAAGTTCATGACCTCGGCCACCGATGTACCGGCCAGCTCGCCGTTGGCGAATATCGCCTACTCGTATCAGTTCGACGCCACCTTGTATGCGAAGTATCTGCGCGGCTACGCCGAGCAGCGTGGCGTACGCCGTACCGAAGGCAAGGTCGCGCAGACCGTACTGCGGCCGCACGATGGCTTCGTCGAAGCGATCGTGCTGGAAAACGGCGAACGCATCGAAGGCGACCTGTTCATCGACTGCTCGGGTTTTCGCGGACTGCTTATCGAACAGGCACTGCACACCGGCTACCTCGATTTCACGCACTGGTTGCCGTGCGACCGCGCGTCGGCGGTCTCCTGCGAGAAGGTCGGGCCACCCACGGCGTATACCCGCTCATCCGCGCGTGCCGCCGGCTGGCAGTGGCGCATCCCGTTGCAGCACCGCACCGGCAACGGCTACGTCTATTCGAGCGCGCATGTCAGTGACGACGAAGCGGCGGCGACCCTGCTGAAAAATCTCGACGGGTGCCCGCTGGGCGATCCGCGCACGCTGCGCTTCACCACCGGCGTGCGCAAGAAATCCTGGAACCGGAACGTGGTCGCGCTGGGTCTCGCCAGCGGCTTCCTGGAACCGCTGGAATCGACCGGCATCTACATGATCCAGTCCGGCATCGCGCGGTTGCTCAGCCTGTTCCCGCAACGCGATTTCAGCGAGGTGGTGATCGATCGCTACAACGCGCAGGCGCAGTTCGAGTACGAGCACATCCGCGATTTCCTGATCCTGCATTACCACGCGACCCAGCGCGACGACACGCCGTTCTGGAACCAGTGCCGCACGATGTCGATCCCGCCTTCGTTGCAGGACAACATCCGCCTGTTCCGCGACAGCGGGCGCTTCTATCGCGATGCCGAGGAACTGTTTGCGCTGGTGAGCTGGGTGCAGGTGATGATCGGCCAGGGCATTGTTCCACGTGGCTACCACCCGCTGGTCGACCAGATGCCTGAGCCGGATCTTCGCCGCTTCATCACCGGCGTCGGCAACGTGGTCGCCAGTTGCGTCGATTCGATGCCGATGCATCAGGTTTTCATCGATCGCTATTGCGCCGCCGAGGCCAGCTGACCCGAACCACAGCCGCATATTTCACTCGTTACTGCAGGTATTCCAGACATGGGTTTTCGACCCTTTCGCTCCCTTCTCTTGCAGCTGGTGCTGGCGCTGGCCGTCACCGCCGCCGGTGCGCTCCCGGCAGTTGCGGCGCAAGACGCCTCCGTCGGTACGGTCACCGCGCGCCGCACCGCGCTGGCGTTCGCCACCCTACCCGCGACGCAGCAGGCGCAGCTCGATGACCTCGAGCACCGCACCTTCCAGTTTTTCTGGGACACCGCGAACCCGGCCAACGGGCTGACCCCAGACCACTGGCCGGGCCAGTCGTTCTCCAGCATCGCGGCCGTCGGTTTCGGCCTGACCGCCTACGGCATCGGCGCTGAACACGGCTGGATCAGCCGCGACCAGGCGGTGAACCGCACCCTGGTCACCCTGCATTTCCTGGTC
>DASRUB010000137.1:0-3371 GCA_035655635.1 Rhodanobacter sp. | reverse complement strand
GCCGCGATTTCATCGACGGCAAGCCAAGCTGCCTGGTGCTGGGCGACAACATTTTCTACGGCCACGGCTTCACCGAACGGCTCAAGCGCGCCGCCGTGCGCGAGCGTGGCGCCACCGTGTTTGGCTACTGGGTGAAAGACCCCGAGCGCTACGGCGTGGCCGAGTTCGACGCGGCCGGCAAGGTGATCGGGCTGGAAGAAAAGCCCGCTGCGCCGAAGTCGCATTACGCGGTGACTGGCCTGTATTTCTACGACGCCCGCGTCTGCGATTACGCCGCCGCGCTGAAGCCATCCGTGCGCGGCGAACTGGAAATCACCGATCTCAACCGCTGCTATCTCGATGACGGTTCACTGCAGCTGGAGCAGCTTGGCCGCGGCTTCGCCTGGCTCGACACCGGCACCCATGATTCGCTGATGGAAGCGGGCAACTACATCGAGACCATCGAGAATCGACAGGGCCTCAAGGTGTGTTGCCCGGAAGAGATCGCCCACTTCAATGGCTGGATCAACGACGAACAGCTGCTGCTCCTGGCCGAACCGTTGTCCAAGACCGGCTATGGCCAGTATCTGCAGAACCTGGTGCGCGAGGGACATGCACGATGAAGATCATTGAAACCTCCCTGCCCGGCGCGCTGATTCTCGAACCGCAGGTGTTCGGTGATGCCCGCGGCTTTTTCTACGAGAGCTACAACGAGGCGAAATACCGCGCGGCGGGCGTCGATCACCGCTTTGTGCAATCCAACGTCTCGCGCTCGGCGCGCGGTGTGTTGCGCGGCCTGCATTACCAGTGGCCGAATCCGCAGGGCAAGCTGGTCAGCGTGCTTGAAGGTGAGGTCTACGACGTGGCGGTGGATATCCGCCGCGGCTCGCCCACATTCGGCCAGTCGGCAGGCGTGATGCTGACCGCCGCCAACCATCGGCATCTTTGGATTCCCGAAGGTTTTGCGCACGGTTTTTGCGTGCTGTCCGAATTCGCCACCTTCACCTATCAGTGCACTGCACTCTACGACCCGAAGACCGACGCCGGCATCCGCTGGAACGATGCGGCGCTGGGCATCGACTGGCCGATAAGCGACCCATTGCTGTCGGACAAGGACAAGATGACGCCGCTGCTGGAGGACGTGCCATCGGAGCGGCTGCCGGTCTACGTGCCGTGAGAACCCTGCTGCTCGGCGCCAACGGCCAGCTTGGTCGCACCTTCCTTGAACATGGCGGTCTGACCACCCGCGGCGAGTTGATCGGCGCCAGCCGCGACGGTGTGCTGACGCACGGCGGACAGGGCGATATCGCCGACCTGTCGAACCCCGAATCGCTGCGCGCCCTGCTTGACCGGGTGCAGCCAGACTTGATCGTCAACGCCGCCGCCTACACGGCCGTCGACCGGGCCGAGCAGGAAGAAGCGCTGGCCACCCGTGTCAACGGCGCGGCAGTCGGAGTGATCGGGCGCTGGGCCGCGGCGCATGGCGCGCTGGTGATCCACTACTCCACCGACTACGTCTTTGACGGTCGCCAATCACAGCCCTACACGGTGGATGCGCCGACCGCACCACTGGGGGCGTACGGCCGCAGCAAGCTGGCCGGTGAGCAGGCACTCAAGACCAGCGGAGCCGACCATCTGATTTTCCGCACCGCTTGGGTCTACGCCGCGCATGGCCACAACTTCCTGCGCACCATGTTGCGTCTGGGCGCCGAACGCGAAGAGCTGCGCGTGGTAGCCGATCAGCACGGCGCGCCGACCGATACCAGGCTGATCGTCGAGGGCACCCTGGCCGCACTGGATCGCTGGCAAGACGCAAACGCCTCGCAACGCAAGCCACTTGTGGGCACGCATCACCTGGTCGCCAGAGGCGCCACGAGCTGGCATGGCTTCGCCAGTGCCATCTTCACGCAGGCTGTCGATCGCGGGTTGTTGGCTCGCGCGCCGCGAGTGCTGCCGATTGCCAGTGCCGACTACCCGACCCCGGCGCAGCGCCCGGCTTGGTCCTTGCTGGACAATCGCGAATTTCAACGGCTGTTCGCATTTCCCCTGCCTGAATGGCGTGAGAGGCTGGACACAGTGATCACCGATCTCGCCCCACGCCCCCCCAGCCAAACGTAGGAGCCCGCTGGCGGGCGATGCCTCTATCCAGATGCCCGTGCCAAGCTCAGAACCTCTGTTCCGAGTCAAGCTGCGGTGGAATGGACCTTGCTTCGATCGTAGGAGCCCGCTCGCGGGCGATGTTGTTGCCTTGATGCCCCGCGTAGGAGCCCGCTCGCGGGCGATGCTGTTGCTTTATTCGGATGGTCAGAGCAAAGCATCGCCCACGAGAGCATCGCCCGCTAGCGGGCTCCTACGTTTGGTACGGGGCATCGGGGCAACGGTATCGCCCGCTAGCGGGCTCCTACGTTTGGTTCGGGGCATCAGGGCAACAACATCGCCCGCAAACGGGCTCCTACGTTTGGTACAAGCATCAGGGTAAGGGCATCGCCCGCCAGCGGGCTCCTACCACAGCAGTGTGTCCGGATCGAGCCAGATGGCGTTCCAGTAAGGGTAGTCCAGTGCGTTCACTGCGAGTCCGGCACGTATCGGATTGGCAACGATGTATCGCGCGACCTGCCTGACGTCCTCGTCGGCGCGCAACGCATGGTCGTGGAAACTGCGATCCCATATGCGTTGCTGTGGTTCCAGCGATGCGTTGAGGGCGCGCGTCAGGTTCCCCTTGAAACGATTCATGACGCGCGCAAGCGGCTCGTTGCCGAGTTGAAGCAGGCCATGCCAGTGGTCAGGCATCAGCACCCACGCGAACAGGCTGGCATCGCCCCAGGTGAACGCCGAATGGATCACGCCGCTGGCGATCCGTGCGCGGGTCGGGTCCGCGAACAGCCGCCGGCGGGGGTGCGTCGTGATGGTCAGCAAGTAGATCTGGCCGGGGATCGATACCCGCCCTTGGCGCAAGGCACGACGGCCGATGACGGGGAAGACAAGCATGCGCGTATGTTGCCGACATCCATCGGATGCGAACATCGTCGACAGCATTCGTCCACGTCAGCACTCGGCAGCACGTCGCGTAGGAGCCCGCTGGCGGGCGATGCTGTTGCTCCGATCTTTACGGGACATCCAAGGTAGAAGCATCGCCCGCTAGCGGGCTCCTACGTTTGGTACGGGCATCAGGGTGGTAAGGATCGCCCGCGAGGGGGCTCCTCGTTCCATTCGGGCCACGAGGTTCCGGGTGATAGCCCCGAGACAAAGACGGTGTGCTTGGTCCACAATCTTGCGGGCTCCCCCATGGCAACGCGTGGAACGACATGTTGATTCCCCTCATCCTCAGTGGCGGCAGCGGCACCCGCTTGTGGCCGGTATCGCGCAAGAACCTGCCCAAGCAGTTCCTGGTG
>DASRUB010000136.1:0-6592 GCA_035655635.1 Rhodanobacter sp. | reverse complement strand
GCGCCGGGCGAGGATGACGCGGTGCTGCCGCCGCTGTATCCGTTCAAGCTGCACTGAACGGCTCGTCGCCTGCGCGCGCGGCATCCAGCACGTGCTGGAAGATGGTACGCGCGTCTTCGCTGAAACAGCACAAGGTAATCTCGAGCGCATCGGCGTGGGGCAGTTCAGCGCGCAGGGCCGCCACCGCCACCGCAGCCGCCTGCGTGAGCGGATAGCCATATACGCCGCAGCTGATCGCCGGGAATGCGATCGTACGCAAGCCCTGCTTGCGCGACAACTGCAGCGCGTTGCGATAGCAGCGTGCCAGCAGCATCGGTTCGCCGTGCCCGCCACCGTGCCAGACCGGTCCCACGGTGTGGATCACATAAGCTGCCGGCAATGCGAATCCCGGCGTGATACGCGCCTCGCCGGTGGGACAACGCACGCCGGGCGCCGATTCCGGCAACTGGCGGCAGGCATCCAGCAGCGCCGGTCCCGCCGCACGATGAATCGCCCCATCCACGCCCCCGCCGCCAAGCAGGCTCGGGTTGGCCGCGTTGACGATGGCGTCCACGCGCAGCGTGGTGATGTCGGCAGTAACGATATTCACGGGCATGGCTTCATGGCGGAGGGCGGCATATGCTGCAACCAGGCTTTTGGCGGGGCGGGGTGGCGACAGATCATGGCGAAAACGGAAGACCTTTCCTTCGGGTATCTGCTCAACGACGTGACCTTGCTGTTTCGCAAGCACTTCGACCGACGCGCCGTGAAGTTTGGCCTGACCCGCGCGCAATGGCGCGCCACCAAGATGTTGTACCACCGCGAAGGGTTGCGCCAGACCGAGCTGGCCGAGTTTCTGGAAATGGAGCCGATCGCGGTGGGCCGCGTGATCGATCGGCTGCAGGCGGCCGGCTTCGTTGAACGCCGGCCCGATCCGAAAGATCGACGCGCGTGGCGCCTCTACATCACCGAGCGCGCGCGCGTGATCGTGGGCGACATGGAGCTGATCGCGCGTGACCTGCGCAAGGACGCCACCCTCGGCATCGAGGTCGACGAGCTGCGTCAGGCGCTTGGCGTGCTCAATCGCATCAAGGGAAACCTGCAGGCGCTGGACGTCGCCGACGCTTCGGGGGAACCCGGCGCCTGAGCCGTGGTCGCTGTCTGTGTCAGCGGCCCTGCGCGAGTTGGCGTTCTCCTTGCGCCTGCTGTCCCCATCTTGCCGTTGCAGGAGACGACGCGGCAGCATGCGCAAGGCGAACGGTGCAAACCTCAAACCGAACGCGTCGCCACCACCGGCGGCACGTTGGAGGCACGCTGCGCTGGTACCAGCACCGCCGCCTGACCGAGCGTGAGCATGACCAGTACGCCAAGTGCCACGCAGGACAGTGGCAGCCGTGTCATCTCGACATGCGTCATCAGCCATTCGTTGAGACCAACGGCGAACAGTGCACCGACCACCGCGCCGCCTCCGGCGATCAGCAGGTTCTCAAGCTGGAAGTAACGCAGGATGTCGACCTTGCGCGCACCGAGTGCTCGCCGCACGCCAATCTGTCGGGTCCGCTGTCCGACCCAGAAACTGATCAGCCCTACAATGCCTGCGGCGGTGACACACAGCAAAATGGCGCTGATCACGCTCATCAGCAGCACCATGCCGCGATCCTGGCGATAAGCCCTGGCGCGTATCTCCGAAAACGCGTGCACGCCGGCCGAGGGCTCGGGCATCAGGCGCATCGGGTTGACGGCAAGCAGCGCCTTGCGTGCTTCACGGATTGCTGCCTGTACCCGCCCCGGACGCGCACGCACCACATAGCCTGACCATCGGTCATCGTCACGGAACGGTTCCAGCGCGGAGTTGTAGGCCCAGTTGCTGTCCGCCCACTTCGGTGTCTGCAGCCGTTCGACGATGCCCACGATGGTGGCAGGGCTGCCATCCTGATAGACGGTCTGGCCGAGCGCGTTGCCGTTCGGAAAGAGTGCGTCGGCCACCGGTTTGCTGACGATGATGGCGGGCGCGTCGGCCTTGGCACGTCCGTGCCGGATCTCGCTGGCGTCGAAGTCGCGGCCGGCGATCAGGTGCAGGCCCAGGGTGTGGCGCAAGCGCTGGTCGCCAAAATAATAGGCCGCATGTACGGACAGGCCCTGCTGATTCGGGTCGAGGGTGATATGGCCGCCCGAAAACCCGCTCAGTATGGGGATGCTTGTCGATGCGGCGGCATCCTGTACATCCGGCAGATGCCGCAGGATTTCGAGATCCGTGCGCTGCAGCGCATCGATCTTCTCGAGCGTGGCCACGTCATCGCCACCGGATAGTCCGGGCCATTGCTGCAGAACCCAGATCAGATCCTTTTCATCGGCGCCGGTCGGGCGCTCCATACGCTGGATATGCTGGCCGATGATGAACAGCGCATTGGCAACGATCGCCAGGGTCAGGGCGATTTGCAGCACGATCAGCAGCACGGCGACCTTGTGTCGACGCAAGGCAGCCAGGATCGGGTGAACGGTCATGGCCTGATTCTCACGGGCCTGATCCTCACGGGCTTGATCCTCACTGTGCCTTCAGGTGCCACGCGGGCGGCACGCGGGCGGCACGAAAGGTGGGGTACATGCCGGCCAGCAGGGTGGCGATCACCGCCGTGAGCAGGGTGAGCATGAGCAGCGGCGTGTCGAGATGCGCAAGCTCGGCATCTGCAGCAGGCAGCACCTGGCCGATGCAGAGCACACCCACGATGGTGAACAGCAAGCCCAGTACGCCACCGCCGACGCCAATCACGCCCGCCTCGATCAGGAACTGGGCATGGATGGCCGTGCGCGATGCCCCCAGCGCCCGGCGGATGCCGATCTCGCCGCTGCGCCGCAGGAACTTGGCCAGCAGCAGGCCCATCGTGTTCACCAGGCATACGATCAGCAGGCCCAGCGCCACCAGCAGCGACACCCTGATGTTGCCGGGTACGACCTGCCGGTAATCGAGAAACGTCGGCACGTCGCGCAGGCGGTTGTTCGGCGCCCAGTCAAAGCGCCCTGTTTTCTCCTGTTCGCTGGCGTAGTCATCAAGGTATTGCCGATACCGTTGCACGTCCGCCGCATCATTCAGTTCGACCATGTAGGAGATCCACACGCAGTCAGACTGTCGAAGCCGGACGAAGTCGGCGTTGGGATCGCTCGTGCCTTTCTTGCACCCGTCCCAGCTGGCGTTGACCATATTGACGGCAATCGCCTGCTGGAAAGGCACGAACACCTCGGGCCCGCGGCCACCGTAGCCGGGATTGATGGTGTCATAGAAAACCGGCTGCGGGTTCCAGTCATGAATGACACCGACGACACGATAGTCGTGATCGTCGAGCTCGATCGTCTTGCCGACGCTGTTGCCGCCACCGAAAACCTGCTGATTGAGTTTGTCGCTGATCACGATCACCGGCGACGGGGCAGCATCGTCCTGCGCGCTCCAGCCATGGCCGTAAGGAAACCGCACATCCAGCATGGGGAAGAATTCGCCGTAGACCGCATAGCCATCGAGCGTGATCGGGCTGCGGTTCCGGCTCGTGCCGGTCGGCATCGCCGAGGGTGAAATCGCATAGATCGCCGATTGCCGGGTGGCCCGATGTTGACGCATCAGCGCCACCGCATCGGCGTAGTCCATGGCAACCGGCGGCTCGCCGCCGGGGCCACGATCGCCAGGACCCCACATGTCGACCTGCGGCACGAACAGCTGTGACGATTTCCACGGAATGGGATCGGCGGAGAGACCGCGGACCACCGAATACATGGTCATCGACGCCGCCACGCCGAAGCCGATCGTCAGCATCATCAGTGCGGTGAGACCGGGGCTGCGTCGCAGGCTGCGCACGGCCAATGCAAGGTGGTAACCAAACATCCGTCTTTTCCCCTGTGTCACCGACCCCGTATTCGGCAGGCCTCACTTCGGCCAAACGACCGCACACGATGCTATCGCAAACCGGGCGGCCCAAGGCTGGCCGGGCGCGAATCGAGTACGCAAGTGCTTGACTCGCGTGAGCGAGTACGGGCCTGTACCGGACTTGCGATAGAAGAAAACCACAGGAAGTGGTTTTCTTCACAAGCTCCGACCTCCCGGTCTGTGACGCGGACCGGTCGAAGCTTCCTGGACCGTTGCTGACGACGGTGCGACTGGCCCGGCCGTGGTCGTGGGACGAACCAGGGATTCACTGATGGTGAGCTACTGCAAACCTTGGCGGTGCCAGGGAAACGGCCTGGGCGCGATGCGCCGTTTTAAAACCTTCGTGGACCCAAATTCGGGCATGGGGCAACGGGGCCTTGCCGGGTGATCAACTCACCAAGTGGCAGTTCGACGTCCTTGCATGGTTGCTCCGCCATATCGGCAACTTCGTCGCAGCGCATCGACGTCACCCAGCTTGTCGACATCCGCGCAGCATGGAATGGGGTCGGAAAGTGGTCGTGGTTTGAAGGTCCTCGATTTCATTGTCCTTCACTCCTCCATGCCGAACGCGGCGTCATGATCGACAGATCCGGAGAGGGCGCCGCCATGACTTACCTGTACATTCTCGGTGCCATCGGCGTGCTGGCGCTCTGCATGTTGCTTTACAACTGGCTGGTGCCGAATCAGTCCGAAATTGCGCCGGATTGCCTGTCTGCGGAGGCGCCTCTGGATGCGGAGGAGTCGGCGCGGGCGCTGTCGGCCAACCTCAATGCGCCACTGCTGGATGGCAACGCCATCGACGTGCTGCTGAATGGCGACGAGATCTTTCCGGCGATGCTCGAGGCGATAAGCCAGGCGCAGCACTCGATCCATCTGCTGACCTATATCTACTGGCAAGGTGACATCGCGCGCCAGTTTGCCGATCAACTCACCGCGGCCGCCAGACGCGGGGTGCGGGTGCGCCTGCTGGTGGATGCCATGGGCGGCGCCAGGATGGCGGGCGACATGGTTGGCGAGCTCAAGGATGCAGGTTGTACGTTCGCCTGGTTCCGGCCATTGCGCTGGTACAACCTGGGTCGATTCAACAATCGCACCCACCGCAAGGTGATGGTGGTGGACGGGCGCATCGGTTTTACCGGCGGCGTGGGTATCGCCGACGTCTGGACGGGTCACGCCCAGGACCCGCAGCACTGGCGCGACGACCATTTCCGCATCCGCGGTCCGGCGGTGCGCTACCTGCAGGGCTCGTTCGGGGTGAACTGGCGCCAGGCCACCGGTGAGGTGCTGGTCGGTGCCTCGCTGTTTCCGGATCTGCCCGGTGTCGGAACCGTACGCATCGTGGCGATCGATGCGGCGCCGAGCGTGCGCATCTCGACGATCGCTTTCACGTACTGGCTGTTCTTTCACGCCGCATGCAGGGAGATTCGCGTCACCACCCCGTATTACGTGCCCGACCCGCGCCTGCACCTGGGGCTGGCGGCCGCGGCACGGCGTGGCCTCAAGGTCACGTTGCTGGTGCCCGGGCCGCATATCGACACGCAGCTAGTGTCGCGCGCCAGCAAGACGTACTACCGCCAACTGCTGCAGGCGGGCGTGGCCATCCATGAGTACCAGCCGAGCATGATCCACACCAAGACGGTGACGGTGGATGGCGCGTACGCCCTGATCGGCTCGCCCAATTTCGATACACGTTCGTTTGGCCTGAATTACGAGGAAGCGCTGGTCGTGTACGACAGCACGCTGACGCAGGCACTGAATCGCTCGTTCGACGACGATCTGGGCAACGCGCGCCAGGTTACGCGAGACGAAGCCGAGAGCTGGTCGGCATGGATGCGCGCGGGCAATCGACTGGCGAGAATGCTGCGCGCGCAGTTGTAGGCAATCTTCGCGCTGGCAGACTTGCCGCGCATCCACCCATCCCATCGGCCCGCCATGTCCGGCACGACGCATGTACACCAGGCTCACCGCGCCGCTCCCTGGCTGCAGTGGCTCGCCCGCGTCGGCGTGGTGGCCGAAGGCATGATCTACCTGCTGATCGGCGGCCTCGCGCTGGCCGGTGCGTTTGACCCCACCCAGCATCCCAGTGGATCCAACGGTGCCATGTCAAAACTTGTGCACGTCCCGTCGGGCCGCGTGGTGCTGGCCTTGCTTGCGTTGGGTCTGCTCGCCTACGTGCTGTGGCAGCTGGTGCTGAGCGTGCTGGATCCGGAATGCACCAAGGGCCGCTGGAGGTTCCGACGGATCGCCTTGCGCATCGCTCATCTCTGGAGTGCCGCGCTGCACTGCGTGCTGGTGGGACTCGCTGCATGGCAGTTGCTGGGTTTCGGTCATGCCGGCAACGACGGGCAGGCGCAGAAACAGTTGACGGCGATGGCGTTGCAACTTCCTGGTGGCCGCTGGCTGGTCGGCGGCATCGGTGCCGGGATCGTGGTGTTCGCGCTGGTGCAGTGGGTGCTGGCCTTGCGTCCGCAGAGGGATACGCGGATGGATCTTTCCGACACGCCGCTGCGCGTTCCGGTGCTGGCGTTGTTGGTGCTGGGTTATGCAGCGCGGGGGGCGTTGTTCGGCATCCTTGGTGCGCTGCTGGTTTACGCCGCCTGGCGGCATCAGCCGAACCAGACAGCCGGTATCTCCGGAGCGTTGCAGTCGCTGCGCGATCAACCCTATGGCCCATGGCTGCTGGGCGCCGTGGCCACGGGG
>DASRUB010000135.1:0-9636 GCA_035655635.1 Rhodanobacter sp. | reverse complement strand
TCCTCGCGGGTCAACTCGATATCGGTCTTGCGCGAGAACGCCTCGCGCGCCTGGCCTGCCCACTGCCCGCGCAACGCGGCGAGGTCGCGACCGCTGGCCAGCGTCTTGCCCGGCTTCGATGAGATATCACCGTCGTGCAGGCGGTAGCGCATCAGGAAATGCGCCGGCAGTTCGACAGGGGTGAATTCGCTGGCGGTGATATCGACACCGGTGGCACGCTTCAGGAACATCGCCAGGGTTTTCGCCAGCGGTTCGTCGCGCGGCGCTTCGGCTTCAACGAAGGCGCGCGCGAAGTCCGGCGCCGGCACGAAGTTGCGGCGCATCGCCTTGGGCAGGCCGCGGATCAGCTCGGCCACTTTCTCGGCGAGCAGGCCCGGCACCAGCCATTCGCAACGTGCCCCGGGCAGCGCGTTCAACATGGCCAGTGGCAGATGCAGGGTGACGCCATCCGCTTCGTCGCCGGGTACGAAGCGGTACTCGAGTTTGTAGCGCTGCGGCGGGATATCCAGCGTTGCGGGAAACGCCTTCGCATCCAGCCCCGCGCCACCCGCCATCACGTCATCCAGCGACCAGCGCAGCGCCGCCTGTTCGGCTGGCCGGGCCTTGCGATACCAGGCATCCAGCGCGCGGCTGCTGGCGATCTCTTCGGACAGCTTGCCTTCGAAGAAGGCAACCAGCTCGTCCTCGTGCCGAATCAGCCCTTCGCGGCGCTGCTTCGCCTCGATGCCGAGCGCATCCTCCAGCACGCGCTGGTTGGCGCGCACGAAGTCTACCCGGCTATCGATATCGCCACGCACCAGCGCCTCGCGCAGGAAGATCGCATGTGCCAGTGCCGGGTCCTGCTGCTGGAACGTCACCGGCCGCTTCTCCACCAGCACCAGACCGAACAGGCTCACCTGCTCATACGCCACCACGCAGCCACGCTTCTTCGACCAGTGCGCGTCGCGGCAATGCGTGCGCAACAAATGCGCCGCCTGCTGCTCGATCCACAACGGTTCCACGCGCGCGTTCGCCATGCCCCACACGCGCCCGCCCACGTCGAGGATCTGCGCCGAGAACACCCAGTTCGGCGGCGCCTTGGCCAATGCGGAGCCGGGAAAGATATGGAACTTGCGCTCGCGTGTGCTCTGGTAGGCGCCCTTCTCGTCCTTGCGGCCGACCTGGGTGGGAAGCCCAGCCAACAAGGAGCGATGGATCGCCTCAAAAAGGCGATCCATCGCTCCTTGTTGATCAATACCGCGCTCTTCGCGTTCGCCTCCTCTCCCCTTGGGGGAGAGGATTGAGGTGAGGGGTTGGGGCTTGCTGGAAGCTTCATGCGAAACGCGCTTGCTCTTGCCGCCCTTCCGCAAAGCCGCCCCCTCACCCCAGCCCTCTCCCCCGAGGGAAGAGGGAGCCAAACGCCAGCCCAACTCCGCCACCACCAGCAGCAGCTGCCGATGCAACTCACGCCACTCGCGCATGCGCATGAAGCTGAGAAAATGCCGCGAACACCAGTCGCGCAACTTCGACTGGGTCAGTTCCTCATGCGCGTCGTGGTAGGCCTGCCACAGGTTCAACACGCCGAGGAAATCGGACTTCGGATCGGCAAAGACGGCGTGCGCAGCGTCGGCCTGCTGACGTGCCTCGCCGGGGCGTTCGCGCGGGTCCTGGATGCTGAGGAAGGACACCACGGTCAACAGCTCACGCAAGGCGTGCAACTTCTCGCCCTCGACCAGCATGCGCGCCAGTTGCACGTCGATCGGCAGCCGCGCCAGGGTGTGTCCGGTCGCGGTGAGTTTGCGCGCCGCGTCGATCGCTGAAATCTCGGTGAGCCGGCGGAAGCCATCGGCGACCACACGCGGATCCGGCGCGTCCAGGAACGGGAAGTCATCCACCTCGCCGAGCTTCAGCGCCAGCATGCGCAGGATCACATTGGCCAGCGACGAGCGCAGCAGTTCGGGGTCGGTGAATGCCTCGCGGCCGGCAAAATCGGCTTCGTCGTACAGCCGATAGCAGATGCCCGGCCCGACGCGGCCGCAGCGACCCTTGCGCTGGTCGGCCGCGGCCTGCGAGATCGGCTCCACGTGCAGCCGCTCCAGCTGGCTGCGCTGGCTGTAACGTTTCACCCGCGCATTGCCGGTGTCGACCACGTAGCGGATGCGCGGCACGGTCAGCGACGTCTCGGCCACGTTGGTGGCCAGCACCACGCGACGCTTCACGCCGGGCTTGAACACGCGGTCCTGGTCCGCGGCCGAAAGACGCGCGTACAGCGGCATGATCTCGGTTTCGCGGTATTGCCGACGCGACAGCAGCTGGTGCGCGTCGCGGATCTCGCGCTCGCCGGGCAGGAACACCAGCACGTCGCCGCGCGGATCGTCGGCGCTGATTTCATCGAGCACCGCAACGATGTGTTCGGCGCTGCCCTGCCGTGAGAGGGGGTCAGAGTCACTTTTCGCACGCGAAAAATGACTCTGACCCCCGACGGGTCGCCAGCGCAGCTCGACCGGATACGCGCGACCTTCCACCTCGACCACCGGCGCTCCGCCGAAATGTTCGGCGAAGCGCGCCGTATCGATCGTGGCCGAGGTGACGATGATCTTCAGCTCGGGCCGCTTCACCGCCAGGCGCTTGAGGTAGCCCAGCAGGAAGTCGATGTTGAGGCTGCGCTCGTGCGCCTCGTCGATGATCAGGGTGTCGTACGCGCTGAGCCACGGATCGCCCTGGGTCTCGGCCAGCAGGATGCCGTCGGTCATGAACTTGATCAGGCTGCGCTCGGACACCTGGTCGTTGAAGCGCAC
Source organism: Rhodanobacter sp. (assembly GCA_035655635.1). Taxonomy (GTDB): domain Bacteria; phylum Pseudomonadota; class Gammaproteobacteria; order Xanthomonadales; family Rhodanobacteraceae; genus Rhodanobacter. Next base: position 6,859 of record DASRUB010000135.1, on the reverse strand, counting down.
CTGGAAACCGACGATGTCACCGACTGGACTGCCAAGTTCCTCGGCCACGCGGCGCGCCACCGAACGCGCGGCCAACCGGCGCGGCTGGGTGCAGCCGATCATGCCGGCCTCGCCGCAGCCGGCGGCCAGGCACAGCTTGGGCAGTTGGGTGGTCTTGCCCGAGCCGGTCTCGCCGGCGATCACCACCACCTGGTGCTCGCGGATCAGCTTGACGATGTCCTCGCCGCGCGCGCTGATCGGCAGCGATGCGTCGAGCCGGATGACCGGCTTGGCCGCCACGCGGGCGCCACGTTTGGCCGCGGAGCGCTCGATATCGACGACCAGCGCCTCCACCTTGTTCTCGTCGGCTCGACTTTCGTCGGCTCGACGCGACAGCGTGCGCCAGCGTCCGAGCAGACGAGCGAAGTCGCGGCTGCACACCGCATCCAGTTGCCGGCGCAGCTTGCGCAAGCCTGGATCGGTGGCGACGACGGGCGTGGTCGATTGGTTGTCGTTCATCGAACTGCGCATGATAGCTGTTGGCGGCCCGTCGACCCGATAGCCACCGGCTATCGACGGCATCCGAAGGATTCATTTCACGCGCAGGTGCCGACCCGCTACTGTGGATTCATTGCACTCACCCACCCGGAAGGAGCAGCACATGGCCATTTCCATCGGCATTGCCAAGAAGGATCGCGAAGCGGTCGCCAAGCATTTGTCCAAACTGCTGGCCGACACCTATTCGTTGTACCTGAAAACGCACAGCTTCCACTGGAACGTCACCGGTCCGCAGTTCAACAGCCTGCATCTGATGTTCGAAACCCAGTACGTCGCGTTGTGGACCGCCGCCGATGAAGTCGCCGAACGCATCCGCACGCTGGACGTGTTCGCGCCCGGCTCCTACAGCCAGTTCGCCAAGCTCAGCTCGATCAAGGAAGAGTCAGGCGTGCCCGAATGGAAGGAGATGGTGAGCCAACTGGTGGAAGGCCACGAAATCGCCGCCGCGACCGCCCGCGACACCATCAAGTCAGCCAACGACGCTGGCGACGAAGGCACCGCCGACATGGTGACTGGACGTCTGATGGATCACGAGAAGACTGCCTGGATGCTGCGTTCGCTGCTGCGGTAGCCGGAGCGCCAGGCACGAGGGTCACTTTTCGCGGCGAAAAGTGACCTTGATTCGTGCGCTCGCATCACCCGTCAATGGGCAGGAACGGATGCGCCCGCTGGCGCAGTCCAAGCCAGCCGCGCCGTGCGAGCTGCAGCAGCATCAGCGCCAGGACGACCCAGCCCGCGGCCAGCACGGCCTGCAAACTGGTCACGCTCAGTCTGATCGTGGCGGGATCGCCGAGCGTGGGCACGAACAGGCTGACACTGATCAGGATGCAGCCGAAAATGCCCATGGCCGTGGTCGGCCAGCGCCCGGGCAGACAACCTCCCACCACGAGCAGGCCGAACGCGATCACAAAACCCGCCGCGCCGAGTTGGGTCAGCAACAGGAAGATCACGGCCTGCATGTTCATGTGCATGTCCCAGGCGATCGCCAATACCGCCACCAGCAACACCGCTTGCAGGCGCAGCGTCGGTTGCCAGATCGCGCGCAGAAGACTCCGCTTGAGCTCCATGCCATCGCCCAGGCCTGGCAGCAGCGCCAACAGCGGCATTTCCGCGTTGGTTCTCGCCCAGCGCTGGCCCAGCTGGGTCAGGCTGAGCAGCGCCAGCAGCATGCTGCCGAAGGCGCCGCACAGGACCAGTACGACCAGGCCGCCCTCTTGCAGAATCCCAAGCCACGCATGGAATCCGTGGCGCAGAATCTGTTGGAACGTCGCCAGCACAATGAAGACAATGCCGGGCACCACGATCAGTGCGACCTTGCGCAACCAGCCCAATGCCGTCAGCGGCAGGAATACACCGCCAAGCGCCACGCGCAACGTCGGTACCGGACGGCTTCTGCCGCAATCGCGCAAATTGGCGCCGCCCTGCATCCAGTCCGGCCAGCGCCGTATCTGGCTGGTGAAGTCCAGATCGCTGCCGATGAAGCCGGTCCACGGGTTCCAGCCAGTGGTGCGCGCGCAGCCACGAAACTGCATCACGATCGGTTGGGACCACCCCTGCGCCCGGGGGTTTTCCCTGCGCAGCAAACTGCGCCAGCACCACGCTGCCGCGAGGATCAGCCCGAGCAGGATCGGCGCGCTCCATGAAACAAAGTGCGGCGTCTTCGGACTGGGCATGCCGAACCATGCGGGCAAGGCATTCAGAGTCAGTGGCAGCATGTAGAACAGCACGCCGAGAAAGCGCGGCAACAGCGCGAACAGGAAACCACCCGCACTGAACAGACCCAGCATGCTGGCGATGACCATGAAGTGACCGAAGAACAGTCCGAGCGCGATGGTCGGCAACGCCACGCTGAGCGGCCCGTAGATCCACAGTGATCGCACCACGCCTTGCTGCAACGCCGGCAACCGCAGTTGGCGCGCGTCGATCGCCAGCAACACCGTGCAGGACATCACGAAAGCCCACAAGAAGGCTTCGCAAAACCCCACGATCATGGTGCACGCGATCCATTTGTCCGGCCGCTGCGAAAACAGGCCAAGCGCGACCGCGCCGAACAGGCCAAGGGCGAACAGGACCACACCCAGCCACGCAGTCGAGGGACGGGCCGCCCGCCACGGCACCGACAAGATGGCGCGGGCGTTCATTCCGCGATCTCCACAAACAGGTCCTCCAGACCCAGCGCGTCGACGCGCGCGCCCGTCAGGCTGGCTGCTTCCGGCCAGCCGCCTTGCGCATCACGCTCCACGACGAGGCTGACGCTGCCGTCCTGATGGAAGCGCCGGCTCAGGCTTTGCGCTGGCGCCGCGGCACTCATGCGCGGGGGCAGCCACAGCCGTCCGTAGCGCTCCTTGGTTTCATCCACGCTGCACCGGATCAGCAATTTGCCTTGGTGCAGGAAGGCAATCTCCGAAGCGACCCGTTCCAGGTCAGACACGATATGCGTGGAAAACAGCACGGTCGTGCCCGACTCGCCGGCGCGCAGCGCCACCTCGCGCAGCAACTCGCGGCGCGCCACCGGATCGAGTGCCGCCGCCGGTTCGTCCAGCACGAGCAGATCCGGCTGCGAGGCCAGCGCACGGATCAGGTCCACCCGCTGGCGCTCGCCCGGTGACAGCTTGGCCAGCAACTTGTTCGGCGGAATCTGCCAGCGCTCCAGCGTCTTTTTGGCGAACGACTGATCCCAGCGCGGATAGAAGCGCCCCACGTAATCGAGCATCTGCCGTGCACTGAGCCACGCCAGCGCCTCCGGTTGCTGGGGCACGTAGGCCAGCCGCTCCTTGGCCGCATCGGTGAGCTTCAGCGCCGGGTCGCCGAACACGAAGGCCGCGCCGCTCAGCGGCTTGAGCAAGCCGAGCATGGCGCGAATGAGGGTCGACTTGCCCGCGCCATTGAGTCCGATCAGGCCGAGCACCGAACCCGGCTCGAGCGCCAGATCGACGCCGCACAACACGTTGCTGCCCTCATAGCAGTGCGTCAGCCCGCGCGCATCCAATGGCGCAGCGCATTCCGTTTCCCGAAGTACGGCATTCATGACTTTCTCCCCAGCATGCACATCATTTCTCCAGCTCGCGAGCGAGCCGGCGCAATACCAGCTCGTGTGGCAATTCGAGTTCGCCGACCTGCCGCGCCAACGCCTGCAGTTGCGGTTCCAGCAGGGTCAGCCGATGGCTTTCGCTCAGGCTGCCCCGGCGCGAGCTCGCCACCAACATGCCCTTCCCGCGCTGTCGCTCCAGCAGCCCTTCGCTTTCCGCCAGGCTGTAGGCGCGCGACACCGTCATCGGGTTGATCGCATGGAAGCCGGCCACCTCGCGCACCGAGGGCAAGGTGTCACCGGCGGCCAGCTGCCCGCCGGCAATCAAACGGCGCAACTGCTCCACGATCTGTCGATAGATCGGCTCCGGCGCGGCGGGTTGAACAGTCAGCAGTGAGGCATCCATGTGTATTAATACAACAATACACTTCGAGGAAAGTCAAGCATGACCTGTGACAAGAAGGCGGTGGGCAATAGCCCTGAGAGTTGCTCTTGCTTCCCCCCGCGCAGCGGGGACAAGACGGCAGGATTACCGTCTTGAGCAGCAATGCTGCCCGAAGGGATGACGCCATGGAGGCATCAGTTCAAGCTGCCCGGAGGGCTGATGGGGCGCTTTCCCACGCGAAAGCAGGATCAAGAGCACCCCCATCCGCCTTCGGCACCTTCCCCCGCTTCGCAGGGGAAGGAAGAACGGGGTTTCGCTGCTAGGCACTCGAATTTTTCACAGGCTCTGAGCCTCGCCACAGTTCGCCTCGCACCGGCGAAACCTTGCAAACCACTCGCCGGCTCAATGCCATGATTTCCGCGGTCACACGAGTGATCATGTCCACGATTCTTCGAATCGGCGGTTATCGATTCTTCGAGGAGCCGGGAAACATTGCAGCGACGGCTTCCCTCGAACTTTTCTGGGGTTCCTGCCCACCCCGACAAGTGTTTGTTCCACTCAGTGGTGCTTCAGCGCCCGCTGACGGGCCAGGCTGATGATGGTTTCCACCACCACCAGTCGTTCGCGCAGGGCTTGGACTTCTTTCGCCAGATCGCGGGTTTGGTTGTCAGCAGCCTCCACCTTGTCGATGAGGGTGGCTACGGTATGCAGGGCTTCCCAGGCTTCCTTCACGAGACTCATTGCGCACCTTCGCTCGGCTCGTGCCCGAATAACGTTCCGGCCAGAGCATCAAGTTCGGCAGCGGTAACCGCGCTGGCGACCGTTTGGCGAATCTCCTGGTCGCGCGCATCACGCTCAGCTGCGAGCGCTTCGATCATCGAGCGCGTCTCGTCCGTGCGTCGAACGGCGAGCATGGCGCGCTCGCCGAGCTGGGCCAGCGCCTGGATGAATGCCTGTTCGTCCTCGTCGCGTTCCCCGTCGATCTTCCGGCGAACGAGGTCGCCGACTGTAATCTTGCGCGCACGCGCCTCAGCCTCGAGCTTGCGCTTTGCGTTGGGCGTGACCAAGACACTGAGGCGCGACGTGGCGCTCTCCTCAACTTGTGCTTGCATGACGGTTCTCCTGTGAGTCGATTTCACATATAATATAACATCATATGTGCGATCACGCCAGACTACGAGCGCAGAGAACGGCCTGCAGAAGCCTTCGCAGGTGATGGTAGACAAGGCCATGACCGTAAAACGCGACAAAGTTGGGCCTGCCTTCGGACGCATTGATGCGGATGCGATGGTGCAAATCGAGCGTTGCCTGGCCGTGTTCCTGGGGATCGCCAAGTGAAGTCGGAGAACGGGTCCGAGAATGGGGTCGGATCCCGCCCGCGCCCACTTGATCCAGCGCATCCGCACACTCCATGCGAAGCCGCGTGCATGCAAACAGGCTCGACCGAGTGATGTTTTCGCGAAAGAGAGCGTGTCAGACCGATGCCTCAATCTGAACGACTGGCGGCCAGACTCATCGCACGATCGACAATCTCAGCGGGAAAACCCACCCGGCCCAGCAAGCGAATCGCGTTTCTCTCCACGGCGGCGCCCGGCCGCAGCCGGTAGTCGAAGAAACCCTCGATGTCCGGGTTTTCCTGGAAGTGGTACAGGTCATAATCGTCGGCCAGATCCTGCTGCAGCTCCACGTCGTGGGTGGTGACCAGCACCTGCGCCTCCGTGCCGAGCTCTTCACAGTACCGCGCGGGCAATCGCAATGCGTTCGATGGTGTTGGTTCCGCTGAACAACTCATCGATGACGAAGACACGGCAACGGTGTTGCCGGGCATATTCGATGAAGGTCTGAAGCCGCTCGATCTCTGCGAAATAATGACTCTTGCTGGACTCGACCGAATGCTCGCGGCGGATGGAAGCCATCACCGCCGACTGCGGAAGGACCGCCCGCGAGGCCAGGCAGAAGCCCATAGTGCGGCCCAGGATGATGTTGATCCCCACCATCTTGATCAGGGTGGTCTTGCCGGCCATGTTGGAGCCGGCGATCAACGCCGAACGGCCGTCCAGACGCAGCGAGTTGCGTATGGGGCGTGCCAGCAGGGGATGGCAGCCGTCCTCGATGTCGATCAGCTGCGCGCTCGATAGCTCAGGCAGACAATGCTCCGGGGCGCATTCCAGCGCACAGGCCACGGCGATGCTGGCATCGATTTCACCCAGCAACGCCCAGGTGGATTGCAACACCCCGCGTACCTCGGCTACATGCTTGAGAACCCTGGCGTAGGCGACCAATTCGAGCAGAAAGGTGATGTTGAGCCAGATCGATAGCCACTGAACCAGCTCGTTTTGGAACAGCGAGAACCCACGTAGTGTCACCTTGGCCTGCTTGCGCTCCGGCCGCTGCGCTCGAAGCTGCGCCATGGCCTTGAACCCGGAGGAGTCGTCGCCCAGACGCACAAGTGCCTCCGCCACCGGCAGCATGGCGAGACAGCGTTTCAAAGCCTCCGAATCACGCCGCAGACTGCCGAACGTGCGAATGATGATGATCACGTTGATGGCCACGGTGACGAACAGCGCCCATGCGGGCAAGATCGAGCCAAGCACGCCCAGCAGCGTGAGCAGGCCTGCCGCACTCCACAAGAGCAGCAATCGCGGATACTTCACCGCGCGGGGCGCTTCGCCGAAAACAATACCCACCACATCGGCATAACCATCATCCTTGAGTGCCGTCAGTACGAGCTGGATACGCTCCCGCAGGGCATCACCGGAGCGAAGCGCCTGGGCGCCGTGGTAACGCTCGGCAAGTAGCTGAGGGTCCTCCACATAGGTACGCATCATGGAGAACAGGTACTGCCGACCCAACGGCGTGATCGTGGTATCGAAGCGTGCAAAGATCTTGGGAAACTCCAGATCAAGCCA
>DASRUB010000134.1:0-2320 GCA_035655635.1 Rhodanobacter sp. | reverse complement strand
TCGTACAGGCCATCGAGTTTCTTGCGTTCCTGCGGCGACTGCAGCCGCTCCTTGTCCGGGGCCGGACTCTGCGTGCGAATCCACGGCTTGATCGAGGCGAACTGCGCGTAGAAGTGGGTCAGGTCAGGCACCAGATCCTTCACCACCGGCATGTGCGGCAGCGGATAGATCTTCACATCACCCTTGGCGACACTGTCGATGGCACAGGTGCAGGCCAGCGTGTTGGTGCCGTCGATGTTCATCGCGCATGAGCCGCAGATGCCTTCGCGGCAGGAGCGGCGCAGGGTCAGCGTGGGATCGATCTCGTTCTTGATCTTCAGCAGCGCATCAAGAACCATCGGGCCACACGCAGCCAGATCGACCTCGTAGGTATCGATGCGCGGATTCTGGTCGTCGTCCGGCGACCAGCGATAGATGCGGAACGTCCGCGGCTGCTTCGCACCCTTGGCGGGGTAATGCCTGCCGGGCTGGATTTTGGAGTTCTGCGGCAGCGTGAATTCACCCATGACATTGCCCTTCAAAGTTCTCGAAAACCGGACCTGACATCGGCCGCGCCAATTCAGTAGACACGCTTGGCCAGGGCAACCGGAGCCACCTCGTCGGTCAACGTGTTCATGTGCACCGGGCGATAGTCGAAGCGGGTGTGGCCCTGTGGATCAACCCACACCAGCGTGTGCTTGAGCCAGTGCTCGTCATCCCGCTCGGGGAAATCCTCACGTGCATGGGCGCCGCGCGTCTCCTGGCGCTGCTCGGCCGAGTGCATGGTCGCGACCGCCTGCTCGAGCAGGTTGGCGAGCTCCAGCGTCTCGATCAGGTCGGTGTTCCACACCAGCGAACGGTCGGTGACCTTGACGTCCTTGAACGTCTCGAACACGTCGGAAATCTTCTGCTTGCCTTCGATCAGCGTGTCACCGGTGCGGAAGACCGCACCATATTGCTGCATCGTGCGCTGCATGTTAAGGCGGATCGCCGCCGTGGGCATGCTGCCGTTGGCGTGGCGTATCTTGTCGAAGCGCTCCAGCGCCTTGTCCAGCGCACTGGCCGGAAGATCCTTGTGCGCCGCCCCCGGCTCGATGATCTCGGCGCAGCGATTCGCCACCGCGCGCCCGAACACGACCAGGTCGAGCAACGAATTGGAGCCCAGCCGGTTGCCGCCGTGCACGGAAACGCAGGCCGCCTCGCCGATGGCGAACAGACCCGGCACGACGACATTCACGTCGTCACCATCCTTCTGCACGACTTCGCCGTGGTAGTTGGTGGGGATGCCGCCCATGTTGTAGTGCACGGTCGGCAGCACCGGGATCGGTTCCTTGCTCACGTCGACCCCGGCGAAAATGCGCGCCGATTCGGCAATACCGGGCAGCCGTTCGTGGATCACCTCGGGACCGAGGTGCATCAGGTTGAGGAAGAGGTGGTCCTTGAGTTCGCCAACGCCGCGGCCTTCGTTGATCTCCACCGTCATCGCGCGACTGACCACGTCGCGCGAGGCCAGATCCTTCGCATGCGGTGCGTAACGCTCCATGAAACGCTCACCTTCGGCGTTGGTGAGGTAACCACCCTCGCCACGCACGCCTTCGGTGATCAGGCAACCGGCGCCATAGATGCCGGTGGGATGGAATTGCACGAACTCCATGTCCTGCAGCGCCAGTCCGGCCCGCAACACCATGCCGCCACCATCGCCGGTGCAGGTGTGCGCCGAGGTGGCGCTGAGGTAGGCACGGCCGTAGCCGCCCGTCGCCAACACCACGGCCTGGCCGCGGAAAAAGTGCAGCGTGCCCTCGTTCATGTCCAGCGCCAGCACACCTCGACAGACACCTTCCTCATCAAACACCAGGTCGATCGCGAAATACTCGACGAAGAACGTGGCGTCATGCGCCAGCGCCTGCTGGTAGAGCGTGTGCAGGATGGCGTGGCCGGTGCGGTCCGCCGCGGCACAGGTGCGCTGCGCGGTGCCCTTGCCGTAGTGCGTGGTCATGCCACCGAACGGACGCTGGTAGATCTTGCCCTCGTCGGTGCGCGAGAACGGCACGCCGTAATGCTCCAGCTCGATCACCGCCTCCGGCGCGTGCTTGCACATGTACTCGATCGCGTCCTGGTCGCCCAGCCAGTCGCCACCCTTGACCGTGTCGTAGAAGTGGAAGCGCCAATTGTCCTCGCTCATGTTGCCCAGCGCGGCGGCGATACCGCCCTGCGCCGCCACGGTGTGCGAGCGGGTCGGGAAGACCTTGGTGATACAGGCTGCCTTGAGGCCCTTCTCGGCCAGGCCGAACGTGGCACGCAGGCCCGCACCGCCGGCACCGACCACGACCACGTCATAAAG
>DASRUB010000133.1:0-6000 GCA_035655635.1 Rhodanobacter sp. | reverse complement strand
GCGGCGGCCAGCAACCCGACAGACTTCTAAACCACGCCGGTCAGGTAGTAGGCGGCGATCACCACGGCCACCGCCAGGGTCTTGATGATGGTGATCGCGAAGATGTCCTTGTAGGCCTGCCGGTGGGTCAACCCGGTCACGGCCAGCAGGGTGATCACCGCGCCATTGTGGGGCAGGGTGTCCATGCCGCCGGAAGCCATGGCGGCCACGCGGTGAAGCACTTCCATGGGAATGCCGGCCGCTTGCGCGTTGTGGATGAAGGTCTCGGCCATTGCCCCCAGCGCAATACTCATGCCGCCGGAGGCCGAACCGGTGATGCCGGCCAGCGCGGTCACCGTGACCGCCTCGTTGACCAGCGGATTGGGAATCGAGTGCAGCGCGTCGGCGACCAGCTTGAAACCGGGCAGGGCGGCGATCACCGCGCCGAAGCCGTATTCGGACGCGGTGTTCATCGAGGCCAGCAGCGCCCCGCTGACCGCCAGCTTGCTGCCGTCGGCGAAGCGTTCGCGCACCGTCCGCCACGCAAACACCAGCACGCAGACAATGCCCAGCAGCAGGGCACCTTCGACGGCCCAGATCGCGGCGATCTTGGATACGTCCTGCACCACCGGTGCCGCCTTGCCGACGACGGCGGGAATGAACGACTGGGTCTCGCCGTACATCCGCGGAATCAGATCGGTGAGCAGCTTGTTGCCGACCCCGACCAGCACCAGCGGAAGCAGCGCGATCAGCGGGTGCGGCAGCTTGCCGTGTTCGAACGGCGCGGGCTCGTTCAGCAGCTTGGTGCCGTAGCCTTCGCCTGCGGCGGCGGCCCGGCGCCGCCGCCATTCCAGGTAAGCCAGCCCCACGATCAGGATGAACACGGCGCCGATCGTACCCAGCCAGGGCGCCGCCCAGGTGTTGGTGCCGAAGAAGGCGGTGGGGATGATGTTCTGGATCTGCGGCGTGCCCGGCAACGAGTCCATGGTGAAGGTGAACGCGCCCAGCGCGATGGTGCCGGGGATCAGCCGCTTCGGGATCTCGCTTGCACGAAACAACTCCGCGGCGAATGGATAGACCGCGAACACCACCACGAACAGGGACACGCCGCCATAGGTGAGTAGCGCGCAGACCAGCACGATCGACAGGATCGCGCGGCTGCGACCGACCAGGTTGATGGTGGCCGCCACGATCGATTTGGAAAATCCGGACAGTTCGATCAGCTTGCCGAACAGGGCGCCAAGCATGAACACCGGAAAGTACAGCCGCAGGAAGCCGACCATCTTTTCCATGAACAGGCCGGTGAACATCGGTGCCACCAGCGCTGGTTCGGTCAGCAGCACCGCACCCAGCGCGGCGATCGGAGCGAACAGGATCACGCTGTGGCCGCGGTATGCCGCCAGCATCAAAAAGCACAGCGCGGCGAGCACGATCAGAAATGCCATCCGTGATTCTCCCCAGCCTCGTCAATGGCGACAGACATCGAGTATCCCGGAGCCGTCGCGGCGACGGCACTGTACCAAGGTACAAGTGTCCCGCTGCGCGTGCTTGCCTAAGCTCCCCTCATCAGCATTCGCGCGAGCGATGCATTCACTGCCCGCCTTCGCGCGAGCGATGCCATTACTGCAAGGGGACGTCATGAAACGCACGCATCTGAGTTCGGCGATCGGTCTGGTGTTGGGTTTGGCGATGATGGCGCCGCTGCACGCGCAGCAGGCCACGAATGACGCCAGCGCGACCAAGCCGACTGCTGCAAAACAGGCCGAGGCCACCCAACTGCAGGAAGTGACGGTCAGTGCGCGTCGTCGTGACGAATCGCTGGAAAAAGTGCCGGTGGCGGTCAGTGCGTTCAACAGTGAGGATCTCAAGGATCTGCAGGCCAACAACATTGACGGCCTGCAAGGTGCGGTGCCGGGCCTGAACATCGTGCAGGGCCGCGGTTCGTCTTCCTCGGTGAACGTGTTCATTCGCGGCATCGGGCAGCCGGATGCCTTGCAGACGTTCGATCCTGGCGTGGGCATGTATGTCGATGACGTCTACTATTCCCGTATCCAGGGCGCCTTGTTCAGCCTGTTCGACATCGAGCGCGTCGAAGTGCTGCGCGGCCCGCAGGGCACGCTGTACGGCAAGAACTCCACCGGCGGCGCGATCAAGATCATCACCAAACAACCCGGCGACGTGGCCGAAGGCTCGGTCGAGGGGACGCTGGGCAACTACGGTCGTCGCGAAGGCCGCTTCTACGTGACCGGCCCGCTCAGCAAGACCCTGTCCGGCAACCTGGCCGGCGTCTATGCGCGCACCGACGGCTACGTCAGCGACCCTGCCACTGGCGCGAAGTACAACAACGAGAACACCAAGGCCGTGCGCGGCAAGTTGAAGTGGCAGCCCAGCGACGTGTTCAGTGCGACCCTTGCCGCCGACTACACCAAGCTCGACACGGCGCTGACCCTGGGTCAGGCCACCGCGCCGTTGTATGCCAGCGATCTGGTGCTGGGCCCGGTGCTGCAGTACACGCCGGATCCCGGAAAGTACGACTTCCACGGCGAGACCTCGTTCGGCCCCGGCAAGGGACAGAAATTGATCAGCAAGGGCATGGCGCTGCACATGGACTGGCACCTTGCCGAGCACTGGGACCTGAAGAGCATCACGGCCTATCGCAAGCTGGACAGCGATTCCTACATCGACATCGATGCCACGACGCTGCAACTGGGCGACGTGCTGGTCAATTTCCACCAGAAGCAGGTGAGCCAGGAATTGCAGTTGCAGTACGACAACGGCAGCAATCTGCAGGCCGTGTATGGGCTGTACTACATGGATGAAAAAGTGCCGTCGCACCAGGAAGCCTACGCCGACGATTTCATCCGCTTTGCCGGCCTGCCGATCGATTTCCTGCGTACCATTGACGACAAGCTCCAGAACATGAGCTGGGCTGGCTTCGCCCACTTCAACTGGGAGTTCGTGCCCAGCTGGACGCTTGCCGCTGGCGTGCGTTACACGCATGAAACCAAGGACTACTGGCGCACCACCAGCGCGTTCTTCGGCGCGCCGCTGCAGGCTTTCAGCCAGGACCCGCAGGCGGTCATCCCCGGCATCAGCAAGTCCTGGAGCGCGATCACCCCGTCGCTGAGCCTGCAGAAGCAGTTCACGCCGCAGGTGATGGCCTACGTGTCAGCCAACCGCGGGTTCAAGTCGGGTGGATTCAACGGTCGCGCGAATGATCCGAAGGAAGCTGCCGATCCCACCTTCGATCCCGAGTACGTCTGGACCTACGAGTTGGGTCTGAAGATGCGCTCGGCCGACGGTCGTCTGCAGGGCAATTTCGCGGCTTACCATTCCAATTACACCGACTTCCAGGCGCGTGTTTCGGAAGTGCAGAATCCCGGCTCGCCCACCCCGAATTTCAGCTTTCCGGTACTCAATGCGGCCAAGCTGACGATCGACGGCCTGGAGTTCGAGGGTGCCGCGATACTCGGCCAGGGCACCAAGTTGTCCACCCAGCTGGCGTGGATGAACGCGCGTTATGACAAGTTTGTCGATCCGCGCACGCAGTTTGATCCAACCCTGGCCAACCTGCACGACCACGTGCCGTTCTCGCCGAAGTTCACCGCGCGCGTGGCACTGACCCACACCTTCGGCCTGTCCGACGGCAGCGCGCTCACCTTCGGTGCCGACGCGTCCTATCGCAGCAGCACCTGGCTCAGCGTCGACAATCGCGACGGCCTGATGCAGAAGCCTTACGTGGTGTCCGGACTGTTCGGCGTCTACGACGCCGTCAATGGCCACTGGCAGCTGCGCGCCGGCGTACGCAACCTGGGCGACAAGGTCTACAAGACCGACGGCCAGGAATTCTCCAGTGTGGGCAATATCCAGACCGCGTACTACGGGGCGCCACGCAACTGGTATGTCAGCGCACGCTACAATTTCTGAAATGGCGCACCCTCATGTAGGAGCCCACTTGTGGGCGACGCTCGTGCTCTGAATTTCCAGGCACCGGAACAAGAGCATCGCCCACAAGTGGGCTCCTACGGGTGCATAACAAAGGACGGAGCGGACCGATGAATACCCGATGGGTAACCCGCCTGCTGTGGCTGGCGCTGCTGACCAGCGCCGGTACCGCCTGCGCGAAAGAGACCGGCGCGAGCCTGCCCAAGCTCAAGGTGGACCCGGCACGTACCGCCGTGGTCGGTCTTTCCTCCGGCGCCTACATGGCGACCCAGGCGCAACTGGCGTATCCGGAATTGTTCCCGAACGCGGCGTTGGTCGCCGGCGGCCCATACGGCTGCGCCGGCGGCAAGCTGGAGACGGCACTCGGCAGTTGCATGAAGGGCATGCCAGCACCGGATGTCACGGCGCTGGTGGCCAGCGCAGGCAAACGCTCGGCAGTTGGCGAGATCGGCGCGCTGACGGATCTGGCGCATGCGCATGTCTACCTGTTGCATGGCAGCGCCGACGCGCTGGTGGCGCCGGCAGTGGCGGCAGCCGGTGCGCATTTCTACGAGCAGTTGCGCGATGGCACGCCCGGTCTCAAAGGCATGCAGGTGCGTGACGACGGCCAACGCGCGTTCGCGCACAACCTGCCGGTGGTGGGTAGCGGCGACGATTGCGACAAATCGGTATCACCCTATCTCGGCCACTGTGGCTTCGATGCGGCGGGCGAGATCTTCACCCGGATGTTCGGCAAGCCGGCTCACGCGGCGACCGAGCCGCGCGGCGAACTGCGTACCTTCGACCAGGATGCATTGCGCCCCGATGGTGCCGATGCCTTCATGGCCCACACCGGCTATGTCTACCTGCCGCCCGCCTGCCTTGCCGGCAAGCCGTGCGGCGTGATGGTCGCATTCCATGGCTGCAAGCAGAACGCCGACGCGGTGGGCGAGGCGTTCGTCAAGGACGCCGGCTTCAATCGCTGGGCCGACGTTTACGACGTGGCGGTGCTATATCCTCAGACCCGCGCAAGTTTCGCGCCTTTGAATCCGCAGGCATGCTGGGACTGGTGGGGATATTCGGGAACCAATTACGACGCACGCCAGGGCGTGCAGTTGCGATGGGTAGTGAACGCGGTGCGTGCGCTGGGGTTGCCGGCGGGGCATTAATGGTGGCGTTTCGCCATCCGGGTCCTTGTCTGACGGTAGGAGCGGACCCCCGGATCGTGTCCGGGGCAGGCTCTGTGCGCGATGCTTTTGAGCGAATAGCTTTCATCGCTCCGCTCACCTGTAGGAGCGACTTCAGTCGCGATGCTTTTGTTGTTTTCAGATCAAAGAGCGGTCGATCGCCTGCGGCGACCGAGTCACTTTTCTCTTGCGTGGCCACGACCGCGCCTGGAGCGCGGGCGAACAGCGCAGCTGGCCCGAAGGGCGGAGGGCAGGATGCCCGGAGTAAGAGAAAAGTAACCAAAAGAGAAGGCCACCCCGCTTGGCGCTTGCCGGGCATCCTGCCCGGCAAGTCCGTGAGGGCCAGCCGGGTTTTTCGACCGGACTCCTGTCCGGGCGAAAAAGGATCGGCATCCCTGCCGATTCCCCTGCGGGCCTGTCGTCTGTCCCTCACCGCCGCACAGGGGCCCCGGGTAGAGCAGCGGGCCATCGTGGCCCGCACTCTTCAGAAGAGCCAAGTCAACCGCCGTAGCAACAACGACAGCACCACCGCGACGCTTCGCTCTGCCCCTGGCCCTGGTTCTGCCTCTGACTTTTGCTTTTGCTTCCCCGTTTCATCACCGAGTGCGGGCCAGGAAGGCCCGCTGCTCTACCCGGGGCCCCTGTGCGGCGGTGAGTCGGGGACGACAGGCCGCGCAGCGGGAGTCGACAGGGATGTCGATTCCTTTTCGCACGGGCAGGATGCCCGATCGAAAAGCCCGGCCCCGGCTCACGGACTTGCCGGGCAGGAGCCCGGCAAGCGCCAAGTGGGGTGGCCTTCTCTTTTGGTTACTTTTCTCTTGGCCATGTGCAAGACAGCAGGAACGGGGTCAGGTTCACTTAGGCCACGTCAATGACGGTTGACGAGCGGATGGGGTTCGGCGGGCGGTGG
>DASRUB010000132.1:0-7826 GCA_035655635.1 Rhodanobacter sp. | reverse complement strand
CCGCCGGCACTGAGAACCCGCACGCGACTCAAGCCGAAGCCGATGCCGCGCCCATGTGCCTTGAGCAAGGCCTCCTTCGCCGTCCACAGGTCCAGGAATGCCGTGGCGCGGGCCTCTTCGGGAAGCGCCGCCAAAGCAGTGGCCTCGTCGCTGGCAAAGAACCGGCGAGCCAACCGTAACGCGCGTGGCTGCGGGCGGCGGCGTTCGATATCGATACCGGGAGCGATCCCGCGGGCGATGGCAATCAGCGCATGGTGACCGCTGTGCGACCAGTTGAAATCCAGCGCCGAGGTGTGCCCAGAGAAGAGTGCGGGGTCGAGCCGCGGCCGCCCGTGCGCGCCCTCGACCAGGCCAACCTGGTTCGCCTCGACGCCCAGATAGGCCGCCAGAGTCTGCAACAGGGGTCCGCGTCCCTGCGCCGGCCGGTAGTCGAGATGCCAGACGTGGATCGCATCATCACCCAGCCGGGCGGCAGCATCGAACAAGTTTCGGGAGTGCGCGGCGAGCATCCGTGCATGGTGCCGCCGCCGAGCAGGGGGCACAAGCGCCCGATGCGTCACCGCACCACGCACTCACCCCGGCAGGCTCGAACTGCCCATCAGAAACTCGTCCACGGCCTGGGCACACTGTCTTCCCTCGCGAATCGCCCACACCACCAGCGACTGGCCACGCCGCATGTCGCCCGCGGCAAACACCTTGTCCACGCTTGTGCGATACCTGCCACCGCCCGACGTGACGGCACGGGCATTGCCGCGCGCGTCCTTCTCCACACCGAAGACATCAAGCACAGCGGCTGAAGGGGAAACAAAACCCATCGCCAGCAACACCAGGTCGGCCTGAATCTCGAACTCGCTGCCGGCCAACTCGATCATCTTGCCGTCCTTCCACTCAAGTCGCACGGCAGTAAGACTGCGCAGCCTGCCCTTGCCGTCGTCGTTGAAACACCTGGTAGCCACCGCCCAGTCACGCTGGCAGCCTTCTTCGTGCGAACTGGAACTGCGCAGACGGAGCGGCCAGTACGGCCAGGTGAGCGACCGGTCTTCCTGCTGCGGCGGTTGTGGCAATAGCTCGAATTGGGTGATCGCCGCAGCGCCCTGACGGTTGCAGGTGCCGACGCAATCGGATCCAGTGTCGCCGCCACCGATCACCACCACCTGCTTGTCGGACGCCAGTATCTGCTGCGCCAGGGTATCGCCGGCGACCACACGGTTCTGTTGCGGCAGGAACTCCATCGCGAAATGCACACCCTTCAGTGAGCGCCCGGGAACCGGCAGGTCGCGCGGAATCTCCGCGCCCCCGGCGAGTACCACCGCGTCGAACTCCTGCCGCAACTGATCGACGCTTACTGGCTCCCTCCCGCCGTCGACTCGATCAGGCGCGGCGCCAATCAGCACGCCAGGGCGAAACTGCACGCCTTCGGCGCGCATCTGCTCGATGCGGCGATCGATATGTTCCTTCTGCAACTTGAAGTCGGGAATGCCATAGCGCAACAGGCCGCCGATGCGGTCGTTCTTCTCGAACACCGTCACCGCGTGGCCCGCTCGCGCCAGCTGCTGCGCCGCCGCCAGACCCGCCGGACCGGAGCCCACCACCGCCACCTTCCACCCCGTCTGGCGCGCCGGTGGCTGCGCGACCACCCAGCCGGCCTCCCACGCCTTGTCGATGATCTTGTGTTCGATCGACTTGATGCCCACCGCATCGTCATTGATGTTCAGCGTGCACGCCGCCTCGCATGGCGCCGGGCAGATGCGGCCGGTGAACTCGGGAAAGTTGTTGGTCGAATGCAGTACGTCGATCGCGCGTTTCCAGTCCTGGCGATAGACCAGATCGTTGAAGTCCGGGATCACGTTGTTCACCGGGCAACCGTGGTGACAGAACGGTATGCCGCAATCCATGCAGCGAGCCGCCTGGATCTTCGCGTTGTCGTCGTCCAGCTGCGGCGTGAACTCGCGCCAGTGCCGCTTGCGCTGGTTCGGCGGCTCGCAGGGTTCCAGCACGCGCGGATAGTCGAGGAAACCGGTGATCTTGCCCATGGGGATGCTGCCCTCCTGCCGGCTCAAGCCGTGGCTTGTGTGGTGGCTGCGTGTGTGGGTTCCCGTGTCGATTCGCCCAGTGCGCGCTTGTATTCGTGCGGCATCACCTTCACGAAATGGGTGCGGGCATTGCTCCAGTCATGCAGGATCGCCTTCGCGCGAAAACTCCCGGTGTAACGGAAATGCGACTCCAGCAGGCGACGCAGGATCGTCTCGTCGGTTTCGCCCGGTGCGCTGCGCGTCGGTGCATGCCAGAGTCCGCGCGGAACCCGCAACTCCTGCTCGACACCGGACAGCAGCGGTTCCAGCGCCACCATCGCCAGATTGCAACGTGACTGGAACTGCACGCCCGGATCGTAGACATACGCCACGCCACCGGACATGCCTGCGGCGAAATTGCGTCCCGTGTCGCCGAGCACCACCACGGTGCCACCGGTCATGTACTCGCAACCATGATCGCCGACCCCCTCGACCACGGCGGTGGCGCCTGAATTGCGCACCGCGAAGCGCTCGCCGGCAACGCCATTGAAGTACGCCTCGCCCTCGGTGGCGCCGTACAGCACCGTGTTTCCGGCGATGATGTGTTCGGGCCCGAAGCCGTGGAAATCGTTCGGCGAGCGCACGATGATGCGTCCGCCGGACAGTCCCTTGCCGACGTAATCGTTCGCCTCGCCGACCAGGTCGAAGCTGATGCCGCGGGCCAGGAATGCGCCGAAACTCTGTCCGGCCGCGCCGTCGAGCTGCACGTGGATGGTGTCGTCCGGCAGTCCGGCGTGGCCATGGCGCCGGACCAGCGCGCCGGACAACATCGCGCCGACCGAGCGGTTGACGTTGCGGATGCCGACGATGAAGCTGCAGCGCTCGCCATGCTCCAGCGCGGCGCGCGCCTTTTCGATCAGCGCATGGTCGAGTGCCTTGCCATCCGGCGCGAGGCCGTGATCCTGGTTCTCCACATGTCGGCGCGCCACCTCGGCTGGTACGTCGGGACGATGGAACACACGCGCAAAATCCAGTCCCCGCGCCTTCCAGTGTTCGATGCCCTGGCGCAGGTCGAGCAGGTCGGTGCGGCCGATTAGGTCGTCGAAGCGGCGGATACCCAGCTGCGCCATGATCTCCCGCGCCTCCTCGGCGACGAAGAAGAAGAAGTTCACCACGTGCTCGGGCTTGCCGCTGAACTTCCTGCGCAGCACCGGATCCTGCGTGGCCACGCCGACCGGGCAGGTGTTGAGGTGGCATTTGCGCATCATGATGCAGCCCTCCACCACCAGCGGTGCGGTGGCGAAGCCGAACTCGTCCGCGCCCAGCAGGGCGCCGATCACCACGTCGCGGCCGGTCTTCATCTGGCCGTCCGCCTGCACCCGGATCCGTCCGCGCAGGTGATTGAGCACCAGGGTCTGCTGGGTTTCGGCCAGGCCCAGCTCCCACGGCGTGCCGGCGTGCCTGATCGAGGACCACGGCGAAGCGCCGGTGCCGCCGTCATGCCCGGCGATCACCACATGGTCGGCCTTGCACTTGGCCACGCCGGCGGCGACCGTGCCCACGCCTACTTCGGAAACCAGCTTCACCGAGATCGAGGCCGCGGGATTGCAGCTCTTGAGGTCGTGGATCAGCTGGGCCAGATCCTCGATCGAGTAGAGGTCGTGGTGCGGTGGCGGCGAGATCAGGCCCACCCCCGGCACCGCGAAACGCAGCTGCGCGATGTATTCGGACACCTTGTGGCCAGGCAGCTGACCACCCTCACCGGGCTTGGCGCCCTGCGACACCTTGATCTGGATCTGGTCGGCCGATACCAGGTAGGCGGCGGTCACGCCAAAACGGCCGGAGGCGACCTGCTTGATGCGCGAGCGCAGTGAATCGCCGGCTTGCAGGGGCGTATCGCTTTCGATCCGGTCCGCACCCAGGATGCTGCCCAGCGTCTCCCCCTCGCCAATGGGTACACCACGCAGTTCGTTGCGGTAGCGCGCCTCGTCCTCGCCGCCTTCGCCGGTGTTGGACTTGCCGCCAATCCGGTTCATCGCCACGGCGAGCGTGGCGTGTGCCTCGGTCGAGATCGAACCCAGCGACATCGCGCCGGTGGCGAAACGCTTGACGATCTCCTGCGCGGGTTCCACCTCGTCCAGCGGAATCGCCGTGGAAGCCTCGCTGCGGAATTCGAACAGTCCACGCAAGGTCATGTGCTGGCGGGTCTGGTCATTGATGAGCTGAGCGTATTCCTTGTAGGTCGCGGCACTGTTGGCGCGGGTCGCGTGCTGCAGCTTGGCGATGGTGTCCGGTGACCACAGGTGCGCTTCGCCGCCCACGCGCCAGGCGTACTCGCCGCCGTCGTCGAGCGCGTCCGATGAGCGTGTCGATTCGCCATAGGCGGCCTGGTGCAGGCGCAAGGCTTCTGCCGCCACCTCGAACAGGCCGATCCCTTCGATGCTGCTGGTGGTACCGCTGAAGTAGGTGTCGACCAGCTCGCTGTTCAGGCCCACGGCCTCGAAAATCTGCGCACCGGTATAGGACATGTAGGTCGAGATGCCCATCTTCGACAGCACCTTCTGCAGGCCCTTGCCGATCGCCTTGATGTAGTTGCCGATGGCTTTCTCGGCGCTGATCCCAGCCGCTGCCGCGGCGGCGTGGTGGACCAGGGTCTCCATCGCCAGGTACGGATGAATCGCCTCGGCGCCGTAGCCGGCAAGCAGGGCAAAATGGTGCACCTCGCGCGCGGAGCCGGTCTCCACCACCAGGCCGGCGCTGGTGCGCAGACCCTTGCTCACCAGGTGCTGGTGGATCGCCGAGGTGGCCAGCAAGGCCGGGATGGCCACGCGCTCGCGGCTGGCCTGCCGATCCGACACGATCAGGATGTTGTGGCCTTGACCGATCGCGTCGGTGGCCTGGGCGCACAGCGAAGCCAGGCGCGCCTCGATGCCGGCCTTGCCCCAGCTGGCCGGGTAGCTGATGTCCAGTTCAAAACTGCGGAACTTGCCGCGCGAAGGCCGCTCGATGTCGCGCAACTTGGCCATGTCGGCAAAGTCGAGGATCGGTTGCGGCACTTCCAGGCGCAGTGGCGGGTTGATGTTGTTGATGTCGAGCAGGTTCGGCTTCGGCCCGATGAAGGACACCAGCGACATCACCAGTTGTTCGCGAATCGGGTCGATCGCGGGGTTGGTCACCTGGGCGAACAGCTGGCGGAAGTATTGGTACAGGGACTTGTCGCGATCCGACAGCACCGCCAAGGGCGTGTCATTGCCCATCGAGCCGACCGCTTCCTGGCCGTCCAGCGCCATCGGCAGCAGCTGGAACTTCAGGTCTTCCAGGGTGAAGCCGAATGCGCGCTGGCGCTCGAGCAGGTCGTCTCCCGTGGGCGCCTCGGAGCGCACGCCGGGCAGGTCGACCAGGCGGATCCGGATATGCTCGAGCCACTGTTTGTACGGCCGGGCATTGGCCAGCTGGTCCTTGAGTTCCTTGTCGTCGATGATGCGGCCGGCCTGCATGTCGATCAGCAGCATCTTGCCCGGCTGCAACCGCCACTTCTTGACAATGCGCGACTCGGCGATCGGCAGCACGCCGGCCTCGGAGGCGAGAATCACCAGGTCGTCGTCGGTGATGATGTAACGCGCGGGGCGCAGCCCGTTGCGATCGAGCGTGGCGCCGACCTGGCGGCCGTCGGTGAACGCGATCGCCGCCGGGCCGTCCCACGGTTCCATCATCGCCGCGTGGTACTCGTAGAACGCGCGGCGGTTGTCGTCCATCAGCGTATGACGTTCCCACGCCTCGGGGATCATCATCATCATCGCGTGCGCCAGCGGGTAGCCGGCCATCGTCAGCAATTCGAGGCAGTTGTCGAACGAGGCAGTGTCGGACTGGCCCGGATAGATCAGCGGCCACAGCTTGGCCAGGTCCTCACCAAGCACCGGCGAGGAAATCGCGCCGGTGCGCGCGTTCAACCAGTTGACGTTGCCCTTGACCGTGTTGATCTCGCCGTTGTGCGCGACCATGCGGTAGGGGTGGGCCAGTTCCCACGCCGGAAAGGTGTTGGTGGAAAAGCGCTGGTGCACCATCGCCAGCGCCGAGATGGCCCGCGGGTCGGTCAGGTCCGGATAGTAGGTGCCGACCTGGTCGGCCAGCAGCAGGCCCTTGTAGACCACGGTGCGGGTGGACATCGAGGGCACGAAATATTCGCGGCCGTGCTTGAGGTTGAGCGCGCGGATGGCGTGGCTGGAAGTCTTGCGGATCACGTAGAGCTTACGCTCCAGCGAATCGGGCACCATGATGTCCGGGCCGCGCCCGATGAACAGCTGGCGGATCACCGGCTCGCGCGCCTTCACCGCGGGCGACATCGGCATCTCGCCGTCCACGCGCACGTCGCGCCAGCCCAGCACGACCTGGCCCTCGGCGCGCACGGTACGTTCCAGTTCCTGTTCACACGCCCGCCGCGAGGCGTGCTCCCGGGGCAGGAAGATCATGCCCACGCCGTATTCGCCCGGCGGTGGCAGCTGGATTCCCTGCAGCGCCATTTCCTCGCGGTAGAGCTGGTCGGGGATCTGGATCAGGATGCCGGCACCATCACCCATCAGCGGGTCGGCGCCGACGGCACCGCGATGATCCAGGTTGCGCAGGATCAGCAGGCCCTGCTCGATGATCTGGTGGCTCTTGCGCCCCTTGATGTGTGCCACGAAACCCACGCCGCAGGCGTCGTGTTCGTGGCGTGGATCGTACAAACCCTGCGCGCGCGGCTGATCCATGGTCGGTGTTCCCGGAACAAGGGGGTGCTCCGACTATAGTGCGATGCAGCAAAAAAGAGCAAGAAAAAAATCGATGCTTCCAATTGGCCGTCTATAAGTCTGGACGTCCAAATTTATCGACGGAACGTTTCACAAGAAACCGTTGTCGTGACAAGCAAAAGCATCGCGGCTGAAGCCGCTCCTACGCTCATTTGATCAGCCGTTCCTCGACGAGACTCTTTACCACCGAGGGATCGGCCAGGGTGGTGATATCGCCGAGTTGGTCGGGCTTGTTTTCGCCGATCTTGCGCAGGATCCGGCGCATGATCTTGCCGGAGCGGGTCTTGGGCAGGTTGCTCGCCCACTGCAGGTAATCCGGCGTGGCGATCGGGCCGATTTCCTTGCGCACCCAGGCGATCAGTTCCTTGCGTAACGCGTCGCTTCCGGTTTCGCCGGCGACCAGCGAAACATACGCATAGATACCCTGGCCCTTGATCTCGTGCGGGCAACCGACCACGGCGGCCTCGGCGACTTTCGGGTGTGCGACCAGCGCGCTCTCTACTTCGGCGGTGCCCAGGCGGTGGCCGCTGACGTTGATCACGTCATCGACGCGGCCGGTAACCCAGTAATAACCATCCTCGTCGCGGCGCGCCCCGTCGCTGCTGAAGTAGTAGCCCGGGTAGGCGCTGAAATAGGTTTCGATGAAGCGCTGGTGGTCACCGTAGATCGTGCGTACCTGGCCGGGCCAGGAGTCGGCGATCAGCAGGTTGCCCTCGGCCACACCCTCCTGCACCTCGCCGTCGGCGTTGACGATGGCGGGCCGCACGCCGAAGAACGGCAGCGTGGCCGAACCCGGCTTGGTGGCGATGGCCCCCGGAATGGCCGAGATCATGATGCCGCCGGTTTCCGTCTGCCACCACGTGTCCACGATCGGACAGCGGCTTTCGCCGACTACGCGGTAGTACCACTCCCACGCCTCCGGGTTGATCGGCTCGCCGACCGAGCCGAGTACGCGCAGCGAGGCGCGCGAGGTTTTCTTCACCGGCGCTTCGCCCTCGCGCATCAGCGCGCGGATGGCGGTGGGCGC
>DASRUB010000131.1:0-4731 GCA_035655635.1 Rhodanobacter sp. | reverse complement strand
GAATGGCTGAAAGGCCGTCCGCGCGTGCCGCAGGGCGCGGCATGGGACGCCGCCGTGATGGCCTGGCGCGCGCTGCGCACCGATGACGGCGCGACGTACGACTGCGAAGTGCGCATCGACGCAGGCGCGGTGAAACCCACGGTCACCTACGGCACCCATCCGGGCATGGCGATCGCGATGGACGCGCCGGTGCCTGCGGCGACGAACGCGCAGGAACGGCGCGCGCTGGATTACATGCAGAGCCGTCCCGGCGAGCCGATGCAGGGCACGCCGGTCGACGTGGTGTTCGTCGGCAGTTGCACCAACTCGCGTCTGTCCGACTTGCGCGAGGCTGCGCGCGTACTGCACGGGCGTCGTATCGCCGCAGGCGTGCGCATGCTGGTGGTGCCCGGTTCCGAAGCAGTGCGCCGCGACGCCGAGCGCGAAGGCCTGCACCAGGTATTCCTGGCCGCCGGCGCTGAATGGCGCGTGCCCGGCTGCTCAATGTGCATCGCGATGAACGGTGACCTGGCGCAGCCGGGGCAGTTGGTCGTCTCCACCTCCAACCGCAACTTCGAGGGCCGCCAGGGCAAGGGCGCACGCACCGTACTGGCCAGCCCCGCCACCGCGGCAGCATCGGCGATCGCCGGACGAATTGCCGATCCGCGCGAGTACCTGGTGGAGGTGGCGGCATGAATGCCCACGATCACTGCGATGTGCTCCCTCTCCCCTCCGGGGAGAGGGCTGGGGTGAGGGGCCACGCTGCCAGGAAAGCCACATCGAAGCGGGCTTTGTTTGACTTCCCCGCGCGCACCGCCCCCTCACCTCAATCCTCTCCCCAAAGGGGAGAGGAGGCGAACGCAAGAAGCGAGGAATTTCATTGATGCAGATGCAGCCGATCACCTACATCCACTCTCGCACTGCCGTGCTGGCCGACCAGAACATCGACACGGACCGCATCATCCCGGCGCGCTTCCTTACCACCACCACCCGCGACGGGCTGGGCAAGTTGTGCTTCCACGACTGGCGTTACCAGGCCGACGGCAGCGACAACCCGGCGTTCCCGCTGAACCAGCCGCAAGCACGCGGCTGCTCGATCCTGGTCGCCGGGCGCAACTTCGGTTGTGGTTCCTCGCGCGAGCATGCGCCGTGGGCCTTGCTGGACTACGGCATCCGGGCGGTGCTGTGCAGCGAGATTGCGGACATCTTCCGCGGCAACGCGCTGAAGAACGGCCTGCTGGCGATCGTGATCAGCGCGCCCGAGCATCGCTGGCTGCTCGACCATCCCGGCATCGAACTGGGCATCGACGTGCGCGGCCAGTTCATCAGCCTGCCAGACGGCGGCCATATCGGGTTCGAGCTGGAACCGTTCGCCCGGCACTGCCTGCTCGACGGCGTCGACCAGCTCGGCTACCTGCTGCAGCACGGCGATCAAATTGATGCGTTCGTCCGTGAACGCGAAGGTCAGGAAGCGGCCTTCCATGATCGCACTCTCCAACAGAGCAGACTTCAACCCGATGGAGTGGGTGCATGAAAGCACGCATCGTCACCCTGCCCGGCGATGGGGTCGGCCCCGAGGTCACCGCCGCCGCGGTCGCCGTCCTCAAGGCCGTGGCCGCGCGCTACGAACACGTCCTCGACTTCGACGAACAGCTGATCGGGGGTGCTGCGATCGATGCTTGCGGCAAGCCGTTGCCTGAAGCGTCGCTGGCTGCCTGCCAGTCGGCCGACGCCGTGTTGCTGGGTGCGGTCGGTGGCCCGAAGTGGTCGGACCCGAACGCCTCGGTGCGACCCGAGCAGGGTTTGCTCGGCCTGCGCGCGGCGCTTGGCGTGTACGCCAACTTGCGCCCGCTGCAGGTGCATCCGGCGCTGACCAGACTGTCGCCACTGAAGAACGAGCGTCTGCACAACGTCGACGTGCTGTTCGTGCGCGAACTCACCGGCGGCGCCTACTTCGGTGTGAAGACACGCACGGCCGACACGGCCACCGACGAGTGCAAGTACACCGTCGTCGAGATCGAGCGCGTGGTGCGCCGCGCGTTCGAACTGGCTCGCGGCCGTCGCGGCCACCTCACTTCAGTAGACAAGGCCAATGTGCTGGAGACCTCGCGCTTGTGGCGCAGCACGGTGCAGCGGCTGGCCGCCGACTATCCCGATGTGACGGTCGAGCATCAGCTGGTCGACTCGATGGCGATGCTGTTGCTGACCCAGCCGAGCGCCTACGACGTGGTGGTTACGGAAAACCTGTTCGGCGACATCCTCACCGATGAAGCGGCCGCGCTGGCCGGCTCGCTCGGCCTGCTGCCGTCGGCCTCGCTGGGTGATCGAGTCCCCTCATCCGACCCTGCGGGCCACCTTCTCACCCGCAAGGGGACTCCCTATGGGTCGCCGTCAACGGGAGAAGGGAATTCGGTGCGCCTTGCAGCCGCGTCGTCCCGGATGGGTCTGTACGAACCGATCCACGGTTCGGCGCCTGACATCGCGGGCAGCGGTGTCGCCAACCCGATCGGCGCGATCCTGTCTGCCGCGCTGCTGCTGCGCCACTCGCTGCAGCTGGAGACCGAGGCGGTCGCGATCGAGGCCTCGGTGGACCAGGTGCTGCGCGATGGCCCGTACAGCCGCGACCTGGGTGGCGCTGCCGGCACCGACGAAGTGCTGAGCGCCGTGCTGGCTGCTCTCGACAGCCACGCCAAGAACGTCACCACGGCTTCCAGCGGGACACGCGCATGCGCATGAACCAGCCCAGCTGCGAACCATGCTTTCCCAAGCGGATACACGGACGTGTCCGTATTTTCTGTTGCTCTCTGCGTGTTGCCGGGACCGTACGGTTTGCGAACGCCGCGACGGCGCCGAATACGAACCGCCTCTGCAACCTCCCTTGCGCGCAGAGGGCGCCTTTTTCAATCAGCGGAGTCGATATTGGTTTTTTGCGCCGCCTCAAGTGCGCTTCGATCAGCTTCACCGCGAGCACCCGCCCCTCATCCGCCCCTTCGGGGCACCTTCCCCCCAGAGGGTGGAAGGGACTTTGTCCTTCGGAGCTTTTTCATGCGTAGCGACCTGATCAAGAGCGGCCCCGACCGCGCCCCGGCCCGCGCCATGCTGCGCGCCACCGGCATGGACGACGAGGCGATCAGCAAACCGCTGGTGGCGGTGGTGCACACCTGGTCCGACGTCAGTCCGTGCAACCTCAACCTGCGTGACCTGGCCATCCAGGCCGCCGCAGGCATCCGCGCCGCTGGCGGCACTCCGGTGGAGTTCAACACCATCGCGGTCACCGACGGCATCGCGATGGGCACGCCGGGCATGCGCTATTCGCTGGTCAGCCGCGAGGTCATCACCGATTCGATCGAGACGGCGGTGGAAGGCCACTGCATCGACGCGATGGTGGTGTTGTGCGGTTGCGACAAGACCATCCCCGCCGCGGCGATGGCGATGGTGCGGCTGGATATCCCGGCGGTGGCGCTGTACGGCGGCACCATCGCGCACGGGTTGCACAAGAACCGTCCGATCACCATCCAGCAGGTGTTCGAGGCGGTCGGTGCGCACGGCGCCGGCAAGATCGATGACGCGGAACTGCGCGCGGTGGAATGCGACGCCTGCGCCGGCGCCGGCGCCTGCGGCGGCCAGTTCACCGCCAACACCATGGCGATGGTGCTGACCACGCTGGGGCTGTCGCCGATGGGCCTGAACGACATCCCGGCCACCCATCCGGACAAGCTCGCCGCCGCGCGTTACTGCGGCGAGCTGGTGATGGAGTGCCTGCGCGAAGGGCGCACGCCGCGCGCACTCGTGACGCGCACCGCGATGCGTAACGCCGCGCGCATGGTCGCCGCCACCGCCGGCTCCACCAATGCGATATTGCATCTGCTGGCGATCGCGCGCGAAGCCGGGGTCGAATGGTCGCTGGAGGATTTCCAGCCGGCCTCCGAGCAGACTCCGGTGATCGCCGACCTGTTGCCCGGCGGGCGCTACACCGCGGTGGAGATGTTCGACGCGGGCGGCATCGCACGCGTGGCGCAGGAGCTGATCGCCGCCGGCATGCTGGACGACGCGCCGACCGTCACCGGCCGCACGCTGTTCACCGAAGCGGCCTCCGCGCCGCGCTTCGATGACCAGCAGGTAGTGCATCCGGTCAGCGCGCCGATCAAGCCGCGCGGCGGCTACTCGATCCTCTACGGCAACCTGGCGCCGGACGGCTGCATCCTGAAGATCCCGGGCAAGAACGGCCCCGGCCACGGCGGCACCCACTTCGAAGGCAGCGCGCGCGTGTTCGAGAGCGAGGAAGCCGCATTCGCCGCCGTGCAGGAAGGCCGCGTCGTGCCAGGCGACGTGATGGTGATCCGCAACGAAGGCCCGGCCGGCGGCCCCGGCATGCGCGAAATGCTCGGCGTCACCGCCGCGCTGATCGGCCGCGGGCTGGGCGACGACGTGGCACTCATCACCGATGGCCGTTTCAGCGGCGCCACCCACGGCTTCATGGTCGGCCACATCGCACCCGAAGCCGCCCGCGGCGGCGCGATTGCCCTGCTCGAGGATGGCGACCGCATCCGCATCGACGCAAACACCCGCGAGCTGTCCACCGACGCCGACCTCGCGGCGCGCCGCGCCGCGTGGCAGCCGCCCGCGCCGAAGGCCAACCGTGGCGTGCTGGCCAAGTTCGCCCTGCTGGTGGGCTCGGCCTCCGACGGCGCCACCACGCAACCGGCCAGCCCCGCCCCTCGAACCACCACCTCAGCATTCACCTCGAACCCA
>DASRUB010000130.1:0-7993 GCA_035655635.1 Rhodanobacter sp. | reverse complement strand
GGCCAGAGCACGGTGATCGGCATCGGCGGCGACCCGATCAACGGCCTCAACTTCATCGACTGCCTGAAGCTGTTCCAGGACGATGCGCAGACCGAAGGCATCATCATGGTCGGCGAGATCGGCGGCAGCGCCGAGGAAGATGCCGCCGAGTTCATCGGCGAATACGTGACCAAGCCGGTGGTCTCGTTCATCGCCGGCGCCTCGGCCCCGGCCGGCAAGCGCATGGGCCATGCCGGCGCGATCATTTCCGGCGGCAAGGGCACCGCCGCGGCGAAGTTCGCCGCGCTGGAGAAGGCCGGCGTCACCACGGTGAAGTCGCCGGCGGATCTGGGCAAGGCGCTTGCGAAGTTGATGAAGTAAGCAATGATTGGATGATGTTGATGAAAGGCCGCGCGTTGCGCGGCCTTTTTTTTCGAGCGCCCCCATCCGCCCTGTCGGGCACCTTCCCCGTTTTACGGGGGAAGGAAGCCATCGAGCCATCGAAACAGCCAACTTCCTTCCTCCGCTCGCGGGGGAAGGTGCCCGACAGGGCGGATGGGGGCGCTTTCACGACAGTCCGATGCGCACCTACAGTTTCAGCCGACGAATCCTCTGCCCGAATCCAGTCGCGCTCGCCAGACTGATTCTCGAATACAGGCGGACGAGGACCAGCATGCGCGAGCACGCCAAAACCGGTTTTGCGCGCCAGCTCCGCCGCGAGATGACCGTGGCGGAACGCTACCTCTGGGCGCGCTTGTGCCGACGTCAGCTGGCCGGATGTCGCTTCCGCCGACAGCATCCCCTCGGTCCGTACATCGCCGATTTCGCCTGCCTCGAAAAATACCCGGTCGTCGAAGTCGACGGCTCCGGGCATCTGGATTCGACCGCCGATGTGCAGCGTGACGACTGGTTCCGGCAGCGCGGATTCACGGTGTTGCGCTGCTGGAATCATGACGTGCTTGAGCGTACGGAGTCGGTGTTGGCGGCGATTCTGGTGGCGTTGGGGTAGAGCCGCCCCCATCCGCCCTTCGGGCACCTTCCCCCGTGAACGGAGGAAGGAAACAGCCGCGAGCTTCCTTCCTCCGCTTGCGGGAAGGTGCCCGAAGGGCGGATGGGGACACGCCCACTTCTTGAATTACCATTGCCCAGATAACTCCCATGGAATGCATGCCGTCATGGCAAAGCTGCGTCTGGCATTGGCCCAACACGATTTTCCCGTCGGCGCGGTGGCGGCGAATGCCGCCAGGGTCGGTGACCTGATCGCACAGGCGCGCGCCGGCGGTGCCGCGCTGGTGGTATTCCCGGAGCTGGCCCTGAGCGGCTACCCACCGGAGGACCTGCTGCTGCGGCCGAGTTTCCTCGCCGCCTGCGACAGCGAACTGGCCGCGCTGGCTGCTGCGACCCACGGTGTTGCCGCGCTGGTCGGTCATCCGCATAGCGAGGGCGAGGTCTACAACGCGGCCAGCCTGCTGCGCGACGGCCGGGTGGAATGCACCGCGCACAAGCAGGCGCTGCCGAACTACGGCGTGTTCGACGACAAACGCTATTTCCGCCCTGGCCATGCGACGGTTACCGCCGTGGTCGGAGGAGTGACGATCGGCCTGCTGATCTGCGAGGACGTGTGGCGGCCGGAGCCGGCCGCGCAGGCCGCGGCGGCGGGTGCGCAACTGCTGCTGGTGATCAATGCCTCGCCGTGGGACGAAGCCAAGCAAGCCGAACGCGAAGCCGTGCTGACGGCGCGCGCGCGCGAAACCGGCTGTGCGATTGCCTACCTCAACCTGGTCGGCGGCCAGGATGAGGTGGTCTATGACGGCGGCTCGCTGCTGGTGAACGGCGACGGCTTGATCGCTGCCCGCGCACCGGCCTTCGTCGATGCGCTGTTGTGGGCCGAATTCGATCCGGACGCCCGCACATGGATGGCGGAAGACTGGCCGGTCGTCGCCGACGACTCGCTGGAGGCGACGCTGTACGCGGCGCTGGTGCGCGGCACCCGCGACTACATCGACAAGAATGGTTTTCCCGGCGTGCTGCTGGGTCTGTCCGGCGGCATCGATTCGGCGCTGACCCTGGCGCTGGCGGTGGATGCGCTGGGTGCCGAGCGCGTCACTGCGGTGATGATGCCCACGCGCTACACCTCGCCGTTGTCGCTTGACGGCGCCCGTGTGCAGGCCGAGCAACTGGGCGTCGAATACCACGTGATCGATATCGAGTCGACCGTCGACTCGTTCATCGGAGCGCTGGCGCCGGTCTTCGCGGGCAAGGACAGCGACACCACCGAGGAAAACCTGCAATCGCGCACTCGTGGCGTGATGCTGATGGCGCTGTCCAACAAGCACGGCCGGCTGTTGCTGGCCACCGGCAACAAGAGCGAGATGGCGGTCGGCTATTGCACGCTTTACGGAGACATGTGCGGAGCGTACGCGCCACTCAAGGATGTCTACAAGACCGCGGTGTACCGGTTGGCGCGGTGGCGCAATGGGTGGTCGGGACTCGGGAATCGGGACTCGGGACTCGGGGAAAGCCGGGACAAAGAGCCAACAAGCGAAGAGCCGAAGCTTGCCTCGGCTCGCTCTGCCGAGTCCCGAGTCCCGAGTCCCGCCATCCCCTGGGAAGTCATCGAGCGGCCCCCGTCGGCCGAGTTGCGCGCTGACCAGACCGACCAGGATTCATTGCCGCCGTACGAAGAGCTGGACGGGATTCTCGAGCGTTTCATCGAGCGTGAACAATCACAGGCGGAGATCGTGACGCATGGTTTCGGTGCCGACACGGTGCGCCGGGTGGTTCGACTGGTGTTGTTGAACGAGTTCAAGCGCCGCCAGTCGGCACCAGGTCCGCGCGTGACCACCCGCGCGTTCGGCCGCGAACGGCGCTACCCCATAACTTCAGGGTGGCGGTGAGCGGCCGGGATTGGGGGATTCGGGATGACCAGCCATTCGGCTGTTGAAAACCGGGATTCGTAAAAGCCGGATCCCGCAGCACCGCATTTTTTTCGAATCCCAAATCCCCAATCCCAAATCCCGCTGCGAGGCGCTTCGCGCCCCGCAGTCAATGATGGCCGGAGAACGGGATCAACTTGCGTAGCGTGGACGGCGCGTGCGGCCACTTGGGATCGTCCAGATACGGATGCTGCGGGTAGTTCAGCGCCAGGACTTTGCGAGTCTGGGTGGCGAGATCCTTGCGATCCAGTGCCAGGTAGCTGCGGGTGAGAATCGCCAGCGCATCGCCGGCCTGCGGTGCCTGCTGGTAATGCTCGATCACGTATTGCGAGCGATCCGCGGCGGCGATATAGGCCTTGTGGCGCAGATAGAACTCGGCCACGTTGATCTCGTACTGCGCCAGCAGGTTGCGCAGGTAGATCATGCGCTGGCGCGCATCCGCGGTATAGGCACTGTCGGGGAAACGGCGCGCCAGCTCCGAGAAGTCGTCGAACGACTGCAGGTTGTAGCCCTGATCCCGCCGCGACTGGCCACCGGAGCTCTTGGTGAGGCGCTCGACGATACCGCTGGTACGACCGAAATTGATCAGGCCACGCAGGTAATAGGCATAATCGACGTGTTTGTTGGTCGGATAGGTCTTGATGAAGCGGTTGATCGTGGACAATGCGTCGTCCGGCTGGTTGTCCTTGTACTGCGAATAGGCCAAGTCGAGCTGGGCCTGCTCGTTGTAGTCGCCGGACGGGAAGCGTGCGATCAAACGCTGGTAGGCTCGACTGGCTGCCGCGTAGTCGCCACTCACCAGCGAGGCGTGCGCCTTGTTGTACAGCGCTTCCAGCGGCATCGTGTCGATGCTGTCGCGCTTGTGGCCAAACATCGAGCAGGCGCTGACCGCCATGACCAGCGCGAGAACCACGAGCAGCCTGACGGCCGGCAGTGGAAACAATGACAGTGTGGGCGAGCCACTTGATAGGCGCATAGGATTGAATTCGGATGTTGAAACGAACCGGCATGATAGCTGAAACCGACTTCCGCCCGCGGAGGCCGGCATGACCACGATACGGCAGCAGGCGGAGGTTCCGCTGAGCGCAGCAGGACGGCGTTTCGACCAGGCTTTGGCCGATATGTTCCCCGATTACTCGCGTTCGCGCCTCAGCGGCTGGATCAAAGCCGGTGCGGTGACCCTGGATGGCGCCGCCGTGGCCCCGCGGCAACTGCTGCGCGGCGGTGAGCAGGTGGCGCTGGAAGTCGAGCTGGAAACCGAGGTGCACAGTCAGCCGGAATCCATCTCGCTGGACATCGTGCATGAAGACGAGCACCTGCTGGTGCTGAACAAGCCGGCCGGGTTGGTGGTGCATCCCGGTGCGGGCAATCCAGCCGGTACCCTGCTCAATGGCTTGCTGCACCACGATGCGAAGCTGGCCGAGCTGCCCCGTGCCGGCATCGTGCATCGATTGGACAAGGACACCTCGGGGCTGATGGTGGTGGCGCGGACCGTGCCCACCTACACCGCACTGGTCGACCTGTTGTCGCGGCACGAGGTGGAACGCCTGTACGAGGCGGTGGTGCTGGGTACCATGGTCGCCGGCGGCACCGTGGACGAGCCGGTGGGCCGCAGCATGGGCGACCGCCTGCGCCAGGCGGTGCGCGACGAGGAAGACGGCAAGCGCGCGGTCACGCACTACCGCTTGCGCGAACGCTTCCGCGCCCACAGCCTGTTGCAATGCCAACTGGAAACCGGCCGCACCCACCAGATTCGCGTGCACTTGACCCATATCGGCCACCCGCTGGTCGGTGATCCGCTGTACGGCGGCGGCTTGAAACTACCCAGGCGCGCCACTGACGAACTTGTCGCCGCGCTGCGCGGCTTCCGGCGCCAGGCGCTGCACGCCGAAAGCCTGTCGTTCATCCACCCCGCCACCGGCGAGGCGATGGCATTCAGTGCCGAGCGCCCCGCCGACCAACTGGCGCTGATCGAGGCGCTGCGCGCAGATCTGGTCGAACACGGCGCCGACAATTACTGATACGGTCGGGCCGCCTGGCGGTGGGTCCCCAGTGTCATCGTCCGGCTCTCCCGTATCCCGAATCGCGAATCCCCACCCATGACCGACAGCTGGATTTTCCCCGACTGGCCGGCCGCGCCGCAGGTGCATGCCGCCATCACCACCCGACTCGGTCCTGGCATCTCGTCGCCGCCATTCGAGCGCTTCAACCTGGGCTTGCACAGCGGCGACGGCAGCGACGCCGTGTCGGCCAATCGAAGCGCGTTGCAGCAGGCGCTTGGTCTGCCTTCACCGCCGCGCTGGCTGCGTCAGGTGCATGGGACGAACGTGGCCCAGCTGGGTCCGCTCGCCGCCGCGGACGAGCCGCAGGCGGATGCGGCGATCTCGCATATCCCGGGCACGGTGCTGGCGATCCTCACCGCCGATTGCCTGCCGGTATTGTTCTGCGCCGATGATGGCAGCGAAATCGGCGCCGCCCACGCCGGCTGGCGCGGATTGGCTACCGGCGTGCTGGAGGCCACCCTGACCCAATTGGAGACACCGCCAAGCCGGCTGTTGGCCTGGCTCGGGCCCTGCATCGGCGCGGACTCTTACGAGGTGGGTGAGGAGGTGCGCGCCGCCTTCGTCGAGCCGATGCGTGGCGCAGCGACCTGTTTCGAGGCGACCCGGCCCGGGCACTGGCGGTGCGATCTGGCCGGCCTGGCACGGCAGCGGCTGAGACTGGCGGGGCTGGATCGCATTCACGGCGGCGGGTTCGACACCCGTGCCGACCCGCGTTTCTATTCGTATCGCCGCGACGGCGCCCGCAGCGGCCGTTTCGCCAGCCTGGTCTGGCTGAGCGAGCCGCGTTCCTGACCATCTGCAGCGAGCCAGCTGCAGCGAGCGACGCCCGAAACCGCGAGCGCCGCAGTTCCATGCCGTGCAGGCCTGCTGCCGCCCAGCGCCGGTGTCCGACGATCCGGTCGATGTCGTCCAGCGCCCGGCCACTGACCAGTGCCAGCGCACCATCCAGTGCGGCGTGCAGGCCGTGCAGCAGGCCGATCAGCTCCGGCGTGGTGGCGACCAACGTGGGATCGTCGCTGAAATCCAGCAAGGTACCGTCGATATCAAGCAGCAACGCCCAGCACGCGCCTGCACTGGGCAATGGCGCGGCCGGCAACGGAGCTTTCGGTCTGGCGTGGGCGCTGGGCATCGGCCCGGCCCTGTCAAAGCAAATGTGAAAGATGCCTGCTGGGGCGGCGCGGTGCTTGAATAAAGGATCGCAGTCCGCATCTTTTGCACAGTGGCGGGTTGCCGTCAGACGATCAGCGGGGACACAAGCTCATGCGCATGGACAAACTCACCTCGCGGTTCCAGCAGGCACTGGCCGATGCGCAATCGTTGGCAATCGGTCGTGACAACAACATGCTCGAACCGGCGCACCTGATGGCAGCGTTGCTGGCCCAGCAGGGCGGTTCCACCGCACCGTTGCTGACCCAGGCGCAGGTCAACGTGCCGGCACTGCAGCAGCGCCTGAATGCGATCCTCGAGCGCTTGCCGAAGGTCAGTGGGCAGGAAGGCAATATCAACGTCGGCAATGACCTGACCCG
This sequence comes from Rhodanobacter sp., assembly GCA_035655635.1. Taxonomy (GTDB): domain Bacteria; phylum Pseudomonadota; class Gammaproteobacteria; order Xanthomonadales; family Rhodanobacteraceae; genus Rhodanobacter. The sequence continues at coordinate 1,489 of DASRUB010000130.1, read as the reverse complement.
GTTGCTCAATCTCACCGAAAAGCTGGCCCAGCAGCGCGGCGATCAATACATCGCCAGCGAACTGTTCGTGCTGGCCGCGCTGGACGACAAGGGCGAGCTCGGCGTGGCGCTGAAGACGGCCGGTGCCAGCAAGGCCAACCTCGAAGCGGCCATCGACAAGCTGCGTGGCGGCGAGAACGTGCGCAGCGAGAACGCCGAAGAGCAGCGCCAGGCGCTGGAGAAATACTGCATCGACCTCACCGAGCGCGCCGAGAAGGGCAAACTCGATCCGGTGATCGGCCGCGACGAGGAAATCCGCCGCACCATCCAGGTGCTGCAGCGGCGCACCAAGAACAATCCGGTGCTGATCGGCGAGCCCGGCGTGGGCAAGACCGCGATCGTCGAGGGCCTGGCCCAGCGCATCATCAAGGACGAAGTGCCCGAAGGCCTGCGCGGCCGGCGCGTACTCTCGCTCGACATGGGCGCGCTGATCGCCGGCGCGAAATTCCGCGGCGAGTTCGAGGAGCGGTTGAAGGCGGTGCTGAGCGATCTGGCCAAGCAGGAAGGCCGGGTGATCCTGTTCATCGACGAGTTGCACACCGTGGTCGGTGCCGGCAAGGCCGATGGCGCGATGGACGCAGGCAACATGTTGAAGCCCGCGTTGGCGCGCGGTGAGCTGCACTGCATCGGCGCCACCACGCTGGACGAGTACCGCAAGTACATCGAGAAGGATGCGGCGCTGGAACGCCGCTTCCAGAAAGTATTCGTGGGCGAGCCGTCGGTGGAGGACACCATCGCGATCCTGCGCGGACTGAAAGAGCGCTACGCGGTGCATCACGGCGTGGAGATCACCGATCCGGCGATCGTGGCCGCGGCCACCTTGTCCCATCGCTATATTGCCGACCGGCAGCTGCCGGACAAGGCGATCGACCTGATGGACGAGGCCGCCTCGCGCATCCGCATGGAGATCGATTCCAAGCCGGAGGAACTCGATCGACTGGAGCGCCGGTTGATCCAGCTGAAGATCCAGCGCGAAATGCTGAAGAAGGAAAAAGACAGCGAATCGAGGCAGCGCCTGGCCGATCTGGAAAGCGACATCGAAAAACTGGAGCGCGAGTTCTCCGACCTCAACGAGATCTGGAAATCGGAGAAGGCGGCGCTGCAGGGCACCACCAGGGTGAAGGAACAGATCGAACAGGCGCGGCTGGAACTCGATGCGGCGCAGCGTTCGCAGGACTATGCGCGGATGAGTGAGATCCAGTACGGCAAGCTGCCCGAGCTGGAAAAGCAGCTGGCCGCCGCGCACGCTGCCGAGACGCAGGATTTCAAGCTGGTACAGACCCGCGTCACCGCCGACGAAATCGCCGAAGTCGTCGCGCGCTGGACCGGTATCCCGGTCAGCAAGATGCTTGAGGGAGAGCGCGAGAAGCTGCTGCACATGGAAGACGACCTGCACAAGCGCGTAGTCGGCCAGGACGAGGCCGTGCATGCCGTGGCTGACGCGATCCGT